>NZ_JBEXHV010000001.1:0-69860 GCF_040608275.1 Micromonospora sp. NPDC005205
AGCCAGCAAAAACTGACCAGTCCGGGGTATAAATCATAATTGGCACTGGCTTTACAAGCACCCTGTTGAGTTCTCAAAGAACAACCACACACCGACCAGAAGCCCCACCTCAGTGGAACCCCAACCGGGGCTTTTCGTACCGCGTCCCCGTCGCTCTCGCGCCGGGCACTTTTACTACGTTACCTCACCGTCTTCGCCGTGTCAAACCGTGTGTCCCGGTCTGTCATGCTTCGTACGGGTCAGCGCCGGCGCACTCACGCAGCAGCGAACCGCTGCGTCAGGTCGTCGGATTCGGCAGACCGGCCGCTGCGGTTTCCCGCAGTCTCGCCCGGTTCCCTGCCGGTCGTGAACCTTACCCGGTCGGCTTCGCCGCACCAAATCCGCCTCGCGGCCGATCCGGCGAGCCCCGCCCGGACCGCGTCTCCCAGGAGCGAACCCCTGCTTGACCCGGCTTGCCATCCCGTTTCGGCGCTCTAGGACTTTCGTCCCGTTTGCCCCGTTCCGCGCTGGCAGAGAGAAAGTTACGCGTCTGCGGGTTTGATCGTCAAATCCACGGGTAGCGGCGCGCGTCACATTCGTTCGTCTGAGGAGTTTCCCCAGGTCAGGCCCGTTCCGCAGAAACCGGGGCTCGGCGACCATCCGTAGTGGGGGGCTCGCGCGGCCTGATCCGCAGGAGCGGCGGCGATCAGGACGGCCGCCGGGAAGCGGCGATCAGGACGGCTGCCGCCGCCGAGCGGCGAGCCAGGCCCGGACGCCGAGAACACCGGCGGTGGTGCCGATCGCCAGGGACGCAGCGATCAGCAGCGCGTGCACCCACAGGAAGCTGGTGGCCGCACCCTCGGCCACCGTGCCGGACGCCCAGGACCGCGGGTCCTGCCAGATGGCCACCGCGAACCTCGGCCAGATCACCCAGGTCCAGACGCCGACTCCGACCAGGAAGAGACTCCACCCTCGCGACAGCACCATGGCAGCCGAGTATGCCAGCGCACCTGCTCACCGGGCCGGCGACGCGGACGCGGCGCTCTGCCGCACGCGGGCAGGAGCACCCCCGCGTCGAGTGCCCGCTGTTTCCGGCGTCAGCGGGATGGGCACTGCGAAGGGGGACAGCTGAGGACCGTCCTTCGGAGGTGCCCCATGCAAACCTCGATCTTCAACCCCTGGGCCTGGCGTGATCCGTCCGCCCTGGCCGGCGGGTACACGCAGACCACCCCCTCGGTCACCCCTCCGGAGGGTCAGGAGGGTGGACACGACGGCCCGGACGCCCCCGGCCCGGGTACGCCCGTCGACCTGGTGGGTTATCAGGTGCAGGCGAGCGACGGGCGCATCGGCGCCATCGACGAGACGAGCGACGAGGCGGACGCCGGGCACCTGGTGGTGGACACCGGGCCCTGGATCTTCGGCCAGAAGGTGTTGCTGCCGGCCGGAACGGTCGACCGGGTGGATCACCAGGAGCGCGTCGTGCACGTCGACCGGACCCGCCAGCAGATCAAGGACGCGCCACCGTTCGATCCGGCAGCCGCCGACCAGGAGTACCGGGAACGCGTCGGCGCCTACTACGCCGACAGCTACCTTCCGCCTCCCGGCGCCATCCCGCGGGTAATCTGAGGCCGTGGTCCGGACGGGCAACTGCGCATCCGAGGCGGTCGACCTGGTCGACGGCCGCTCCCTCGGTGCCGTGTCCGAGATCCCGCCCAGCTCCGGCGATGGCCGTGAGCAACTTCTGAACGTCCTCCGTGCCGGTGGTCTGCGGTTTCGCGCCGGCGCGCGATGGCGGGCGACTCGCTGAGTCGATCCCGCTGACCGAGCAGGGCTGAGCCAGCCCTGCTCGGCGCGCGCCCACGCGTGACCCACCTTCGGATACGAGAGGCACCACCATGTCCGTCGCACGAATGCTCACCGGGGACCGGCCCACCGGCCGTCTGCACCTCGGCCACTACGTCGGCAGCATCGCCAACCGGGTACGGCTGCACCGGCGCTACGAGAGCTTCTTCATCATCGCCGACCTGCACATGCTCACCACCCGCAACCGCCGCGAGGACATCGACCAGGTCGCCGGCAACGCCCGCGAGATGGTGACCGACATCCTCGCCGCCGGCGTCGACCCGGACCGGGCCACCTTCTACCTCCAGTCGGCCATCCCCGAGGTCGGCGACCTCAACACCCTCCTCCAGAACCTGGTGACAGTCCCCCGGCTGGAACGGGTGCCCTCGCTCAAGGACATGGCCCGCGACGCCGGCAAGGAGGAGATGCCGTACGGGCTGCTGGGTTATCCGGTGCTCCAGGCCGCGGACATCCTCTGCGTGAAGGGGGAGGTGGTTCCGGTCGGCCGGGACAACGCCGCACACGTCGAGGTGACCAGGGAGATCGCCCGGCGGTTCAACCACCTGTACGGCCCCGTCTTCCCGGTGCCGGAGTTGATCCCGGCGGACACACCGAGCCTGGTGGGGACCGATGGCGCCGCCAAGATGAGCAAGAGCCGGGGCAACTCGATCGCGCTCTCCGACGACGCGGCGACTGTGCGTCGCAAGGTGCTCGGCATGTACACCGACCCGAACCGGGTGCGGGCCGACGTGCCGGGCACTGTGGAGGGGAACCCGGTCTTCGCGTACCACGAGGTTTTCAATCCGGACCGCGACGAGGTGGCCGACCTGGCCCGGCGTTACCGGGCCGGGCGGGTGGGCGACGTGGAGGTCAAGGAACGGCTGATCGTCGCGCTGGAGGGGTTCCTGGCGCCGATCCGGCAGCGGCGGGCCGAGATCGAAGCCGACCGGGGCCTGGTCGACCGACTGATCGTGGAGGGTACGGAACGGACCCGCCAGGAGGTACGCCAGACGGTGCTCGAGGTACGCCGGGCGATGGGGCTGACCGGCGCGTACCAGCAGGTGCGGCGGCGGGCTGAGCGGAGCCGACGTCGGACGGACGCCTCGACCTGAGACCGGGGCGTCCGGTAGGCGGCGTGGCGCCGGGTCCGCTGCGACACCGTCGGGGTCTCAGCGGATCCGGGCGTCAGCCAGGTCCAGGGCGCAGAATGCGAGGGTGAGGAGGATTTTCGACATTCGTCCGGTGCCGGCGGGGCTGACGCACCGGACCACGATGTTCGAGATCTTCTTCGACCTGGTCTTCGTCTTCGCGCTCACCCGGGTCATCACGTTCATGGCGGGTTCCCCGGGCGCGCTCACCCTGGCCCAGGGGCTGCTCCTCCTGCTCCTGCTGCTGTACTCCTGGTCGCCGTACATCTGGGTGGGAAACCTGGTGCGGCCGGACGTCGGCCCGGTCCGCGCGGTCACCCTGGTCGCGATGGCGGCGATCTTCGTGGCCGCGCTGGTGTTGCCGGACGCCTGGCAGCAGAGCCCGAAACTGTTCGACGCGCCGCTGACTCTCGCCCTGGCCTACGTGGTCGGCCGGGCCGTGCAGCTCGTGATCCTGTTCTGGGCGAGCGCGACGAACCCGCCACTGCGCTCGACGCTGCGGTTCTTCACAGTGCCGGTGGTGCTGGGCTGGGTGCCGCTGATCATCGGTGCCCTGCTCGGCGGTGCAGCCCAGACGGCGCTCTGGACGGTCGCGTTTCTGCTGAACATCGGCGGCGCCCGGATCGCGTCCACCTTCCGGCCGTGGCAACTGCGCAGCGTGGACCACTTCAGCGAGCGGTTCGGCCTGGTGCTCATCATCGCGCTGGGTGAGTCCCTGATCTCCGCCGGCGCAGGCCCGAGGGCGATGGCACCGGTCGGCCCCGCCCTACTGGCCGCTCTGCTCGGCCTCACCAGCACGGTCTGCCTGTGGTGGCTCTACTTCGATCGGCTGGCGTCCGCCGCCCGAGAGGCGGTCGGCACCGTGCCGGATGAGCGACGGGCCCGCGTCGCCGGCGACGCGTACGGCCTCGGGCACTCCACGCTGATCATCGGCGCCATCTACGTCGCGCTCGGTATCGAGGAGGTGATCGCCCAGCTCACCGAGGAGTCCGCGCACCCCGGCCGGCTCGGCTGGGAGGCCGCGACCGCGCTCCACGGCGGTGCCGCCCTCTACCTGCTCAGCAGGTTGGTCTTCCGCCGGCTGACCGTCGGCGTGGTGTACCCGCCGCAGGTCGTCGCCGCGCTGCTGCCGCTGGCCCTGCTGCCGATCGGCCGGTACCTGCCGCCACTGGTGGCGCTCACCCTGCTGACCGCTCTCCTGATCGGGGTGACCTGGTTCGAGCGACGAATGGACCGACGCGACGAACGCCCAGGAAAGAGCTGATGCGCCGTGTCGATATCCCCGTCCCGCGTTCGTCGTCATGCTGTACGGCGACCCGCCGCACCGAGAGGAGCCGAAACGTGAAGTACATGCTGCTGTTCATGAGCCCCATGGTTGACGGGGAGGTCGTCGACAACGGGTGCAGCTTCGAGGACTGGATCCGCTACGACCGGGAGATGAAGGACGCCGGGGTCTGGGTCTCCGGGCATCCCCTGCAGGACCTGACCACCTGCACCACCGTGCAGGTCAACCCGGACGGCGAGCGCACGATCACCGACGGGCCGTTCGCCGAGACCCGGGAGCTGCTCGGCGGGTACGACGTCATCGACGTGCCGGACCTCGACGCCGCGCTGGAGTGGGCGGCCCGCAGCCCCGGAGCCGTCGGCACCGGATCGGTCCAGGTCCGTCCGATCTTCGAGATCGACATGCAGGTGTGACAGTGCCGGGTGAGGGGGCAGCCGTCGGGTCGTCGGTGGAGGCGGTGTTCCGGGAGGAACGCGGCCGGCTGCTCGCCTCGCTCGTGCGCCGCTTCGGTGACCTCGACCTGGCCGAGGAGGTCACCTCCGAGGCCATCGAGGCGGCGCTGACGCACTGGCCGACCGACGGCGTCCCGAGCCGGCCGGGCGCCTGGCTGCTCACCACGGCTCGGCGTCGGGCAGTGGACCGGCTGCGTCGCGACCGGGTGTTGGCGACCCGGCTCGCCGTACTGCAGGCGGAGGCCGAGCGGGCCGATCCCGCGCCGCCCGCCGACGCGGACCGCGACCTGCCCGACGACCGCTTGGCGCTCTTCTTCACCTGTGCGCACCCGGCGCTGGCCGCGCAGGATCGGGGCGCGCTCACCCTGCGGTTCCTGGCCGGCCTCACGACCACCGAGGTCGCGCGGGCCTTCCTG
Organism: Micromonospora sp. NPDC005205; assembly: GCF_040608275.1. Taxonomy (NCBI): domain Bacteria; kingdom Bacillati; phylum Actinomycetota; class Actinomycetes; order Micromonosporales; family Micromonosporaceae; genus Micromonospora; species Micromonospora sp. NPDC005205. The sequence continues at coordinate 5,123 of NZ_JBEXHV010000001.1, forward strand.
GTGCCGCCGGCCACCATGGCCCAGCGACTCGTCCGCGCCAAACGGAAGATCCGCGACGCGCGCATCCCGTTCCGGGTGCCGGGGCCCGACGAGCTGCCCGGTCGTCTGCCCACGGTGCTCCAGGCCGTGTACTCGGTCTTCACCGAGGGGTACGCGGCCAGCTCCGGCCCGGATCTGCAACGGATCGACCTGGCCGAGGAGGCCATCCGGCTGGGCCGGATCCTGCGTCGGCTGCTGCCGGCCGAGCGGGAGGTCGCCGGGCTGCTCGGTCTGATGCTGCTGGTCCACGCCCGCCGGGACGCGCGTACCGGACCGGACGGCACCATGATCCTTCTCGACGACCAGGACCGTGGACGCTGGGACGGTCAGCTGATCGAGGAGGGGCGGGGCCTGGTGGTGGTCGCGCTGACCGGCCGAGCGCCCGGCCCGTACGGCGTGCAGGCCGCCATCGCCGCTCTGCACGACGAGGCCGCCGACGTGGCCAGCACCGACTGGCCGCAGGTGGTGGCCCTCTACGACGTGTTGCTCGGCCTGGTGCCCTCACCGATCGTGGCGCTCAACCGGGCCGCCGCGGTCGCCATGCGGGACGGGCCGGCGGCGGGGCTCGCGCTGCTCGACGAGTTGGCCGACGAGCCTCGGCTGCGCGGCTACCACCCCTATCCGGCGGCGCGGGCCGCCCTGCTGCGCCGGCTCGGCCGGTACGACGAGGCCGCGGCCGCGTACCGCAGCGCGTTGACGCTGGTCGGCACCGAACCGGAGCGCGCGTACCTGCTCAGCCAGCTGAGAGCCGTCACGAACGAGTGAGCTGTACCCTTCCCGGGTGAGTCTGCCGCTGCCCCCCGGGCCGTTCGCCGCGTACCTGTTCGACTGCGACGGCACCATCGTCGACTCGATGCCGCTGCACTACCTGGCCTGGCAGCGGGCCCTTGAGGAGTGGGGCTGCGAGTTCCCCGAGGACCTCTTCTACGCCTGGGGTGGGCGGCCCACCGCCGACATCATCGTCGCCCTGAACGAGCAGCAGGGTCTCACCATGCCGGTGGAGGCCGTCGTCGAGCGCCGGGAGAGCTACTACCAGGAGTTGCTACCGCAGCTCGCCGCCGTGCCCGAGGTGCTGGCGCACATCCACGACGCGCACCGGCGGGTCCCGTTCGCCGTCGTCTCCGGCAGCACCCGCGCGTCGGTCACCGCCTCCCTGGACGCGCTCGGTCTGCTGGACCGGTTCGACGTGCTGGTCTGCGCCGACGACTACACCCGGGCCAAGCCCGACCCGGAGGCGTTCCTGCTCGCGGCGGAGCAGCTCGGCGTACCCCCGGAGTCCTGCCTGGTCTTCGAGGACACCGACCTGGGCATCCAGGCCGCGACGGCGGCCGGCATGGCGTCGGTACGCGTGCCGCAACAGCGCACGCCCTGACGTCTCAGGCCACCGTCAGCAGGAGCTTGCCGGCGTACGACGTCTGTAGGCGCTGGTGCGCGTCGCGCACCTTGCCCAGCGGGAACTTCTCCGCGACGTGCACCACGAACGGCCCCGCCTCGATGAGTTCGTTGAGGCGTTGCAACTGTCGAGGGCTCGATTCGCCGTCGTACGCGCGGACCATGACGCCCGGCCGTTCCTGCGGCTCCGGCCGCACCCCGTGGGCGAACGCGACCACCCCGCCGTCGGCCAGCGCTTCGGTGAGCTGGTCCAGCGTCGCGCCACCGGCCATCGCCAGGATGGCGTTCACCCCGCCCGGCGCCGCGTCCCGGATCCGGGCCAGCACGTCGGTCATGTCGCCGTGGCCGTCGAGGGACACGTCGGCGCCGAGCCGGGTGACCAGCGCGACGCCGTCCGCCCCGGACGCCACCGCGATCACGTTCAGCCCCTGCCGCTTCGCCAACTGCACGGCCAGGTGGCCCTGACCGCCGCTCGCACCGAAGATCAGCAGCCAGGCACCGGCCGACAGGCTGATCGCGTCGAGCCCGGCCAGCGCGGTCAGCGCGTCGGTGGGCATGGCACCCGCGTGCTGGGCGGGCACACCATCGGGCACCTTCGCCACGTACTCCGCCTTGACCGACGCGTACTCGGCGTAGAGGCCGCCCTTCGGCCGCGTGGTGGCGGAGACGTAGACCAGGTCACCCGCGGCCAGGCCGGTCACCTTGCTGCCGGCCGCGACGACGGTTCCGGCGCCGTCGGAGCCGGGCACGATCGGGAGCGCCGAGCCCTCCGGCACCAGCATGCCCTGCCGCTCGTACGCGTCCCACACCCCGACACCGGCGCTCAAGACCTTGATCAGCACCTCGTCGTCGGCGACCTGCGGGATCGGCAGCTTTCGCAGGGTGATCACCTCCGGCCCGCCGAACTCGTCGAAGGCCGCTGCCTGCATCCGCTCTGGCAGATCTCCGTCAACCATGTGGATTCCCTCTCCGTGCCGGCGTCACCGTCGCAGCATGCCGGCTGGAGAACAGGCGTGGCCCGGAGCTGAGCGCCGTTCACCCACAAGGACGAACGCCCACGCCCTGGCCCAGCGGGCGAGAACCGCCGCCGGCCGACGCCAGCCGAGGTGGCCGGTGCCGTGATCAGGAGGTCTGCGGCTCCGGGCCCCGAAGCGCCTGCTCGACGGCGTCGCGTACGCGGGCGTCCTCGCGCGCCTTGCTCTGCGCCCGGTTGCGGCGTCGGTACACGTACGCCCCGACGAGCACGGCGATCAGCACGACGAGCACCAGCAACAGCATCCAGGGCAGGGCCCAGCCGTGCGCGGTGACCTGGACCGGCTTGAGCGAGGTGGTGGAGCCCGAGGCGTCGGTGAGCAGGGGTGCCACTGTCGCTGTAGCGGCCAGCGAGATGGCGGGAGCCACCCCGTGTACGGGCACCGACACGTCCCAGCTCTCACCCGGAAGCAGCTCCGGCGGCGCGGCGACATCCTCGGCCCGTACCCGCAGCAGGCCGAACGGGCCCGAGACGGTCACCGACTGCTTCCCGGACAGGGCCGCGTTGCCGACGTTGTGGACCTGGTAGGTGATGGTGGCGTCACCCTTGCTGAACGGGTTGGTCGGTCCGGCGTACGTGACCTGGAGGTTCTCGATCGCGAGGTTCGGCTTCAGCTCGCCGCCCACCCGCAACTTGATCCGGATGCCGAGGCGCCGGTCGACGTTGATCCCCTCAGCCTGGTCGGCCTGGGTCAGCGTGGTGAGGATGCCGCCGACGTAGTCCCCGGGCGTGGCGTTCTGCGGAACGTCGACAGTGAAGGGGACCTGGGCGGTCTTTCCGGGCTGGATCACGACGCTGCCGGCGTTCGGCTTCACCCAGGCGCCGATCGCGATCGACTTCTTGTCCCTGGTGAGCAGGTCGAGCTGGCCGGCGTCGGTGGTGAAGCCGTCGGCCGCGTACACGGTGAGGGTGAGCGGCGCCGGGCCGCGGTTGGCCACGACCATGGCGTCCTCGACGGCACCGCCCGGGTTGACGTTGTAGCTGTAGCTGGACCTGGCCTCGCCGTAGCCGTTGGAGGCCGTCCGGACCGTCCAGGCGACGTTACCGTCCGCCGCCAGGGCGGGACCGGCACCGACACCGACGGCCGCGACGACGGCGAACAGGGACAGTGCTGTCGTACGGAGGCGTGTCTTCCAGCGCGTTACGGGCGGGTACATGTCAGTTCCTTGAGGTGATCTTGGGAGGGGTGCAATGGGTGGCGGGGTAGGCCCCGAAGGTGCCTACCCCGCCGCATGGATCCGTTCGGTCAGCTGCTCAGCGCAGTGATCGTGAGGGTGGTGCGGTAGCTGCCCTTCGCGATGCTGTCCGGGATCTTCAGATCCAGGTCAGCGCCGAGCTTGGCGCCGCCACGCGGGTGACCCTGCGCGGCCGCGGCGAGCGCGCTGGAGACCGAGAGGCCCTTGCCCTGGTCGTCGAGCGACGACAGGACCGGGGCACCGGCCTCGGCACCCGCGCCGGCGTCGAGCACGTACGGGTTCCAGCCGAGGTAGGAGCCGGAGAACTTCTTGTCGGCGTCGGAGAAGTCGCCGACGTTGGCCGAGATCGACCACGGGGCGAGCGACCGGCGGCTGTCCGACACGAGGATCGGGTTGATCTTGCCGTTGGCCTGGAAGTAGGTGCCGTTGCGCTCCTGCGCGGTGCCCAGGTCGACCAGACCGTTGTAGCCGTCGATCGTCCAGCCGAACTCGCCCGGGGCCGGGTTCGGCACGTTGACCTGGATGGCCTGACCGTCACCGTGGAACGGGTGCACCGTCACGTTGTCGACGATCGAGCCGACCGGCTGACCCTCGGGGGTGTTGACGCAGGAGAGGCCGGCCTCGACCGACGCGTTCGGTGCCGCGCAGGTGCCGCTGCGCACGTTCGCCAGGACCAGCTTGTCGCCGCGCACCTGCACCTTGACGTAGCTGCGGACGTGCTCCTGGTTCTGCACCGAGTTGTACCAGTACTTGTCCGGGTCCAGCGGGTCCGGACCGTTGCCCTTGATGCCGGTGCCGGTGGCGTCCGGCTTCTTGATGTCGTAGTACTTCGAGCCGGAGGCCGAGTTGGCGGTCACGTAGATGACGCCGCCCGGGCCGGGGAAGACATCGGCGGCACCCGGCTTCTCGGCCGGGTTCTCCTTCTGGCCGTTCTTGATGGAGTAGCTGCGCGAGTAGCTGTGGTCGTGACCCTGGAGCACCATGTCGATGCCGAGGTTCGAGAAGGCCGTGGTGAAGTCTTCCCGGCGCTGCTTGTTGTCGGTGTCCGTCGCGTGGCTGGCCGGCGAGTAGATGGAGTGGTGGTAGACCAGCACCTTCCACTTGGCCTCGGAGCCGTGCTTGTTCACCACGTCGGTGATGTACGAGACGTGCGCGGCGTCGCCGGCGTTGCTGCCGTCGGTCGGCAGCTTGTAGCTGTTGCTGTTGATGTCGATGAACAGCACGTCCTTGTAGACGAACCAGTAGTCACCACCGGACTTGGTGCCCGCCGGGTTCCCGTTGTCGTAGTACGGGGCCGTGCGGTCGGTGTTCGGGGTGAAGTGGTGCTGCTCGTAGGACTTGCCGCCGACGTCGTGGTTACCGATGGTGGCGACCACGGGGTACTGACGCAGCTGGTCGGGGGCCATGAACGAGGTCCACTGACCCTCGTCGTTGGCGGACTCGACGTGGTCGCCGCCGGAGACCAGCAGTTCCGCGTTCGGGTTGGCCGCGGTGGCGACCTTCAGGGTGTCCTCCCAGCCGGCCTGGTCCTTGAGCCGGTCGCCGGACGAGCCGATCTGCGGGTCACCGAAGAAGAGGAAGTCGTAGTCGCCCTCGAAGTCCTGCGTCTTGAAGGCGTACGTCGGGGACCAGCTGCCCTCGGCGCCGACCCGGTACGAGTACGCCGTCTTCTCACGCAGGTTGCTGATCGTGGCGTGCCGGTTGAACCCGGTGGTGGAGGTGTTCGCCGCGCCGACGGCGTCGAAGCTGACCGCGCCGGCCGGGAACTCGCCGTTGACGATCTCGGCGGTCGGGGCGAGCTGGATCTTCTGCGCGGTGTCGGCCGAGGAGTACCAGGTCACGATGCGCTGGGTCTCGTTGGCGCCGACGCCGAGGATCACGCTGCTGATCGTGGTGGACTCGGCCGCGCTCGCGGTGGCCATCAGGCCACTGCCGAGGGCCGCGCCCAGACCGAGGAACCCGGCTGCGACCCCGGCGACCAGGCGCCGCCGCACGAGCGCGGAGGCCCGTGTCGAGGTGCTCAATGTCATCGACATTGTTCCCTTTTCAAATAGAGAAATGGATTGTGCCTTCACCCGACGCTGGGGAAGCAATTCCACCCTTTCGCCGTCCGATGAACCGATCATGAACGTGATCTTGCGAAAGACTGCACTTCACGAACTACTTAGCCCTGCTCATGATCCAGAAACGCGCTGCACAAACCAGATCAACCCCATAATGGACACGCCCGCAGAAACGACTCCGGTCACCCAGAGGCCGGCTTTCGGCGCACGACGGCGCAGCACGAACAGCAGCGGGAAGACGACAGCGATAATTGTCAACTGAACGACCTCGATGCCGACGTTGAACACCAGCAGCGACCACAACAGGGTCCACGACCACGCCTCGTCGATACCCAGGGCGCCCGCGAAGCCGAGGCCGTGCACGAGGCCGAAGCAGAACACCACGCCGAGGCGGATCCAGCCGGCCCGATCCAGGCTGAAGTGACCGCGCCCGGCCGTCTCCAGGTCAGCCGCGTGCTCACCACGCCGCCAGATCCCCCACAGGTGCCAACCGGCGACGACGGCGATCGACAGCGCGATGATCGGCTCCACGATCACCGCCGGCACCTCGACCAGGCCGAGCGCGGCGAGCATGAACGTCACCGAGTGCGCCAGCGTGAAGCTGGTGGCCGCGAGCACGATCTCCCGAAGCCGCCGGGACCCGGCGATGAGCGCCAGCAGGAACAGGATGTGGTCGATCCCGGTCAGCAGATGCTCGGCGCCCAGGAGGAAGAACTCGCCGAACCGCTCGTACCAGGTCTGCGCCGTCGAGAAGGACGGGTTGGCGGCGTCGAGCGCGGCACTGCCCGAGCGGCCGTCGATCTCGTACGTGACGATCGTCTTCGTGCCCTTGACGTAGCCCTCACCGTCCGGGAAGAGGCCGCTGCGCACCACGTGCTCGTCGACCCGCTCCGGGCAGGTCCAGTCGAGCAGCAGATCGGCGTACGGCACGCCCTCGCGCTCGCCGATCGTCGCGTCACCCACCTGGGCAGGCCGGCAGTCCGCACCCCGGGAAGTCACAGCGAACCGGTCGGAGACGTACCGGAGAACCGCCGGCGCGTGACCCTTCAGCGCGGCGGCCTGGGCGGCCGTGTCGCCCGTCTCGAACGCGGCGGTTCCCGCCTGGAAGAGCGGGTCGTCGTCGCCGGCATCCGCGGCGGACGCGACGAGGAGGTCGTATTCGAGCTCCACACCGGTCCGAATGTGACCCTCATCTCCCGCTGCAATTTTCGCGTACACAGTCGACGAGAAACCGTGCGCGGACGCCGGTTCGGCGCCCAGAAACGGAACCACCGCTGCGGCGAATCCGACAGCGGCGACGATAACGGTACGGCGGATGCGGCCTGACATTCGACTCCCTCGGTTGGCCAGTGCACGTTGCATGTCGCGGGTGAACGCCAACCCGCGCACCGACAAACCGCCGGAGAACAACTTCCCCGAACGACCGCCCACGGATCACCGGTGAACGGAATTGAGATAGGAATACGAAGAAGTACGCGCACTTTCCGCCACCACCCGGAGGACGATCACCTTGCGCCCCCCGCTTCGGGCCGTCGCCATGCTGGCCGCGACCGCCGCGCTGGTCTCCGCCTGCAACTCCAGCGCCGACTGGTCCGAGCCACGTCCGGCGCCCAGCGCCCTCGGCACTCTCGGCCCGGGGTTCGTCGACCCCTCCACGAAACCCGCGCCGGAGGCGACGATCACCCCGCGGCCCGGCTCGTGGGCCGACGTCCACCCGCCGAAGGACTACCGGGTCGTCCTGCTGACCAGCGGTGCGGACAACCCGACCAAGGCCCTCGTGACGGCGGTCGAGGAGTGGGCCGACGACGAGCACGTCGACCTGAGGACCATCGACGTCGGCAGTGCGCACGAAACCGTTCCCAGCATCGCCAAGGCGATGGAGATGGGCCCGGACCTCATCGTCAGCGCGGGCAACGACCTCATCGACGGGCTCGCGCTGGTCACCCCGAACCACCTGGACGAGAAGTTCCTCGTGGTCGGCGCGGAACTCGCCGAGCCCACCCACAACGTCACGGCTGTCGACTGGGACGGCGCGTCGTTCCGGGGCGAAGGGCTGGGGATGTCCTCCACGTACGACCCGAACTCGTTCACCGCGGACCGGTGCGCGTCGGCCATCCGGGCGGGCGTGGCCGCGGTCCTCAACGACCTGACCGGGCTCGTGGTCTGGCTCTGACGGCCGGGCTGGCCGTCCCCGATCCGGCCCCGTGCACGCTCGCCCCGCGTCGGCGCAGGCGGGTTCAGCGCGGGGCGGGGCCGCGATCCAGGAACTCGTACGTGGTGGTCAGGCCCTCAGGCAGGTCAGGAACCAGGGCGTTGGTGCCGTCGACCACCTGGACGTAACGCTTGCCCTGGAAGACCGAGTAGCTGCCGTCCGGCACCTGATCGATCCGGAAGAGCTGCGTCGAGGCGGCGGCGTCACACGCCCGCCCGCGTACGCTGCCCGGCGCGGCGTCGTGCACGACGGTCATGCAGATCGCCTCGGCACCGGCGGCCAGGAGGATCCGGTACCTGTCGCCCTCGGGGCGCAGCACCCACAGCGCCCGATCGTCGATGCCCTGTTCGGTGGTGGCCCGAACCTGATCGCCGTCGCGGTCGATCGCCAACGTGGCCCCGCGCATGCCGGGCAGCACGATCTGGACCTGCCGCCGGCCAGCGAGGATCTCCTGCGGTCCCGCCGGGGCGGTCGCGGACGGGACCACTGGCGGCGCGGCCTGGGTGGCCGGGCCGACGCCGGGCGTCTCGACGGTGTCGCGCACCTGCATCAGGGCGGTGCCGGCGGCGAGGGCCACCACGGCCAGCCCCGCTGCGCCGACGGCCGTCCGACGCCGCCGACGCCGGTCGCTGCGGTGCCGCAACGTCTGTGCCCCCGGCATGGTGGTGACTCGCCGGACCTCGTCCACGATCGCGGTGAGATCGTCGCGCGGATCAGCCATGGGAGGTCTCCTCCTGGTGCGCATCGGTCAGCAACCCGGCCATCGCTCTCCGACCACGGGCGAGGTACGTCTTCACGGTTCCCACGGGGGCCTGCATCTCGGCTGCCACCTCCGCGACGCTGAGGTCGTTGAGGTGGTGCAGCACGACGGCCCGGCGCTCGTTGGCGCTCAGCCGTTGCAGCGCCTGCAACAGCGCGACGTGGTCCTCGTTCAGTCCGGGCACGCCCTGGTCGACAGCGGCCCGGCGGTGTGCGCGTACCCGGTTGAACGCCTTGCGCCAACTGCTCACCGCGATCCGGGAGGCCACCCGGCGGACCCACGCCTCCGGACTGTCCGTCTCCCGCACCGTCGCCCACCGCTGCCAGGCCCGCATGAACGCCTCGGCGACGGCGTCCTCGGCCTCGGCGCGGTTGCCGGTGAGCGCGTACACGTGACCCACGACCCGACCCGCACAGGCCGCGTAGAGGGCGTCGAACTCTTCGGCGTCACGCATCCGACCGGTGCCCTCCCCTGCCTCGTCCCCTGGTCACCGCCGCATGGAACTCGCAAGGGTGGACCGGTCACGTCGGCGCGGGGCGCGATTGTGGGCTGCGTCACACCACTGTGATCAACCTGACGACCTGGTCAGGCGTCATCGTGCCGACCCGGGAGACGCCCGTGGCGGAGAGGACGATGTGCGACGACGGCAACGACGCGCCCTGACAGCCGGCGTACTCGCGACCGCGCTGGTTGCGGCGGGCCTGATCGCCCAACCGGCGAACGCGCAGGAGACGCCGGCGGCCACGGCCCCCGGCACCCACGGAACCTTCACCCTGATCACCGGTGACCGGGTTTCGCTGGACACGGCGGGGCGTCCGCAGATCCAGCGCGGGCCGGGTCGGGCCGGCATGCGGTTCGTGAGCAGCCGGGAGGACGGTCACCAGTACGTCATCCCGGTGGACGCGATGCCGCTGGTGCGGGACGGGCGGCTCGATCGACGCCTGTTCGACCTCAGCACGCTCGGCGAGTTCGGCTACGACGACCGGGCAGCCGAATTGCCGCTGCTGGTCGCGTACCCCGAGAACATGGCGGCGCGGGCACGGACCGCGACCACCGGGGGTGCCGGCCGTGTGCGGGCCGATCTCCCGGCCGCGCACGCGCTCGCGGTCCGGGCGGACCCTGACGACCGGGTGAAGCTCTGGACGTCGCTGACCAGTGGTACGCCGTCCGCGCGCACCCTCACCACCGGAATCACCCACATCTGGCTGGACGGCAAGCGCAAGGTCTCCCTCGATCGCAGCGTGCCGCAGATCGGTGCCCCGGCGGCGTGGCAGGCAGGTTTCGACGGCACCGGCGTCACCGTCGGCGTGCTGGACACCGGGATCGACGCCAGCCACCCCGACTTCGCCGGCCACCTCGCCGAGGTCCGGGACTTCACCGGCGGCAACGACCCCGGCGACTCCGTCGGCCACGGCACCCACGTGGCATCGACCATCGTCGGTAGCGGCGCCGCCTCCGGCGGGAGGTATCGCGGGGTCGCGCCGGGGGCGAAGCTGCTCGTCGGCAAGGTCTGCGCCACCACCGAATGCCAGGACTCGGACATCATCACCGGCATGCAGTGGCTCGCGCCGCAGACCCGGGTGGTCAACCTGAGCGTGGGTGGCGACGACGCACCCGGCCTCGACCCGCTGGAGACCGCCGTCCAGGAGCTGAGCCACCGGTACGGCACCCTGTTCGTGGTCGCGGCCGGCAACGAGGGGAAGCCGAAGTCGGTCTCCTCGCCGGCCTCCGCCGACGACGCTCTCGCCGTCGCCGCGGTGGACGCCGACGACCAGCGGGCCTACTTCTCCAGCCGGGGCCCACGCGTCGGCGACAACCACATCAAGCCCGAGATCAGCGCTCCGGGCGTCGACATCGTGGCTGCCGCCCCCGGCGGCGACTACGCCACCATGTCGGGTACGTCGATGGCGACCCCGCACGTTGCCGGCACCGCCGCGATTCTCGCCGGCCAGCACCCGGACTGGACCGGGCCGCAGCTCAAGGCCGCCCTGATGGACTCGGCCAAGCCGACCGGCGAGGACACCATCTACGAGCAGGGCGCCGGCCGGGTGGACATCGCACGCGCGGTCGCCCAACCGGTCGCCACCGACATCGCCGCCATCGACTTTCCGGTGCAGCGCTGGCCGCACGCCGACGACAGCCGGATCACCCAGGTCGTCGGCTACCGCAACACGGGCACCGCACCGGTGACCCTGACGCTGGCCATCGCTCCGGCCCCGGCCGGCATGCTCACCGTCAGCCCGGCCACGCTGGTGGTGCCGGCCGGTGGCCGGGCCGAGGCGACGATCACGGTGGACACCCGCGTGGACGCCCCGGACGGCGTCTACCAGGGTGCGCTGACCGCGACCGGCGCCGGAGACCTGCGGGTACGGACGCCCTTCGTGTTGAACCGTGAGATCGAGAGCTACGACGTACGGCTCAACCACACCGGACGCGACGGCAGACCGGCCACCGAGTACACGACAGTGGCGGCGAACCTGACCACCGGCGAGTTCAGCACCCTCCCCGCGACACCGGGCGGCGGCGTCCTGCGGCTGCCCAAGGGGCGGTACGCGTTGTACAGCACCATCCACGAGGGTGCCGTGTCGACACTGCTCGCGCAGCCGGTCCTGGACGTACGCGGCCCGATCACCGAGGCGGTCGACGCCCGCAACGCCAAGCCCGTCGCGTTGACAGTGCCGCAGCACGACGCCGCGCCGATCTCGATCAACGTGAGCGCCAACTGGGACGACGGCATGCGCTACCCGGGCGTCCAACTCAGCGGAGTCTCCCTCACCGACGTCTTCTTCGGCCGGCTCGGGCCCGCCGTCGCGGCACCCGAGTTCACCTCGACGCTGGGCGTCGGGCTCGCCCGACCGGGCAGGGACGGCACCTTCCGCAACAGCCCCTACACCTACGACCTGGCGTACGTCGGCAGGGGCGACATGTTCACCGGTCTGACCAGGAAGCTGTCACCGAAGAACCTCGCCACGGTCAGGACGACCTACCGCAGCCAGTCCACGGCGGCGACGGCCACCCGTTTCCACCGCGCGTCGGCTCCCGGAGGCTCGGGCCCGATCGGGTCGAACACACCTGTCGACCTGCCGTTCACGGGCACCGAGTACTACAACACCGACGGCGGCATCGTCTGGACGTCCACGTTCGTCGAGGGGGACAACCTCACGACGCAGGATTCGACCTTCAGGTCGGGGCGTACGTACAGCCAGACCTGGAACGCGGCACCCTTCGGGCCTTCCGTGACCCAGGCACCGACCCTGTCACCCCTGGGGTACGCGGGCCGCGACGGCGACACCATCTCGATCGCGTCGGTGCCCCTGTTCGGCGACGCGACCGGTCGCCCCGCGAGCCGCGACGACCAGCCGGTGCGGTTCCGGCTGCTGCGCGACGGTAAGGAGATCGGCACCTCGGACAGCCCGTGGGCCGAGTTCGCGGTGCCCGCCGGAAAGGCGACCTACCGGCTGGAGGCGACCGCCACCCGAGGCGCACCGGACACCCTGTCGACGTCGGTCTCGGTGGCCTGGACCTTCACCTCGGCGCACACCACGTCGCCGGAGCGCCTGCCTCTGACCACGGCCCGCCCGACGCCCGTGCTCGACGACACCAACACGGCACGGACCGGCCGGATCATGACGATCCCGGTGGCGCTGGACCGGCAGGCCGGTTCGAAGGCAGCGCCGAACCGCACCCTCGGCGTGTCCGCGTCGTTCGACGACGGCCGGACGTGGGTCGCCCTCCGGGTGATCCGGAACGTCGCGCTGATCAGTCACCCACGACGGGCCGGTTTCGTCTCGCTGCGGCTGACCGCCACCGACACCGCCGGCAACACGGTCACCCAGACGATCCAGCGGGCCTACCGGATCGCCTGACGCGTTGCCCGGTCCGGGGTGGCGGCTGGAGCCGCCGCCCCGGACCTTCAGTAGCTGCACTGATCGCTTGTCGCGGCTGTCGTTCCGGCGCGGTGACCGAGGACACGGTGCACTGACTCCGCTGACAGGGTGGAATCAGAGGTGTGAGCAGAAGGCACCGGCGAGTGACGTCGTGAGGTCCACTCTGTCGACCCGCGAGCCGGGTTGGTCCAGCGGCGACACGACGCCCGCGGCGAACGAACCGAGTCGGGTGACGCCCGCCCGTCGGCAGCGCTGGGCGGTGCAGACAATGGCCGTCACGCCCGACGACCAGGTGCTGGAGATCGGTTGTGGTCGGGGAGCAGCCGTCTCGCTGGTCGCCGGCCAACTCACCACCGGACGGATCGTCGCCATCGACCGCGCCGCGACGATGGTGCGGCTCGCGACCGAACGGAACCTGGGCCACATCGACGCTGGTAGGGCCGAGATCCGGCGAGCAGGGTTCGAGTCGGCCGACCTGCCGACCGGCCACTTCACCAAGATCTTCGCGGTGAACGTCAGCCTCTTCTGGTTGGGCGAGGCGGCGCAGCAGATCGCTCGGATACGCAGCCTGCTGGCGCCGGGAGGACGGCTCTACGTCTTCGGCGAGCGACCCACCGAAGCGCACGCCACCGCGAACCTCACCGCGACCGAAGCACTGCTCCAAACCCACGGTTTCGCCACGACCACGTCGAGCGCCACCCGTGGTCAGGGTCAGGTGCTCACCTGTGTCACCGGCACACCGATCCGGTGAGCCTGGGCTGATCGCAGCGTTGACATGAGCCGGGCGGGCTCGGCGTGACGCCGAGCCCGCCCGTTCCGGGTCAGTAGAGCTTGATCAGACAGGGTCAGCGCTGCAGGGTCAGCAGACCCGGCCGGTACGGCAGCAGGCCGTAGTCGACGCCGTCGGAGCTGGGGGAACGCCCCTGGTAGAGCAGTTGCAGGTTGCAGGCGTCGACGGTCATCGTCTGGTCGGCGTTGGTGCGCAGCAGCTCACCGTGGCTGATGTCGTTGGTCCAGGTGGCACCGCTGTTGACCTTGCCCGCGAACGGGTTGCTCTGGGACGCGGCCTGCGGGGTCCACGAACCGTTCAGGCTGGTGGCCGTGAACGAGCGGAAGTAGCGGCCCGTCGAGCCGATCGCCTCGACGATCATGAGGTACTTGTTCAGACCCTGGAGCTTGTAGACCTGAACCGCCTCGAACAGGTTGTTCGTGGTGTCGCTCATGATGGTGGTGTAGCTGCTGCCGAAGTTGCCCGGGAAGTTCCCGATCGGCATGCTGGCCCGGTAGATCTTGCCGTTGTCACCGGCGAAGAAGAGGTACATGTTCGTGCTGTCACCGATGATCGTCTGATCGATCGGGCCGGTGCCGGAGCCGGTGATGCTTCCGGTGAACAGCGGCTGCGCCGCGGACCAGCCGTTCGCGTTGGTGGGGTTGGTCGAGGTCCGGTACGAGAACGCCGTGCCGCCCCACTGGTAGGTGAGCACCCAGATGTTCTTCGGCGCGAAGTAGAACAGCGACGGCGCGACAGTCCCGGAGTTCATCGTGTTCTGGGTGGCCGAGGCCATCTGCGAGTAGTTCGAGAAGAGGCTGAAGTTCATCGAGCCCCAGCTGCTACCGAAGTCGTGCGTGGTGGCGTAGACCAGCTGCTGGCCGTTGTACGGGGCGACGGTGAAGTCCTTCAGCGACACCCAGCCCGACTTCGGGGTCGCCAACACCCCGGTGGAGGACCAGCGGTACGTCGAGGGAAGGTCGCACGTGCCGCCCGGCGGCGGAGTCGTCGGCGGCGGCGTGGTGGGGTCGGTCCCACCGCCGACGCGGACGAACTGCCACTGCTGGTTGCTGCCGTTCCAGTCGTCGTACTGCACGATGTTGCCACCGTCGGCGGTCGAGGCGCCCTGCACCTCCATCACCTTGTTGCTGTTCCGGTTGATCAACCGGACGTAGCCGCTGTCCGAGTCGGCCAGCCGGAACTGCTGGTTGGTGCCGTTGAGGTCACTCCACTGCACGATGCTGCCACCGTTGGCGGTCGAGAAGCCCGAGACGTCCAGCACCTTGCCGGAGAGCCGCGACTTCACCCGGTAGTAGCCACCACCGGAGTCGACGAACTGCCACTGCTGCTGGTTGCCGCTGTTGCGGGCCCACTGGGTGATCCGGGCACCGTCATTCGTGGCCAGGTTGTAGACATCCAGGGCCTTGCCGCTGTTGCGGTTCACCAACACGTACCACGCGTTCGTGTCGACCGATGCCGCGGCGGCGGGTGACGACACCACCGCTACGGCGGCGCCACCGACCATCAGCGCCGCCGCGCTGGCGGCGACAAGGCGGGGCAACCACCAACGTCGCCGTCGCGACGGCGTGGCGATCGATGGAGACCTATCGAGGGCAGACATGATTCTCCTCCAGTGACCAAGAGCCGAACGGCCTGCCCGAGGGTGGGCGTACCGCGACGCGTGGCCGAGCACGCCGGCGTCAGAGAGTTAGCGTTAACAAGACGCCGGCAAGCAATAGCGCACGCCTGATTCGAGGTCGACGAAGCAAGGCTTGCCCGGAAAGCCGAGGTGTCGTCGTCCTTAGGCATCGACTGTGAGCGATAACATGCCGTTCGTCAAGACGTAACGTGCTGGGAACATCTACCGCTGTCGACCTGCGGATCTTGAGGTGAGGCGACTTGAACCGCATTCCCGCAGGCATCGCCCCAGCTCCCCGGCCAGGACCACCGCCAGGCCCTTGAGGAGGCCTCGCGAGCGCGTTAACATCGACAACTGCCCATTGCCGAGGGCTCGCTGACGGTGCCAGTGAATTCAGCCTGACGGGTCGACCGGCAGGAGCGATGGCGCGGCGACGGTCAGGACCGATCGCCATGCGAGTCAAGGCCCACCGGGTGGGCCGGTCCGCGGGGGCCAGGGGACCCGGGAGTCAGACCGCGCCCCGATCGACCAGGCTGAACGTCGTGTTCAGCGGGGCGTCGCCGAGGAACTCGACGAAGATCTCGCTCTTGGTCGGGCTCCACTGCACCGGGCCGTGCTCGTCGTTGACGATGCCGTAGGCGGGGCGCCCCTTGTCGTCGTTGCCCTCACGGTACAACGTGAACAACGTTGCCTTGCTGGGCCGACAGTCGGCTCCGACCAGCGCCGAGTACCCTTCCGAATCGACCTTGACCCCGAGGCACGGTCGGTGGGCGATCTCCGGGTTGACCGATTTGATCATGTAGTCGACACCGACCGGTACGAGTACGAAGAGCGCATCCTTGCCGGTTCCTTTGCCGACCTCGACCTCGCCGTGAGACGGCAGCGACAGGTCACGGTCGATCTCCACCACGTGCAGCAGGACTCGCCGCTGACCGGCCAGCATGGCCTGGGCCGGGTCCACGCTGGCCGACGGTGAGGCGGACGGCTTGCCCGACGCGGGCGTGGACGGCGTCGCCGCCGGCCCGGTCGTCGCCGGGCTACCGCTCGGCGTCGAGCCGGCCCGGTCCTGTTTGGACTGCCCACTCAACAGTTGCGGACCGAACAGGAATGCGGGCACCAGCACGGCGACCACCGCGGCGGTCGCCCCAAACGCGGTGAGCCATCCGCGCCGGCGTGGATCCGCGCGGCCGGCCTTGGCCGGACCCGATGTCGTCGACCGCGCGCCTTGATCACCACCGGCAGCGGGCGACACCCGTGGCGGCGTCGCGCCCAGGAGTTGGGCCGGCTCGCCGGCACCCACCGGAGACGCGGTCAACAACCCGTCGAGCAACTCCCGGGACGTGGGCCGGGCAGCCGGGTCCTTCTCCAACGCGCGGGAGACCAACTCCCGCAACGGCCCACCGAGCCCGGTCAGGTCCGGTGGTTGAGTGAGGATCCGCATCGCGGTCGCGGTAGGGGAGTCGCCCCCGAACGGGCTGCGGCCGGTCGCGGCGTAGGCGACCAGGGCCCCCCAGGCGAAGATGTCCGCGGCCGGGCCCGCCGGACGGCCGGAAGCCGTGTCGAACCGCTCCGGAGCCATGTACGAGACGGTCCCGACCATCTGGTTCGTCCGGGTGTGCTGGCTCGTCGCCTCGAAGGCTCGGGCGATGCCGAAGTCGATGACCTTGATCCCGCCCGGAGCGACCAGGACGTTCGCCGGCTTGAGATCGCGGTGGATCACCCCGGCGCCGTGGATGGCGGTGAGCGCGGTGGCCACCCCGACCGCGATGCCGTGCAGGTGCGCCCCTCCCAGCGGGCCCTGCTCCCGAACCACCTGGGCCAGACTGGGGCCCTCGACGTACTCCACCACCAGGTAGGGCGGGTCATGGTCCGGGTCGGCGTCCAGAACCTCGGCCGTGCAGAACGGTGGAACCTGGCGGGCGCGGTTCACCTCACTACGGAACCGACCCCGGAACTCCTCGTCGTGCGAGAGGTCCGCACGGACGACCTTGACCGCCACCCGCCGCCCTTGCGGCGAACGGGCCAGGAAGACACTGCCCATGCCCCCGTCACCGAGCCGGTCGAGCACCTCGTACCCACCGAGGCGTGCCGGGTCACCAAGACGGAGCCCGCCGCTCACGCCGGATGCCCGCAGACCGCGACCACCGCGCGAACCGATCCGCCCATCACCCGTCCCCCTAGGTCACTCCGACGCCGGCCGCAGCCTATCGTCCGCCCACCGAATCCCGTCGATGCCGTCCGTCAGTCGGCCGCGACCGGGGCTGCCGCCTCGTCGCGGCTGGGCCCCCTACCGCTTCGAGGCCCAGAAGACGTAGACAGCGCCGTACGGCACGGCCACCGTTGCGCCGTCGGTGCAGGCGCCGGCCGGTGCGACGCCGCCCGACGTCAGCAGACGGCTGACGTACGCGACGTTGCTGAGAATGCCGGCGCCGGCACTCGTCGGATCGAGCGACGCTACTGGAGCTATTCTTCGACGTCTTCTACGTCGCCGTGTTCGCGCAACTGTCGATGCCGTTGGCCACGAAGCCCCTTGGGGCGGACTGGGACAGAGCGTCATCCGGCTGCTGGCCGCGTGGTGGACCTGGGCGGGCACCGCCATCGACACCGGGTACCAGGACCCCGACCACGGCGAGCGTGATGCCCCTGAGGCATCAATATGACTCACAGACATCACGGTCGTTCGGGCGTTGCCCTCCGCACACCAGAGTCTGCGGCAGGCGGTGCGCCTGGTCGGATCACACTCACGGACACCTGGCGCCTTCGACGCTCGACGGCCAAGAGGCAGCGCAGGCGACGGTGGTCGGATCGCCCGCGATCCGACCACCACCCGCCGCGACCGTACGAGCTATCGACGGCTCCACTGCTGGTTGGCCTGGCCGGTGCAGGTCCAGAGGACGAGCTTGGTGCCGTTGCCCGTACCCACGTTGTACGGGTCGAGGCAGAGGCCGGACTGCACCCCGGTGATGGTGCCGTTGGCGTTGACGTTCCACTGCTGGTTCGTTCCGCCGTGGCAGTCGTAGATGGTGACCAGGGTGCCCGGCGAGGTGCCGTAGCCGGCGGCGTCGAGGCACTTGTTGCCGTACACGGTCAGCGTCTTGCTGCTCGTGTAGGTCCACTGCTGGTTGGTGCGGCCGTGACAGTCCCACAACTGCACCTGGGTGCCGTTGGTGGTGGAAGAGCCGGGGACGTCGACGCAGCGGCCGGACAGGGCACCCACGATCGCAGTGGTCTGCTGCCCGCCGCCGCTTCCCGGGTCGCCGATGCTGCCGGGCACCGCCTGCAGCGCGCTGTACCAGCGGGCAGCCATCTTGTCGTAACCGCCGGCCGTGGGGTGGACACCGTCGATCAGGTCGGCGGTGGTGAGTGCGCTGTACATGTCGACCAGGCGTACCCGCTTGCCAGCGTTCACCTTGCTCTGCACGATGCCCGGGATCGCCGCGTTGAAGGTGCGGGCCGCCGCATTCTGGTTGCTGTTGGAGAGCGGGATGATCTGCGCGACGAACACCTCAGCGTTGGGAGCTGTGGTGGTGATCCGGTCGATCAGGGTGGAGAGCCGGTTCGGCGCGGTGCTCACGTTGTAGTTCTGCAGGATGTCGTTGGTGCCGATGTGCAGCAGAACTGTCTGCGGCCGCTGGGTGTTCAGCCAGCCGACGATGTTCGCGTCGATCTGGTCGATGCGCCAGCCGGGATGCCCCTGGTGGTCGTGGTCACCCAGGCTGGCAGGCCCGTTGAACTGCGACCCGACGAAGTCCACTGTGTACCGCCCGTTGACGAGGCGCTGCCAGAGCCCGATGCGGTACCCGCCCGGCACCTGCGTGCCCTCGGTGATGGAGTCGCCGAGAGGCATCACCCGCACCCCGCCGTTGGATTCGGCGTAGGCCGGGCCGGTCGAGGTCAGCACCCCGGCGAGGACGACACCGAGCGCGGCGGTCGCCGCGAGCCATCTTGCCCTGGTTCGCATGGATTTCTCCCCTGCAGTGGCAGTGCTGACCGAGGGGTCAGGTCGTCGCGACAGTCGCCGCATCGACATGACGAGGCCGCCGCAGCACTGGGACGGATTGTTAACGCTAACAGCGATTCCTGTAAATTCTTGTCGCTGATCCGGCCCACGTCAAGCGCCAGCAACCGCGCCCCAAAGATGCCGCGACTTCACGAAAGACGAGTGGATCATGTCCGCTGGGGTCACCGTGGACCAGAAGACCGCCATCAGCGGCAACCGGCCCACGAACCGCACCCCCAGCTCACCGCCGGTGCCCAACTGCTTCGGCTGATCATTCGATCACCCCGGCAGTCGGGTAGTACGAGATAGGCAATCCGGTTCAGGTATCGATGATGTTGTTGTTTTCATCGATGCCGTGGCTGCGCCAATAGACGTCCCACTCATCGTCGACGTGCTGCGGGATCTTGCCCTCCGGATAGCGGACGTACGGCGGGGTCGGCTCCTGCCCATCCGGGAAGCAGGCGCTGCCGCCCTGCCCGCCCACCGCGATCGCCGGATACTCACCACTAGCGCAGATGTCCTCCCGGAACGAGCAACCGGTGGTGGCCATCAGCCCACCCAGGCCGACTGCGGCCAGAGCGATCATGATTCGCGTTCGCATGGAGGGAATTCTGGTCGCAGCGGCAGCGCCTGCCATGCGCACGCGTACTCATCTCGCGCCGGGCGTCACGATTCCTCGCCCGGACCGACCAGGCCGACGGGGCGAGCAGAACAACCGCGTCCGACACGTACGCCCATACGAAAGCAGGGAATATAGCCTATTGGCTATATTCCCTGCTCAAGTGGTGCGCCCGAAGGGACTCGAACCCCTAACCTTCTGATCCGTAGTCAACGCAAAGGAGTTGCCGTGACCTGCATGTATATAGTTTTGCCCTGATTTGATATGTAGCAGCGTAGACGGAACGTGACGCCCGAACACGCTTCACTCCTGCAAGGTGCCACTCAAGTGGCACGCCTGACTCGTGTCGAAGTACTGCCGGGTCGCACGCCCCGATGACCGGCCGGCACACTCTCTGCCCGGAGGGCGCAACAGCCCTCTCGGTTAGGTTGAGATTTCCACTAATCGGTCGGATAGCAGGCAAAAGACAGATGCCCGCTCAGGATCGCGGGGACGAGAGGCTTCCCCTACACTTCGTGCGTGGCCGACAACGAACAGGTGCTGCTCGATCAAGTTCTGGTCCAGCGACAGGCCGAACGATCGGTCCCGATCCGCGACGATGAAGCCTTCGAACTGTTCGCAGCGGAACAGGCGCTCGTAACCCGGCAACTATCCGCAGAGGAAGTCGCCGAGGGAGTCATCGGAGGCAGCAACGACGGCGCCATCGACGCGATCTACGTATTCGTCGATGGAATGCTCCTCTCCGAGGATAGCGATGTGCTGCAGGCCGGATTCTCATCGAGCAAGCTGCCACGGGGCGTCAAGCTGCAACTCTGGTTGGTACAGGCCAAGCGGGAGACCTCGTTCACCGAGACGGCCATCGACAAGGCTGCAGCTGCGCTCGCGCGGTTACTGAGCCTCGCGGAGAACGAAGATGATCTCCTCAAGCTCTACTCCTCAGGCACCGTCTCGCGAACCGGATTCTTCCGAAAGGCCCTCCGGGCCCTAGCCACACGGCATCCCCAGGTGGAAATCCACTTCGTGTATGCCACCCGTGGTCGGGCCACCGGCCAAAACTCGATCAACACCAAGGTCGAGATCAAGGCACGCGACCTGGAGACCCAACTCGCTAGCGTCATATCCGGCGCGAAGGGCCACGTCGAGTTCCTCGGGGCGGCCGAGCTATGGCGACGGGCGAATACCGTCGCGTCATACACGACCGAGCTGACCTACCAGGAAAACGCGACCAGCGGCAACAGCCACGTTGCTCTGGTTAAGCTCCGCGATTACATGGCCTTCCTTAAGGATGAGGACGGCCAACTCCGACGGCACATCTTCGACTGGAACGTCCGCGACTATCAAGGCGACGTTGAGGTAAACCGGGAGATCCGGGCCTCGCTGGAAGACCCCGAAGGCCCTGAATTTTGGTGGCTCAACAACGGAGTAACTATCGTCTGCTCCAAGGCAACCGCAGTCGGCAAGACTTATTCTTTAGACGATGTCCAGGTAGTCAACGGGCTGCAGTCTTCGCACACCATCTTCAACTTCTTGCGCACGGCATCTGAAAGTCATCCTGCCCTCGACCGCTCAGTGCTAGTCCGCATCCTGGTGACGGGCGACGACCTGGCTACCCGGGATCTCGTCATCCGCGCCACCAACCGCCAAACGTCGGTGCCAGCCGCCTCGCTGCGGGCCACCGACAACATCCAGCGCGACATTGAGGCGTACTTCCTCGGACACGACTGGTACTACGACCGCCGGAAGAATTTTTACCGCAACAGCGGCCGCAGCGCCGAACGGATCGTGAGCATCTCCCTGCTTGCGCAGGCGGTTATGGCCATGGGGCTGAGCCGCCCCGACAACTCCCGTGCCCGACCTTCTAGCCTGCTGAAGCGTGACGAAGAGTACAAGCGGATCTTCTCCAAGGAAATCCCGGTGGAGATCTATCTCTGGGTCGCCCGGGCTCAGAAGGAGATCGACGCTTTCCTGGCGTCGGAGACTGCCGGCGTAAGCGTGCCTGAGCGCAATAACTACCGCTTCCATTTGGCTATGGTGGCAACGGCGAAGCTCGTGGGCCAGCCCGTACGGTCTCCGAAGCAGCTCAGCCGCTTGGCCTCGGCTGGCACCCCGCTGGCAGACGCAGACCTACCGGCGACCTTGGCCTTCCTTCGCGGCGAGTTTGCTGCACACGAACGCCGCACGGGGAACTCGCTCGACAAGATCGCCAAGGGGCCTGACTTCGTCGAGCACCTGCTGGGGATATCGCACGACAGGACTACCAAGGGGCCTGACTTCGTCGAGCGCCTGCTCAAGCGTTTTTCGTAGGGCAAGGGAGCTTCAGACGACCGACGCCCGCGAGCTCCTGGACACGGCGGACTCGCGCTGATCTTCCGATCTAGCCTCGTTGCCAGATAACCCAACTCGGGCACGCCGGCCCGCTGACCATCCCGGACCGTTGCCCTGCTTGGCGATCCCAGGCGGTCCGAAGCCGGTGGCTCACCAGGGCGACGATCACCCCCGCTGCTTGGACAGCATGGCGGTCGGCCTCGTCGAATACCCACGCAAGGTGGGCAGGGCTCAGCCGCACCGAGAGCACCGTCGTCGACGGTTGGGGCTTGTACTCCACCTCGGCCTGGTCGATCCAGTTGGTTATCGGCTCATCTAACGTCATGATCCGACACCCACCTGCCTCGTGGTGCTCAGGTTGGTCGCAAGGTGATTCGGAGGCTTCGACACTTCGGGCACTGACCTGGAACGCCGAATCCGGCGCGAGACACCCAGTGGTGGTTGCAGTCGAGACAGTCCGCGATGTAGGTCTGCGGAGGCTTGGCAGGACGAGCCATCGTCCCCCCTCTTCTAGAGGTGAGTTTCTCGACAGACTATGTGCAACATAGACAGCTGCACACGCCGCGGTCATGTCAAGATCGCGACTCAGCCAGTGGGAAGGACGGCGCCTCCGCGTGTAGTTAGGCCACCGCCGTCGCCGAAGTGGCGGTGTCGCGGACCGAGTGAAGGATCGTGATCAGGCGGTCTACTCGGAGGACGGGAAGATCGAGTCCGGCCCGTGCGGGGCGATGTCGCTGAACGGAGAATCGTAGAGCCGCTCGGGCTCAATGGCCCCCGTTTTGGGTCAGGTGAGCGATGATCAGGTTCACGAAGTTGATCTGGTTCGCGTCGATCGTCCGGCTGCTCAGGAATCGGCGAACACCTCCGTGGCGGCCTCCCTATCGAGTCCGACCAGTGAGCGGATGAACAAGCCGAGCCCATGGGCCGAGCGGCGGGCCTGGTCGAAGTCCTCGGTGCCGCCACCGCGGCCGCCAGCATCCGTTCTAGCTCGTCAAGATCCGTCGGGGAAAGCTGCTAGGAGCCCGCGCGTCGCCGTGAGTCAAGCCCCAGACCTGGAAGACCAGGCGGTCACCATCGCCAGACGCACCTTCGGTCAACTGTATGTGACGGTCCACTGACCCCAGCGTCAGGCGTGCCATCCAAGTGGCACGCAAAAATGCCCCCCGGTCGATATCCGGAGGGCATTTTCCCTGCTCAGCGTGTGCGCCCGAAGGGACTCGAACCCCTAACCTTCTGATCCGTAGTCAGATGCTCTATCCATTGAGCTACGGGCGCTCGTGCTCAGCCAGCATACACACCTGGCTTTCGCGCGGAGACTCCGGGATTCGAACCCGGGAGGGGCTTTAAGACCCCAACCGCATTAGCAGTGCGGCGCCATAGACCAGACTAGGCGAAGTCTCCCCGGTGATCCTCAGACCACCGCGCCCGAGGATACAGGTCACCACCCACCGGGAGCAAAACGACTTCCGGGGTACGCCCACCGGGGTCCGTCCGCCCCCGTGTTTCCACGCTGTGCGGCGGCGTGATCGGGACTACGCTCCATCGATATGCAGGAGCAGCCGCCCAGCGAGTCGACCCGTCGAGAGCCTGCTGAACGAGCGCGTAGCCGCTCTCCACGGGCCACGTTCACGCCGCCGGTCGTGGCCGAGGAGCCCACCGGGACGGTGGAACCGGTCCCGCCGGCTGCGGCTCCGGCGAGCCAGCGTCCTCGCCGGGCCAAGGCCGCCCCGGCGGTGCTCTTCCAACCGCCCGAGCCGGACCGCCCGCTGCCTCGACAGCCTCGGCGAGCGCCGGCCGAACTGACCACCGACACCAACGCCGAGCAGCCGGAGCACTCGGAGCAGCCGACCGGCGACCAACCGAGCCCAGCAACCGGCCTCGCATCGACACCGCCGAAGGCTCGGAGCGCCCCTGTTCGCAGGGCTGACCATCGACAGGCAGCCGACACGCCCGCCGAGGTGACCCCGGCCACGCCGACGCCCCGCAAGCGCGCCGCAAAACCCACAAAGGCCGCGAGTACCACCA
The DNA here is from genome assembly GCF_040608275.1 of Micromonospora sp. NPDC005205. Classification (NCBI taxonomy): domain Bacteria; kingdom Bacillati; phylum Actinomycetota; class Actinomycetes; order Micromonosporales; family Micromonosporaceae; genus Micromonospora; species Micromonospora sp. NPDC005205. Next base: position 29,082 of record NZ_JBEXHV010000001.1, read on the forward strand.
ACGCGGCGAGCACCACCGAGACCGCGAGCACCACCCAACCGCAGACCTCCACCGAAGCGCAGACCACCACCGCGAGCACCACCACGCCAGCGGCCCCGGCCAGACCCGCGAAGACCACCAGGCGCGCGGCCACCCCACGAAAGAGCACCCCGCCGACCAAGAGCATCCCGCCGACAACGCCCGCCCCCGAACCCGTGGTCAGGCCGCAGACGGCACCCACCGAGCAGCAGCTGACCCCGGCAGACCCCGCCGTGCGGCAGGTTGAGCCGGCTCTGGGGCGTACCCCCGAATCGGAGCTGCGCGCGGTCGCCGCGCGCGTGCTCGACCACCCTGGCTTCGCACCGGAGCTGTTGGCTCTTGCCGCGGTGCGGACCTTCGGGCCCGGCGCGGCCGGATGGGCCGCTGGGTTGCGCGACAGGTACCCGGATGCCTCGGCGGACGGCCTGGCCCGGTTGGCGGCCCGACGGTTCGTCCGCTCGGCGGGTGCGGGTGGGGCCACCGCCGCGCTGGCCGGCTTCTTCGCGCCGCTGGCCGAATTGGCGGCGGTGCTGTGGACGCACTCGGAGCTGGTGCTGCACCTGGCCGCGGCGTACGGCAAGGATCCGACGCATCCCGACCGGGCCGTCGACCTGCTGGTGCTGACCCAGGTGCACCCGGATCGGGCGAGCGCGGTGGCGGCTCTGGCCGCCGCCGAAAGCGCTGGTGACCCGGTCGAGGGGGCGTGGCCGCGGGCGGCGGAGGCGGCCTGGCGGTTGGCCGCGCCGCTCACGGCTCAGGCCGGTGGTTGGGTGGCGTTGCGGCTGGTGGCCCGGTTGCTGCCGGGCGCGGCGGTGCTCGCGGCGGCATTGGGTGACGCGGCGGCGGCCGACCGGCTCGCGGCCCGGACGGTGGCCGTCTACCGACCCGACCGGCGCTGACGGGTCAGAGCCAGTCGAACCACTCCCGGGGCAGCAGCGCGTAGCCGACGAACGCGAACACGTCGAGCAGTGTGTGCGCGATGATCAACGGCATCACCCGCCGGGTGCGCAGGTAGAAGAGGCTGAACACGACGCCCATGATCGCGTTGCCGACGAACGCGCCGAAGCCCTGGTAGAGGTGGTACGAGCCGCGCAGCAGCGCGCTGGCCGCGATGATCGCGGCCAGCCGCCACTGGAGCTGACGCAGCCGGGTGACCAGGTAACCGACCACGATCACCTCTTCCAGCACGGCGTTCTGCACGGCGGCGAGGATCAGCACCGGAACCGTCCACCAGATGTCCGGCAGCGCGGCCGGCACCAGCGTGGCGTTGAGGCCCAGGTGGGCCGCCACCCAGAACAGCGCCAACCCGGGTAGGCCGATGAGCGCCGCCAGGCCGGCGCCGCGCGCCACGTCCTGGCCGGGCCGCCGTGCGTCCAGGCCGAGGGTCCGCGCCGGGTCGCCGGGGTCACGGGTGAGCAGGTGTACGGCGAGAAGCACCGGCAGCAGCGCGAACACGATGCCGAGCAGTTGGTAGGTGAGGTCCAGCCAGGGGCGGGCCGACGCCGAGGTGTTCAGCGAGGCGGTCTGCTTGGAGAGCGGACCGTCGGCGGTCAACTTCGCGATGATCGAGACCACCGCGTAGATCGCGGACTGGCCGAGGGAGAGGCCGAGGACCAGCAGCGTCTCGGTGCCCAGCAGTCGGCGGGACACCGGGCGGGTCAGCTCAACGGTCACCGCACCACTCTGCCCGACGTACGGCACCCGTGACATGGCCGACCGGCCACCGTGAGCCGATCGCACATTCTGTGCGACCAGTCGACACGCTCCGTGGAGATTCTATGAGCGCCCGATCCGTTGCCGTCTGGAGAAGGAGCGTCAGTGGACAACCTCGCGCGGTTGCTGAAGGAGAGCTGGGCCCTGGTCGAGGACGACCGGGTCCGGCTGAGCGGTCACTTCTACGCTCGGCTGTTCCTGCTCGACCCCGCCCTGCGGCAACTCTTCCCGGTGCAGATGACCGGCCAGGGCGACCGCCTACTCGAAGCGATCATCACGGCGATCCACACTGTGGACGACCCGGAGAGCTTCGACGAGTTCCTCCGGGCGCTGGGCCGCGACCACCGCAAGTACCACGTCGACGAGCGGCACTACGCCACGATGGGCGTCGCGCTGCTGGACGCGCTGCGCAGCACCGCCGGCGACGGCTGGAACCTGGAGTACGACCAGGCGTGGCGGGAGGCGTACGCGGCGATCGCCGCCCTGATGGTGGCCGGTGCCGCCTCCGACGACGACCCGCCGTTCTGGCACGCCGAGGTGCTGACCCACGAGCGGTACGGCCCGGACACCGCCGTGCTGACCTGCCGGGCGTTGCAGCATCCGCTGCGCTGGCAGGCGGGGCAGTACGTGAGCCTGGAGGTGCCGCGCTACCACCCCCGGGTGTGGCGCAACTACTCGGTGGCGAACGCCCCGAACGACGACAACGTGCTGGAGTTCCACGTGCGGTCTCCGGGGGCCGGCTGGGTGTCCGGTGCCCTGGTGCGGCGGGTGCGGCCGGGTGACCTGCTCCGCCTGGCGGCGCCGATGGGGTCGATGACAGTGGACCGCGCCTCGGAACGGGACATCCTCTGCGTGGCCGGCGGCGTCGGGCTGGCGCCGATCAAGGCGCTGGTGGAGGAGTTGGCCACCTTCAACCGGACCCGGTGGGTGCACGTCTTCTACGGTGCCCGGCAGGCGGCCGACCTGTACGGCCTGGACGGGTTGCAGGAGTTGGTGGCCGCACACCCGTGGTTGTCGGTCACCGCGGCGTGCAGTGAGGATCCGGACTTCGACGGCGAGCAGGGCGAGATCCCGGAGGTGGTGGCCCGGTACGGCCCGTGGACCACGCACGACTGCTTCGTCTCCGGTGCCGCCCGGATGGTCCGGTCCACCCTGCGGGTGCTGGCCGCCGACAACGTGCCGCCGCCGAACATCCGCTACGACACCTTCGGCGACCTCTAGACGTTCCTCCCCCCACACCGGGGCGCGTGCCCCTGCCCCCTGGGGCACGCGCCCCGGTGCCTTCCTGGTCAGTAGCGCCAGGGACGCCCGGCCTCGCGGTACTCCTCGACCGGCACCAGGGGCACGCCCGGCGCCATCCGGTCGACGTAGAGCCTGCCTTCCAGGTGGTCGATCTCGTGTGCGACCAGCCGGGCCATGCCGAATTCGAACGACGTGATGATCCGGCTGCCGTCCCACTGGGCGTGTTCCACGTCCAGGCGTAGCGGCCGGGGCACCAGACCTCGGTGGTCGAAGAAGGAGAGGCAGCCCTCGTACTGCTCGTCCGTCTCCGGGTCGGCGTCGACCACGCGCGGGTTGAGCAGCACGACCGGCTCCGCCGACCGGTCGGGCGGCCGTACCACGGCCGCCGCGCGGCCGATGCCGAACTGCGGGGCGGCGACACCAACACCCTTGCTGAACGGGTGCAGCTCGTCGAGCCGGGCCAGGGCCATGACGAGCCGGTCGACCACGTCCCGGGCGACATGTTCCTCAGCGGGCAGGTCGAACGGGCGGGCCCGCTGGCGGAGCAGGTCGTCTCCGCGTTGCACGATGCCGAGGCCGCGCATCCGGTCGCTGGGTCGGACCCGGGCGGCGCCGGGGCCGATGTCCGGTTCGGTCTCCGGACGGGCACGGAACCGCCACTGCATCCGGTAGCGGGCGTTCAACGGGGGGTCGTCGGTCTGCCAGTCGTAGATCACCCGGTCGCCCTCGTCGTGACGCTGCGGCGCCGTCCGCAGCGGGCCCTCCTCCGCGCTGAGCGAGGTCTCCACGCCCCAGACCTGCGGGTCGAGGGCAGCGGGCAGATCCAGGCGTACGGCGAGCTGGCGGGTGGGCAGTCGGACGGCCCGCTGGAACCAGGGGCCCCACTTCTCGTGGCCGACGCTGTACGCGTACTCGATGGTGGCCCGGTCGCCCGGGTAGAGGGGGAAGCGTCGCTCCCCGTTCTCGAAGAGCAGCCAGATCTCCTTGAACGCGTCCCGATCGTGCTTGGCTCGCCAGTGCATCGGCTCCGGGTCTCCGCCACCGTCGTCTCGACGGGCCTGTATCTGCAACTCGGCGAAGGTGAGGGGGTGCTCCCGGTGGTGCCGGTTGGAGCGGCCGGGGTCGTTCGGGTAGCGGTCGACGGCGACCCGGACCAGGTAGCGGGTGACCGGCTCGGTGCCGGCGTTGTAGAGCTCACGGTGGATGACGCACCGGTAGCCGTCGTCGGTGTGGGTGAGGGTGGCCAGCTCCCGTTCCACGACCAGCCCGGTGCCCGGTGGCAGCCACTGGCCTGGCAGGTACGACTCGCGGTGCGGATGACCCGCCCGGGCGTGCCGAAGGTCGTCGTACTCCCGGAAGCGCTGCCAGATCGCGCCGCTCGCCTCCAGGACGGCCTCCGCGCGGCGGGCGAAGTCCTCGGTCGGGCGGTGCCGGCGCCCCTCGACGTGGCTCACGTAGGACGGGTCGAACCCCATCAGGACGGCCAGTTGCTTCTTGGACAGCCCTCGCCCGGTCCGTTGCCGGGCGAGTTCGGCCGCGAAGGAGTCGGCAGCCCGTTCGAGGGGTGAGGTAGTCATCAGCTTCCTCGTGGCCGGGGCTATAAGTTTTCACGTTCCGTGCGCGGGCACACACGCAAGTGGCATGTTTTCGACACACCGCTTGACAATTCACCGATGGCCGTCGATCGTGCGGCGGCGTTTCCCAGCAGGGACTCCGGGTAGTAGCCGAAGCACTACTCCCGCCGAACACGGGGGTGACCTGGACGTCCGGGATGTGACCAAGGTGAGGCTTCCCTTACGGCCACGGGCTTGGTTAGGCTAGCCTTAGCTCAGGACGGCACTGGTTCGTCCGCCGGGGCGCACTCCTCGGTCAGACAGACAGGGGACGACTCAGGTGACAGCGGTGATGCCACGGCGCGAGACCGCCACCACGCCGCTCGCCCCCGTCACCGCTGCGCTCCGGGCCATGTTCGGCACCGATGACCTGCCCGGCCTCGCCCGGGGCCTGCTGGTCGACGACGAGCTCGGCTGGGCGCCCGCCACCACCCTGATCGATGGCAGCCGACTGCCCGAGTTGCTGAACGGCGCGGCCGTCCGCTGGGGCGGCACCCCGCACGCCTGCGCGGCGCTCGCCTGGAAGTCCTACAGCTACTGGGCCGCCCTGCCGGTCGTGCTCGGCTGGGCCTCCGCCCGCCGGGTGCCACTGCTCGACCCGGCCGACCTGCTGATCCATTTCGAGGACCATCGGCAGCTGCTCACCATGGGCCTGCGCCGGGGCACCACGGTGGCGGTGCTGCCGAACGACCCGCTGGCGCTGACCGGCCTGCCGGAGGTGCGGGTCGTCGCCGACGAGGCGGAGCTGCTGGCCGCGCTGCGCGCGTCCCTGCTCGACGCCCACCTGGCGCCGCTCATCACGGCGATCCAGTCCGAGGTCCGCGTGGGCACCCGGACGCTGCTCGGCTCGGTCGCCTCCGGCATCGCGCACGGCATCCTGCGGGCTGCGGACGCCCTGCCCGGCTCCTCAGTCCAGAGCATCGACACCCTGCTGGGCGCACTCGACCTGGCCGACCTGATCGAGCTGGTGCCGGGGCCGACCGGTGAGCCGACAGTGCAGCGCCACACCTGCTGCCTCGCCTTCACCCTGCCCCGCCCGAAGGTCTGCCAGGGCTGCTGCGTCCGCTAGGCCGGACCGGGGCGGTATCGCTCAGTCGGTCAACGGCCGGACGTCCCACACCCACACGCCGCCGGCGAAGACCGGTTCGATCCCGGTCAGCTCGGTCATGCCCCGGCGCAGCGCGGTCTCGTGCTCGTGTGGCCCGAGGATGACCACCCCGGCCCGCCAGTAGCGCAGGTCGTCGACCGCTCGGACCCGGCTCTGCGGCGTGATCGGCGGCACCGCCCCGGTGCGCCGGATGGTGGTGAAGAAGCTGCTGGTGGGGCGGGGGGTCGCACCGAACAACGCGACCTTCGGCGGATCGGCGTCCGGACGCGTGTCCGGGCCGAGGAAGTAGCCACGGGCCAACGGCATGTCCAGCCGGGTCGTCGCGGACCAGCGCAGCGGCTCGGCGTAGGTGGTGTCCGGCAGCGGCAGGGTCACCACACTGCGCCCACCGGCCACGTACGGCCGCCACGCCCCACTGGTCACGAAGCTGGGGACCGGATCGGGGCGGGCCACGGGCAGCGGGGTGGGGACGATCGGCAACAGGGCCATCGTGAGCACTGTGGCGGTGACGAAGCGGATCTGCCCCCGAGCGGCCGGGTGCGCATGGGCCAACTCGCGGGCACGTTCGGCGCCGTAGGCGAGCAGCAGCCCGATGATCGGAGTGATCGCCAACGCCCAGCGTGTCGGCACCACCGAGTGCAGGATGGGCAGGTTCTCCAGCGCCGCCCAGGGGCCCGGCACACCCGTACCCCGGTTGTCGAAGCGGACCTCCCGCCCCAGCGAGAGTACCGCGAAGAGCAACCCGAGCGCGGCCAGCGCGAGCACCACGATCGACCGGCGCAGCCACCAGACCAGGGCGATCACCAGCACCACAAGGCCCCACCCGAAGAAGCTGTTCTCCTCGGTCGGGTTCTTGGCCAGGCCCGCGGCGGTGCGCGCGCTACCGGCCAGCGACTCCCGGGAGTACGCGAGGAACGAGGCCACGTCGCTGGAGTAGCCGCGGATCAGGCGGGACAGCCCGGAGTACGCGCCCGGTCCGAAGAACTGGACGTACAGGGGGTACGCGAGCAGGAGCCCGGCGACCCCGGCCGCGACGGCCAGCCCGGCGAGGAAGGATCGGGCCCGCGGCCGTAGATCCGCGCGGCCGAGGGCGAGCACGCCGACGACCACGCCGAGCCCGATCGCGGTCATCAGCAGGATTTCCAGGTTGAGGAACGCCTGCCAGACGATGACCAGCGCGAGAAGGATCCCGTTGCGCAGCCAGCGACCCGGTTCACCGAGTCGTAGCGTGCGCCAAATGATCAACGGGACGACGAACTGCGACACGATGTTCGGGTGCCCATTGGCGTGGGACACCATGGCCGGCGCGAACGCGCAGAAGCCGGCGGCGAGCCACGCCGGCCCCCGACTGCCGATCAGGACCCGGGAGAGCAGGAAATACCAGGCCGTGGCGGTGGCAATCATGCCGGCGGTCAGGAAGACCAGAAATGACGCTCGCGGCCCGAACAGCAGGGTGATCGGCGTCATTGGCAATGAAATGGATAATACGGACGTATTGGCCATCAGATTGACGCCGTCGGGCACGTTCATCTGATTGGAATGAAACGGATACGCAAAGTGCGTGACTACTCGCGCACCGTGCGCCATCATCCATTCAAACTGCGACTGATCCGACTGGTTGTCCCGCACATCGCTGTCCGGGTCCAGCCAGAGTCGACAGGTGACCCAGAAGCCGAGCACCACGAAGCTCAGCACGGCGGTCAGATCGGCCCACATCCCCCTACGGGTAGGCCGATCGGCACCGGAAGCCCCCTCCGCCGACGGCGCGGCGGCCGGGCTGCGGTCGCCGCTGGGCACGTCCGGTTCGGGAGTAGTCATGACAATTCATAGGGTAGTCAGCGCCTGGCAGCGCCGTGACATGTTTCGGGGTACTGCCGTACTATGTGCCGGGTTCGCCGACCGCCGATCACGAACCCACCCCCCGACCACAATTCGGCCACCCCGATGCCCCGATTCTTTCGCCGTCCCAGCGGATGATTCACTCTGTCGGTCCAGGCACGGGTCGAGTTCATACCGTGAGGAATCGACGCATGGCAGAAATCACTGGGGACCAGCGCGTGCAGTCCGAGGTGCTGGAAGGCCTGGCAACCGCTGTCAACCACCGTCGCTGGTTCATCGAACTGGCCGTGCCGTACCTCGGCGACGACCCGATCGAAATCGGCAGCGGTCTCGGTGACTACGCGCTGGAATGGTCCGAGCGGCTGCCACGGTTCACCGCCACCGAGGCCGACCCGGACCGGCTGCTGCAGCTCAAGGAGCGCCTCGCCGACCGTCCGAACGTCGACGTCCGGCAGATGCTGCTGCCGCACAACGACCGGGGCGACTACAGCGCGGCCGTCTCGTACAACGTCCTGGAGCACATCGAGGACCACGTGGGCGCGCTACAGAGCATGCGCGACCTGGTCCGACCCGGCGGCGCCGTGATCATCATCGTGCCCGCGTTCCAGTTCGCGATGGGCCCGGCCGACATCGCCACCGGGCACGTCCGCCGCTACACGAAGAAGACGCTCGGGGCGGCGATGACCGAGGCCGGTCTGACCATCGAGAAGATGCACTACGCCAACGCGCTCGGGCTGATCGGCTACTTCATGGCCACCAAGGTCTTCCGGCTGATGCCGAAGGAGGGCCCGATGGTCAAGGTGTACGACACCCTCGTCCTGCCCGCCACCAAGGCCGCCGAGCAGCTCGTCCTCCCGCCGTTCGGCCAGTCCGTCTTCGCCGTAGCCCGCGTCCCAGCCTGACCCAGCCCCCGCGCTGGTCCTGCAGCAGGACCAGCCTGCCCAGTCGATCATGGACTTGTGGTGCCCGGCTTGGTGCTTGCCGGGCGTTTTGTCACCCACCACAACTCCATGATCGACGAGACTCGGCGGCTCCGGGGTTAGTCCTTGATCTGGTACGTCGGGCGGATCACCGCTCGGGCCAGGGTGTGGAACGTCAGGTTGAAGCCGACGTAGGCGGGGGTGGCGTCCGGGGTCAGGTCCAGGCGGTCGACGTCCAGGGCGTGCACCGCGAAGACGTACCGGTGCGGGCGGTCGCCGGCCGGCGGAGCCGCCCCGCCGTACCCCTGCTCGCCGTAGTCGTTGCGGACCGAGAACGCCCCGCCGAGGTCGGTGCCCGCCGCGCCACCAGCGCCGGTGGGCAGTTGGGTGACGTCGACCGGCACGTTCACCAGCACCCAGTGCCAGAAACCGCTGCCCGTCGGCGCGTCCGGGTCGTAGCAGGTCACCGTGAAGCTCTTCGTCTCGGCGGGAAAGTCCGACCAGGCCAGCTGCGGTGAGACATTGTCACCCCCGGTGCTGCCATGCGCGTGCCGGGCGTCCATCGGCTCGCCGTTCTGCACGTCGTCGCTCGTCAGCGTGAACGAGGGCAGCGTCGGCAGCAGCTCGTACGGGTCCGGGGCGATCGGTCGTTCCAGGGTCATGGGGACGCGTCCTTCCGATGTGCGGAGATACCACCCCTTCTTACCCCGCCGCGGCCCTCCCGACGACCGGAAGCACGCGCTGACCGACTGTGGTTTCGCAGAGCTACGGTTGAGTTCGGGCAACGTTCCGCAGGGGGACATCGTGGCCGGCATCTGGCGGGACTTCGCGGTAGCCGTCCTCACCGCGTTCCGCCGCCGGGACGAACGAGCCATCGCCGACGACCGCCGACGCGCGGTGGAGCGACTGGCCGAGGAGACGATCCGCCGGGAGCGGCGAACCATCGACCCGCCGGAGTGACCGGGAGGCCGGACGCCGGAACCCTCCGGGACGAACAGACAAGATGATCTGATGTGGCGGATCTTCCGGTCCCGGCCGGTGGTCACCGCGGAGACTCATCGACCGACGCTGTTCGAGGTCTTCTTCGACCTGGTGCTCGTCTTCGGGCTCATCCGGGTCACCACGTTCATGAGCGAGCGACAGTCGTCGGTGACCCTGGTGCAGGGCCTGCTCGTCCTCATGCTGCTGTGGAACTCCTGGCTCGTCTATGCCTGGCTGGGCAACTACGTCCGGCTCGACGTCGGGTTGATCCGGGTCGGCATCGCCGTGGCGATGGCAGCCGTCTTCCTCATCGCGTTGGTCCTCCCCGAAGCCTGGGAAACCGGCAGGGGTACGAGGACACCGCGGCTGATCCTGGTGCTGGCGTACCTCGTGGTGCGGTCGACCCAGTTCGTTCTCTTCTACTGGGTGTCGGTGGACGACCCCCGGCGACTCAGAACCGTTCGGCTCTACGCCCTCACCACAGCGCTGTCCTGGATCCCGCTCGTCCTCGGCGCGGTGTTCGGCGGCACCGCGCAGATCCTGCTCTGGGCGGCGGCGCTCATCATCGACATGGGCGGTGGGGTGCTCGCCCTGCTGGTCGGCGGGTGGCCGGTACGCAGCCCCGGCCACTTCGCGGAGCGGCACGGCCTGGTGGTGATCATCGCGCTCGGAGAGTCCCTGATCTCGGTCGGCGCCGGCGTCGGGACTCAGATGATCCACTGGCCGAGCCTCCTGGCGGCGCTGCTCACGCTCACCGTCACTGGTTGCCTGTACTGGCTGTACTTCCCCAGCGCGTCGAGCGCCGGGAACGCACTGACGACGGACTCCGGACTGCACCGGGGCTTCGTGGCCGGCAACGCCTACAGCGTCGCCCACCTCCCGCTGCTGGCGGGAACCATCTACGTGGCGCTGGGAGTCGAAGAGGTGCTCGCCGGCATGGCGCACGGGAAGTCGCACGAAACCCTGCACTGGATCCCGGCTGTCGCACTGTTCGGCGGGACCGCCCTGTACCTCGCGGGCCGGGCGACGTTCCTGGCACTCAGCGTCCGGTGCGTACGACCCGAGCAGTTTCTCGCCCCCGCTGTGGCGCTGCTGCTACTTCCCGTCGGCCGTTACCTGCCCGGTCTGGCCGCTCTGGGCCTGCTCACCGGGTTCCTCGTCATCCTGCTCAGCTACGAGGCGTGGACCAGGCGATCCGCATCGACCAGCGCCTGACGGTGCTGTTCAACGCGCCCAGCTCACGAAACGCTCGAACAGTTCACCAGCGGGGATGGCGGGCAACTCCATGACCACGACCGCGTGCAGACTGCCCAGGTACATAGACAGCCCGATCCGATCCCGGCCGTACGCCTCGGACAGGCGCACCCGGGCTGGAGCGCAGGGCCACGGAGTGTCCTGCTCGCAACTACCGCAGACCCATTCGGGCCGTCGGGGGATGTGTTGGTCGGCCAGGCGGCTCGGCAAGACAGCGGCTGCCCGTTGACCCTGCGCCGATCGGGCTTGCACAGCCGCTCTTGCGGTGGTGGGGACCTCACCCATCATCGGCCGGCCCCGTCATCACCATGCTCGGTGGATCGGTGGCGGGCTTGAGCCAGCAACCGTGCCCGGGCGGCTTCCTGCTCTGCCCGTTGTATCGCCGGACCGGTGGCACTCAGCGGCGCACAAACCGCCGGTCGCTTGCCTCGCCGACGGAGCAGGTTGAACGGCCACATCATCGCGGTGCCCTCCCGTCTCAGGGGGTAGCGGTCATCGCCCAAATTCGGGCGAGGCCGCACACCCACTGCATTCGTGAGGACACGCTAGGCAGCAACGACGTGCGCGAAGGGTACGCAGCGTACCCAGCGACAGGAGGTACCCCTACAGGTCTGGCACCGCGATCCGGCTCTCCAACTGGACCGCCTCGGCGCGGATTGCCGCCGGTGCCTCCCGGGCCAACCGGCCTGCCAACTCCTGAGCTGCCGGCGAGTATCGGACCGTCTCGGGAGAGGTGGACTCCGCGAGGCCCAGCAGGTGAAGCGTCGCCTCCCGCGCCCCTTCCAGGTCGGCAGAGCGGGCAAGCTCGACGTAATGCCGGCCCCGCCGTTCGGTCGACGGGATCGACGCCGGATCAAGGGAGTGCGCCCGCCGTTGCGCCTCGTCGGGATCGCCCAGGTCGACCGCGCACATCACCGCATACACGTCTACCAACGGCCGCGAAACCCGGGTGCGCAGGCCGACGAAGCCGGCCGGCAGGGCCTGCTCGACCACCCGGCGAGCGGCGTCCCAGTCCGACCAGGCACCCTGATCACCGGTACGGGCCCGGGTAAGCGCGGTGCACAGGTGCAGGTCGGCCAGCATCTCGGCCCACTCACTCCCGCCATCGGCGACTCGGGGCTCGATCAGACCGCGAGCCTCCTGCAACCGCTCCAACGCCTCGTCGCCGCGACCGACGGCCCGCAGCAGATGAGCCGCGTACCAGGTGGACTGGGCGATGGCGAGAGGATCGTCGGCGTCGAGGGCCGCGGTCATGCCACGGTCGACGGTCAGCCAACACAGCTCGCGGTCGCCGTGCCAGGCAAGGTAAGCCTGCGCGAGGTGATGCGCCTGGGCGAGCAAAGCGAGGCTGGCACGCCGGTCGTCGCCGGTGTGCAGCCGGGCCGCTCGCTGAGTCGCATCGAGCAGACCGGGCAGGAGAACGCTCACCTCGGTGCGTTGGTGCCGAGAGGTGTGCCAGGTCTGCCACGCCGAGTCGACGGCACCGCGCAAGTAGTCGGGGGACTCTGGTTCACCGGAGACGGTGATGTGCCAGGCGGTCAGCGCGCGACGGACATCGCCGATGGCGGGGTGACTAGGTCGGCCGTCCAATGACAGGGTCACCTGTGGCCCGAACAGATCACCGAGGTCACGCACGCCGAGGTGCGGAGCGATCTGCTGGGCGGCTCGCAAGGTCAGGCTTCGGCGTCCGTTCTCGACGAACTTGATGGTCGTCGGTGACAGAGCGGCAAGGCCGGCGAGTTGCTCGCGAGAAAGGCCGGCGGCTCGACGAAGCCGCTCGACGCGCTGGCCAGGGGTGGGTTGCTGATCCGCCATGAGGCACCTCGCCGTATTGGGTACATCGTGTACCCCGACCGTACGCCGCGAGGAGGCACTCGTCGATGCCTACTCGCTGCGGTAGTTGATTCACTCGCATTCACTGGTGTCGGCGTATTCCTGAGCACCGAACACCCCGGCTTCCGGGAAGCCGAGTGGATCAAGCTCGGCGTTCGGATTGGCGGAGGGTGCGGGAGGTGACCGCCACCAACGACACACGGAAGCGCCCCCGGTCATACCGGCCGGGGGCGCTTCGCGCTATGCCTACGAACTCCTGGACTGTCGCATTGACGACCCGAGTGGGGCGTTTCGCCGCAGCTGTCCCATACCGTGCTCAGTCTCGGCCTGATCCCGTTGATGTGGCTGTGACCGAGCGCGCCTGTTAGTCGATCTTCTGGGTATGTAACCTCAAGAGGCAAGGAGCGTTTACCAAGTGTCACGCCCCAAGCACAGGTACAAAGAACTTGAGGACGTTCTCCAGGACGCCGAGCGCAAGGACTGGAGAATCACCGGCGGTGGGAAGAGCTACTTCAAGATGTACTGCCCCTGTCCGGAGAAGCACTGGAAGACCGTGAAGTGCACCCCCTCGGGGGCGAACTACTTGAGAGACCTGATCGGGCAGCTCAAGCGGGCTACATGCTGGGAGAAAGGTTGATCATGCGGCAGCATCGCATCGCGATCCAGATGACGCTCGAAAGCGACCCTCACGGGACTGACGCGCAGTATGAAGACTTCCTCGACGCCGTCCAAGAGCACCTGGACGAACTGGAGCACGAGGTGCAAATGGCCGCGAGTCTCGCTGACCGCACGGTCGAGTTCGCCACGAGCATCGAGGCCCCTGACTTCGAGAGCGCCGCCAACGCCCTGCTGGTCCAGATCCGTACAGCTCTACACGCGGCCGAGTGCCACACTGACGACTGGCCGCAGTACGTAGCGACCGACCGCAACCTGCGGGAGCTGCAAGAGGCATGATCTAACGCCCAACTATGCGCCCTCGGCTGTGATGGCTGGGGGCGCTTCGTCGTCTACCGACACATCGGGTGGTGCTACGGCCGTCCTCCCGCTGAGACCAACGCACACGATGAGCAGACCCAGCCATCGCCGCGCTTCGATCCATCAATGGCAACGGCGCAGAGTAGTACCCCCACCAGCATTCAGCCCCCGTCGGGAAACGAGGGCTGAGCTGCGTCAACGTAGATCACCAGCAGGCGGAGGGTGTGGGATTCGAACCCACGAAGACATCGCTGCCTTACCGGTTTTCAAGACCAGCGCCATCGGCCACTAGGCGAACCCTCCTTGACCGTCACCCGTGGGCGTACGGCCACGCATAGTCTGCCACGGCTCGCTCCGGGCGGCCCGGCGTCCCTCCCCGGTACGCCGGCCAGGCGGTCTGCCGTGTCCACTGTGGGCTGGACGGTGCGCCTGCGGCACCCGGGAAGATCGGGAAGACTGGGCCCATGCGAGCCATCACGATTCCGGAGCCCGGTGGACCTGACGCGCTGGTGTGGGCCGAGGTGCCCGACCCGGAGCCGGGCCCGGACGAGGTGATCGTGGACGTGCGGGCCAGTGGGGTGAACCGCGCTGACCTGCTGCAACGGCAGGGGCACTACCCGCCGCCGCCGGGCGTGCCCGCGTACCCCGGGTTGGAATGCTCTGGGGTGATCACGGAGGTTGGCGCGGAGGTCGCCGGGTGGGCGGTCGGGCAGCAGGTCTGCGCGCTGCTGGCCGGCGGCGGGTACGCGGAGCGGGTCGCGGTCCCCGCCGGGCAGTTGCTGCCGGTGCCGGCCTGCGACCCGGTCGACGCGGCGGCGCTGCCCGAGGTGGCCTGCACGGTCTGGTCGAACCTGGTCCAGGTGGCGCGGCTCGGCGGGGGCGACACGCTGCTGGTGCACGGTGGCGGCAGCGGGATCGGCACCTTCGCCATCCAGTTCGGGGCGGCCCTCGGCGTGACAGTGCTGACCACCGCGCGGGAGGCCAAGCACACCCGGCTGCGTGAGCTGGGCGCGGCGCACGTCATCGACTACCGGGAGCAGGACTTCGTCGAGGAGGTCCGGCGGATCACCGACGGGCGCGGTGTCGACGTCATCCTCGACATCATGGGTGGGTCCTACCTGGGGCGGAACGTCTCCGCGCTGGCCACCGGCGGTCGGCTCGTGGTGATCGGGATGCAGGGCGGGCGCAAGGCCGAGCTGGATCTCGGCGCGCTGCTGGCCAGGCGGGCCAGCGTCGCCGCGACGTCGCTACGGTCCCGTCCGCTCGCCGAGAAGGCGGAGATCGTCCAGGGCGTACGGGACGAGGTGTGGCCATTGGTCGAGGCGGGCCGGATCCGGCCGATCGTGGACCGGCGGCTGCCGATGACCGAGGCGGCGCAGGCGCACCGGCTCGTCGAGTCGAACGACCACTTCGGCAAGGTGCTGCTCACCCGCCCGCCGGGCGGAGGGTCGGCCGTCAGCTGAGCGGGCCGGCCGGGTCGGCGCGCCTCAGCGACCTGACCGGCCCGGCCGTCAGTTGAGCGAGCTGGCCGGCGTCGGGTCGACGGTCGGTCGGGGCAGCACCAGTCGGGCGCCCGGGCCCTCGCCGGCCAGCGCGTCCTCCGGGTTGTTCAACGTGCAGCGCTGCAGGGACAGGCAGCCGCAGCCGATGCAGCCGTCCAGGTCGTCGCGGAGCCTGGTGAGCAGCCGGATCCGCTCGTCCAGCCGGCTGCGCCAGCTCGCCGACAGCCGCGCCCAGTCCTGCGGGCTCGGCGTGCGGGCCTCGGGGAGCGAGTCGAGTGCCTCCCGGATCTCGTCGAGCGAGACGCCGACCTGCTGGGAGATCCGGATGAAGGCGACCCGCCGCAGCTCTGCGCGGGCGTACCGGCGCTGGTTGCCGCCGGTGCGGTCGGCGCGGATCAGCCCGAGTCGCTCGTAGTAGCGCAGCGCCGACGGCGCCACCCCGGAGCGGGCGGACAGCTCACCGATCGTCAATGAATCCGGCATCCCCAGGTCCTTGAGTTGAAGTCCACTTCAACTAACACAGTAGTGGCATGGCCACCACACTGACCACCGACAGCAGCGCCCGACTGCCCGGGCTGATCCGACGACTGACCGGCGACGAGAAACACGCGCCGAGCGCGCACTCCACCGTTGACGTGCTCCAGGTGCTCTACGACCGGGTGCTGCGGGTCACCCCCGACACCGCCGACGACCCGGAGCGGGACCGATTCCTGCTCTCCAAGGGCCACGGACCGGCCGCCTACTACGCGGTGCTCGCCGCGCACGGCTTCATCCCGGACGCCTGGCTCGACGACCTGGCCGGACCGGAGAGCCGGCTCGGCCACCACCCGGACCGACTCCTGGTGCCCGGGGTCGAAATCGGCTCCGGCTCCCTCGGGCACGGCCTCGGGCTGGCCGTCGGCACCGCGCTCGGCCTGCGCGCCCAGGGGCTGCTCAACCCCCGGGTGTACGTGCTGCTCGGCGACGCCGAACTGGACGAGGGATCCAACCACGAGGCGATCGCGTACGCCGGAGCGACCGGCCTCGAGAGCCTCACCGCTGTCGTGGTCGACAACGCGTCGGCCAGCCACGGGTGGGCCGGTGGCATCGCCGGCCGGTTCACCGTCAACGGTTGGACAGCCGACACCGTCGACGGCCGGAACCACGAAGCCCTGTACACGGCACTGACCGGGCACCGACCACGACACCCGCACCTGGTGGTCGCCCGCATCGGGAGCAAGGGATGACCGACATGCGTACCGCCTTCATCGACACCGCCACAGCGCTCCTCGACGAGGACCCGCGTACCGCGCTGGTGCTGGCCGACATCTCGGCGAGCCAGTTCGCCCCAGCCGGCCACCGCCACCCGGACCGGGTGCTCAATGTCGGGATCCGGGAGCAACTGATGATCGGGGTGGCCGGCGGGCTGGCCCTGACCGGGCTGCGTCCGATCGCGCACTCGTAGGCGACGTTCCTGGTGGACCGGGCGTACGAGCAGATCAAGTTGGATCTGGACCACCAGGGCGTGGGCGCCGTCCTGGTCAGCATCGGCGCGTCGTACGACGGGTCGGCTGAGGGTCGCACCCATCAGTCGCCCGGAGACGTGGCGCTCTTCGACTCCCTCGGTGACGGCTGGACCGTCCGGGTGCCCGGCCACCCGGACGAGGTGGGGCCGCTGCTGCGCAACGCCGCGACCACCGACGATCCGATCTACCTGCGGCTCTGCGAGCAGCGCAACGCCGAGGCGTACCCGGACGCCACCCGGCTACGGGTGCTCCGGCGGGGCCCGACGAATGCGCCCCTCGTGGTGGCGGTCGGACCGATGCTCGACCCCACAGTGGCGGCGACGGAGGGAATGGACGTGACAGTGGCGTACACCCACACACCCCGGCCGCTCGACACGCCCGGGCTGCGGGCGCTCGCCAACACCGACGTGGTGTTGGTCGAGCCGTACCTGGCGGGAACGTCGAGCTCTCTCGTCAGCCGGGCCCTGGCGGACGTGCCGCACCGGCTGCTCGCCCTCGGGGTGGGTCAGACCGACCTGCGACGGTACGGCGATCCGGCCGACCACGCCCGGTGGCACGGGCTGGACGCCGACGGCCTGCGGCGGTCGATCAGCGCGTTCCTGGGGTCAGTTGGCGGCTGAGACGGCGGGGCGGCGGCGAGCGCGCTCGCGCCCGAGGATCCAGATCGCCTCGACGCCGTCCTTCCAGGTGATCTTCTTGCCCTCTTCCCGGCCGCGTGCCCGGTAGCTGATCGGCACCTCGTACGGCCGGATCCGGCGACGCAGCAGCTTGCCGGTCACCTCGGCCTCCATGCCGAAGCCGCGCGAGCGCACCCCGAGCGACCGGTAGAGCGCCACCGGCATCAGCTTGAAGCAGGTCTCCAGGTCGCCGATGTACGAGTTGAACAGCACGTTGGCCGCCATCGTGACGCCCTTGTTGCCCATCACGTACCAGAAGCTGTAGGCGCTGTGGCTGCCGAAGGTGCGATTGCCGTAGACCACAGTGGCCCGGCCGTCGAGCACCGGGTCGAGCAGCTTGGGGATGTCCTGCGGGTCGTACTCCAGGTCGGCGTCGAGGATGACCATGTAGTCACCCTCCGCGCTGTCGACCGCCGTCTTGATGGCGGCACCCTTGCCGGCGTTGCGCTGGTGGGTGATGACCCGAAGGCGCGCGTCGTCGGCGCGACCGAGGACCTCGCCGGTGCCGTCGCGGCTGCCGTCGTCGACGACGACCAACTCGATCTCACACGGATAGTCAACCGCCAATGCCTGCTTGAGGGCATCCGCGATGCGTTCTTCCTCGTTGTAGACCGGCATGAGGATCGAGAGCTTCACGGGGATCTCCACGGTGGCGGCAACACGTCGGCCATAGCCTAACCTGGTTGGTTTGTTTACCGCGTACCGCTACCGCTGGGCAGTCGACGCGGCGGCCTCAGATCAATGGTGTTTACTTCCGCCATGTCGGCTGCCGGCTCCCTGCTCGCGGTGGTTCCTGCCGCCGCGGTGCTTTTGCTCATCGTCGCGGCGATGCCACGAGAGGCTGGCGCGGTGGCACCGCTGCGGCTCGCCGTGGTGCGCGCCGTTCTGCTCAGCGGGGCGTACGCGGTGCTCGTCGTCGAGGTGCTCGGCGCGTCGCATGCGCTGACCCGAGGCGCTTTCACAGTTGCCTGGCTGCTTCTGCTGGTCGCAGCCGCGGCGGCGGTCGGTCTGCGCTGGCGACGGGCGACCCGCCCCGGGCAGCCGAGCGCCGCCGCACCGGTGCCGGTCAGCGCTGCGCCGGCAGTCAGCACCGCACCGCAGCCGGTCCCGGTCGGCGCTGTGGTGTCCGGTGGCGGACCCGACGTGTCCGCCCCGGCCGCCGAGCGCGGTGAGCCCGGCCCCGCGCCGATCCGGGCTGCTCGGGGGTTCGCTGACCTTCGTGGTGCAGCGGTCGAGGCGTGGCGTACGGCCCGGCCGGGTGAGCGGCTCCTCGCCGGCACGGTCGGCGGGCTGGTCCTGGTGGAGCTGCTGGTCGCGCTGCTGGCCGAGCCGAACAACTTCGACTCGCAGACGTACCACCTGCCGAAGGTGGAGCACTGGGTGGCCCAGGGCGACCTGGACTTCTGGCCCACCGCCATCCACCGGCAGGTGACCATTCCGCCCGGAGCCGAGTACCTGCTGCTGCACCTGCGCCTGCTCACCGGCGGGGACCACCTGCACAACCTGGTGCAGTGGGCGGCCGGAGTGGTCTGCCTCCTGGTGGCCGCACGGATCACCGCGCAGCTCGGCGGCGGCCGGCGGGCCCAGTTGCTCACCACGTTCGTGCTGGCGACCACGCCGATGGTCGTGCTCCAGGCGACCAGCACCCAGACCGACCTGATCTGCGCGGCGTGGGTGGCCTGCGCGGCGACCCTGACGCTGGACGGGCTGAGTCGACGGACCGGCTGGGGCACGCTGCTCGGGCTGGGGGCGGCCACCGGGTTGACCGCGGTGACCAAGACCAGCGGCCTGATCGCGGTCGGCCCGCTGCTGGTGCTCTGGGGCCTGGCTCAGTTGAGGCTGGCCCGAGCCGATCGATCGGCGCTGGCAGGCCCGACAGCGCCTGCCGGGGGTCGGCGGGCCTGGCCGATCGGTGGGTTGGCCCGCACTGTCGGCGGTTCGGTGCTGATCCTGGTGGTCGCTGCCGTGGTGGTCGGCCCCTTCCTGGCCCGGGTGACCGCCGAGTTCGGGCACCCGCTGGGGCCGCCCCGGCTGCGCGAGTCCATCCCCATGGAACGGCACGACCCGGCGTCGATAGTGGTCAACGCGCTGCGGATCGGGCACACCGCATTCGACACGCCGCTGGCACCGCTGCGTCGGGCCGGAGCCGAAGTGATCATCAGCGGCGCCGAGGCGATCGGGGTCGACCCGCAGGACCGCGCGATCACCTTCGGGCGGGAGCTGTTCCCGGAGCCGGCCTGGTATCCGGACGAGGACCGGGTGGCGTTCCCGCTGGCCGGGGCGTTGGCGGTGATCGGTGCGGTGATCGCGCTCGCCCGACCACGGCGGATCACTTCCGAGCGGGCGGGGTCGCTGCGGGCGTACGCCGTGGTGGTGCTGACCGCCGTGCTGCTGCACACCGCGATGATCAAGTGGCAGCCGTGGGGCAACCGGCTGCTGCTCTACGCCGTCGTGCTCGCCACGCCCCTCGCCGGCCTCTGGCTGGACGCTCTCCTGCGCAACCGCGCGGGTGGGCGTCGAACTGTTGCCGCCGTGGCGGCCGTCACCGTGCTGGCCACCTCGGCGCTGGCCGGAGTGCTCGCACTGTCGTACGGCTTCCCGCGCCGGCTGGTCGGTTCCGGCTCGGTGTTCACCACCTCGGACTGGGACACCCGGTTCCTGCGCCGCCCCCAGTGGGCCGACGAGTTCCGCTGGGCGGCGACAGCGGTCCAGGACAGTGGTGCGCGACGGATCGGGCTGGTGCAGCAGAACGACAACTGGGAGTACCCGTGGTGGCTGCTGCTGCGGCAGCCCGACGGCGGCTCACCGGACCTGGTGGCGTTGCAGTCGGTGTTGCCGGAACGACCGCCGGCCGATCCCGCCTCGGTCGACGCGATCGTCTGCACCGGCAACAAGGCGGCCTGCGCCAAACTCGTCCCGGCCGGCTGGCGGCTGGAGTTCCGCAGCTACGTCGGCTACGCCCTGCCGCCGGGCCGCTAAAGCCGCCGTGGGGGGTCGGATAGTCCGATCCGGGCGGTTCTGCATTCCGCGCGCAAGGATCTGAAGCGCATTCACATCTGTTGATTCGCACGTTACCGTCTGGTAACTCAATCGACGTCCCGCGATTGAGCCGAAAGGAGTGCGTCGATGCCTGCAATCCCCGCCAGGCCCGAACGCGCGACCCGACGACGGGCCATCACCGTCGCCGTCGCCGTCGCCGCTCTCGTCCTACCGATGCTCGCCGGACCGGCCACCCCCGCCACCGCAGCCGACCGACCAACCGTCCAACCACTCCCCGCCAACCTCGAAGCCATCCGGGCCGCCGAGGCGACCGCCCTCTACGGCAGCCCGGCGATCCGTCCGATCGAACAACGGCGTACCGCGCTGATCACCATGGGCGACAGTCAGATCTCCGGTGAGGGCGTCGGCAACTACGTCCCCGGCACCCACCAGGACGGCAACTGGTGCGACCGCTCGTACGACCAGGCGGTGTTCCGCACCGGCATCCCGTCGGACGCGCGCTACAACATCGCCTGCTCCGGTGCCACCCCGTGGAACCTCATCGCCGGCGGCCCCACCCAGCACAACGAGCTCAACCAGGGCGACTACCTGGGGATCAAAGCGCGCAACACGCACGTGAAGCTGATCTGGGTGGTGGTCGGCGCGAACGGCGACGGCACCATCCAGTTCGGTCCGGTCGCCACCGACTGCGCTGTCAGCCGGGTCTTCCTCCAGGGCAACTGCTACCCCGACTACACCGACCAGTGGACGATCCGCACCGACGGCAGCCGCCGGGCGGTTGCGGACGCCCTCACCGACATCCGGCAGACCATGACCAGGGCCGGCTACCTGCGTACGGACTACGAGCTGGTGCTCATGTCGTACCCGAGCCCGGCCAGCCCGGACGTGGAGGACAACCCGAACTTCCCCGGCTGGTACTCCGGCGGCTGCCTGCTCTACCTGGCCGACGCCGCGTTCGCCCGGAACAAGGCGGTGCCGCTGTTCGAGTCGGCGCTGCGGGCGGCGGCCGCGCAGACCGGCACCCGTTATCTGGACGCCAGCCGGCTCTTCCACGGCCACGAGGTGTGCACCGACAACACCTCGGTACGCGGCCTCAACATCGAGATCGGGATCTGGAACGAGAACGCCGCCCGGCAGTCGTTCCACCCCAACGCGCGCGGGCACGGCATGTTCGCCCAGTGCATCACCCAGTTCTGGAACTCCGGGCAGAACCAGGCCACCTGCGTCGACCCGGCCAGCACCGGCAGCGGCGTGCTCTACTCCGGCCTGATGCAGTTCAAGCAGTTGCGCAACCTGGCGACCAGCACCTGCGTCGACGGTAAGGGGTACGACTCCCGCAACGGCACCGCCCAACAGTCGTACGGCTGCCACGGCGGGCGCAACCAGGGCTTCTGGTACGACTCGGCCAAGCGGTCGCTGCACTCGGAGCTTTCCCACGACCGTTGCCTCGATGTCGCCGGCGGATCGATGACGGCCGGCACCGCGGTCAACATCTACGACTGCAACGGCACTGCCGCCCAGCAGTTCGCCTTCGTCGGCAACCAGATCAGGCCGGCCGCCGCCAGCAACCTCTGCGTGGCGTTCGACAGCCCGTCGTCGGGCGCTCCCCGGCTGCGGTTGGCCACCTGCTCCACCAGCAACAGGCAGCAGTGGTCGTTCGAGGCACGTACCGCCGCCAACCCGGTCGGCTACGGTCACGACGACTTCATCGGCTCCCGCGTCTACTGAAACCGGGAAAGGGGGGCCTGGCGTCGGCCAGGGCCCCCCTTTCGCTCACTTGGCTCGGGGGATGAGGATGAGCCGGGCCACGCCCTTGTCGCCGTCCTTCGCGCCGGCGACGCCGAGCGTCGCGCCGACCTTCACCTCGCTCGGCTGCACCGTGGCCCGCCGCTCGACCACCCGCAGGTCGTCGCCGAAGGTCCAGGTCATTGTGAAGCCGTCGGTGGACTTGACGGTCATCGAGTCGCCGTCGATCGCTGTCACCTCGCCGCGCTGCACGGCGACGGTCTGCGTACCGCCGTCCTTCGTCTTCACCACCGCCTCACCGTGCAGGGTGTTCTTACGCAGCAGCACGCGGGCCTGGCGGCGCTTGCGCCACTCCTCACCGCGCTTCTCCCGGGCCTTCTCCTTGGCGCTGGGGGACGTACCCGGCGTCGGCGTGGCCGGTGCGGCGACGGTCAGCACGTCCAGGTCGTCGGCGTCGAAGCCCATCGCGGCCAGCGCCTGCCCCTCGACTCCCATGGCTGCGGCGACCTCGACGGCGACATCCCGGGCGGGCTGGCTGGCCACCTCGGCCGCGCCGCAGCCGCTGACGCCGAGCGCGACCGCCGCGAGCAGTGCCGTGGTGCCGGTGGCGATACCCCAACGTGGCATGACTCTCCCTCTCGGTCAGTGGAGCCCTCAGCCTTCCCCGGAACGACGAGCGGAGCGTCAGGACGATGTTCGGGTCAGGTAAGGATCACCGGGCAGCCGGACGGTGAAGGCGGCACCGCCCTCCGGCGCGTGCCCGGCGACGATCTCCCCGCCCAACCGGCGGACCAGCCCGGCGGCCAGCGCCAACCCCAGCCCGCTGCCCACCTTGCGCACCCCCCGGTAACGCTCGTGCAGCGCACCGCGTTCGAAGGCCACCGCCAGGTCGTCGTCGGTGAAGCCGGGCCCGCCGTCGCGGACCTCGAACACGCCGCCGTGCGCCGGGTCCGCGCCGGCCGGCCGGACCGCGAGCACCACCGGCGACCCCGGGGGTACGACCCGCAGCGCGTTCTCCAGCAGCCCGTCCAGGACCTGCCGGATCCTCCCCGGATCGGTGTACGCGGGCACCGGCTGACCGGGCGTCTCCACCCGGAACGGCACGCCCACCGCCGCGCACCGACCGGACCAGGTCGGCTCCGCGTCAACTGCCAGTTGGGTCAGGTCCACCGGTACCGGTTCCAGGGGAAAGTCGGCGGCCTCCAGCCGGGCCAGTGCCAACAGGTCGCCGATCAGCCGGTCCAGGTGCTGGGCCTCGGCCAGCATCGTCCGACCGGTGTCCACCGTGTCGTCGGCGCCGAGCACCCCGTCGGCGAGCGCCTCGGCGTACCCCCGGATCGCGGTCAGCGGAGTGCGTAGCTCGTGCGAGACGGAGAGCAGGAACTCCCGCTGTCGGCCCTCGCTGGTGGCCAGAGCGGCAGCCAGACCGTTCAACGCCTCGGCCAGGTCGGCGACCTCGTCCGGTGACTCGACCGGCACCCGGACGGCCCGGTCACCGGCGCGCAGCCGGGCGGCGGCGGTGGCCGCGACCCGGATCGGCCGGGCCAGCCGACGGGCCAGCAGCAGCCCGGCCACCACACCGGAGGTCAACCCGGCCAGCAGCGGCAACCAGAGACTGAGCAGCACCCGGGCCCACAGCCCGTCGGCCAGCGGACGGGAGAGCACCACCCCGTTGCCGCCGGGCAGGGCCCGACCCTCGACCAGGGCCCGCTCACCGTTGACGGAGCGGCGGGCCGACAGGTTGCGGCCCTGCCCGATCCGCTGCACCACCCGGGGTGGCAGACCCGCCCGGTCGACCGCCCCACGGCGGATCAGGTACGCGTCGATGCCCTGGTCGCGCAGTTGTTGGATGAGCCGTTCCTCGTCGGCGCTGCGTCCCCGGTCGAGGCGGGTCCGCAGCACCTCGGCGGCGAGTCGGGCCTGGGCGGCGAGCGCTTCCTGCTCGCTCCGCTCCGCGCCACGGATCGCCAACGGCACCGCGACGATGGCGGTGACCAGCACCGACACCAGCGCCACCGCGCAGGTGACGAGCACCGCGCGGGCGGTCAGCGTACGGCCGGGTCGGCCTCGTCGGGGTGCGGTGGGTGGGGCGCCGACCACCGGCAGTGCCATGGTCGGCGACTCGACGTGCCGGGGGTGGTCAGGCATCTACCGCGTACCCGACGCCGCGATGGGTCCGGATCACGCTCGCCGGGCCGAGCTTCGCCCGCACCTGGGCGACGTGCACGTCCACCGTCCGGGTGCCGGCGTGCGCCGCGTAGCCCCAGACTCCGGCCAGCAGCTCCTCCCGGGTGAAGACCCGGCCGGGCCGGGCCATCAGGTGGGCCAGCAGGTCGAACTCGGTGGAGGTGAGCTGCACCGGGGCACCGGCGGCGGTGACAGTGCGGCGGGCCGGGTCGAGGGTCACCGGGCCGACGACACGTGGGCGGTCCGCGCCCTCCGGGCCGCCGGCGGACCGTCGCAGCACCGCGCGGACGCGGGCGACCAGTTCCCGAGGGCTGAACGGCTTGGTGACGTAGTCGTCGGCACCCAACTCCAGGCCGACGATCCGGTCCACCTCGTCGTCACGGGCGGTGAGGAAGATGACAGGGGTCCAGTCGCCGGCCTCGCGCAGCCGGCGGCAGATCTCGGTGCCGGGCAGACCCGGCAGCGCGATGTCCAGGACGCAGGCCACCGGGCGCATCCGGCGGGCCGCGCTCAGACCGGCCTCGCCGTCACGTTCCAGGTGGACGCCGAACCCGTCCCGGGTCAGGTAGAGCCGGACCAGGTCGGCGATGGCCGGCTCGTCCTCCACGACGAGGACGAGCCCGCGATGCGGTGGTTCGACGGTCACCGGCCCATGATTGCCGACCGCGCAGGCTCGGCGCGATCGGTGTGTGTTCGAGTTAGGTAAAGGCGGGGTCAGCTCACCAGGACGGAGCGAACAGCCCGGGTCGGGCGGCGGCCGGCGCGTCACCGATGCTGGCGACGACCCGCGCGCCGGGCGGCCGCAGGCGGGTCCGGAACGCCTGGTTGAGCAACGCGTCGAGCTGCCAGACCTGCTTCGGGTGACTGGTCCGGATCAGGAACCGCTCACGGATCCCGTCGATCGCGGTGGCCGCCATCTCGACCGACTGCAGCCGCGGGTCCGGGCTCCAGGTGACGTTGCTCAGCTCGCGCAACTCGGTGTTGAGGTGCAGGCGTAGTCGGTGCAGGACGCGGGTCTGCTGGGTCACCACCAGGCGGCGGTGCGTGAGTAGCAACAGGTAGTCGCCGGTGACCGGGCGGTCGGGGCGGCTGCAACGGGTGACCAGGATGGTGGCGTCACCGGAGCCGACGCAGCGCCGGAAGACCGGCATGTGCCGGCTCACCGTCTGCACGGCCAGGCCAGCCTCAGCGGCGGCCGGGAGGAACGTTCGGGAGAAGACGTCCATGACCTGCCCAACGACGTCCCCAGCAGGGTGACGTGGGTCACCTGGAATTTTTGGAAGTTCCACGCCGCCTGTCGCACTGCCTGTCCGACTTCCGACTCGGACGGATCATGGTCAGGAGTTCGGCTGAAGTGGACTGGCGGCGAACAGCTCCTCCAGCCACCCCGGGACCGCGTCGGCGTACTCGGCGCGGGACTCCTCGGCGGTGTCCAGCGCCCGACGCCAGGACAGCGACCGGCTCACCGGACCCAGGCCGATAGCGAGGTCGGCGGCCTCCACGAGGGTCCGCCGGTCGTACCGGTCGGTCCACACCTCCAGGTACGCGTCGCGCAACCGCACCAGCTGGGCGTCGTGGGGGGCAAGCTTCCCGGCGTGCCCGACGGTGCGCAGGGTCACCAGCAGCGTGCCGAACGGGTGCGCCACGGAGGCGTCGCCCCAGTCGAAGTACCGGTACCCGGCCGCGCCGGCGAAGACGTTGCCGTCGTGCAGGTCGTCGTGTTGCACGGTCGCCGGAATGCCGAGGTCGGCGAGCCGGCGGCACCGCTGCGCGTACGCCGGCAGTTCGGCCCGCAACCGCTCGTGCATTTCCGGACGGAGCCCACCCTCGGCGCCGATCAGCAGCGCCTCGTGATCGTCGAGCAGCTCGGCGAAGAGACCGGCCAGCACCTCCGGACGCTGATCCGGCACGCCCGAGGCGACCAGCTCGTCGGCGCGCGACGCGCTCGCCAGTTGCAGCGCGGCGTACCCGGGCAGCGCCCGCTCCCAGTGCGCCAGGTCGGGGTCGCGCGCCAGCACCTCGCGCAACAACTCGCCGCCGTCGGGCAGCAGCGACCAGCCCTGCGCCGGGTCCACCGCGATCGGCGTGAGCACCCGGTCGGGCGTCAACTCGGCGAGCGCCGCGATCAGGACGGCCTCGTGCACGGTGCCCGGGTTGTTGGCCTTGAACCAGACCGGACCGTCGTCGGTGGGCACCCGCCACACCAGCGACCAGGGCCGCAGCCTCGGCTCCACCGGCCCGGTCACCCGTCGGCCGGCCCGGCTGAGCTGCGCGTCGAGCCAGGACCGGGCCCGCACCTGCCACTGCTTGCTGGACCAGTCGGGGGCACGCTCACCGGCGATCGTCGTCACGCTGGGCACCCTAGGCCGTCTGCCCGACGTTGGGGACCGCTTTTCCGGCCGGCACGTCGCGGCGTCCCACCGAAGGCCCGCACCTCTGCCGATTGAGCACTCTGCGAGATGCGCCGGGGCAACCCTGAGCGACATCATCGCTGCGCATAGTCACGCGCGAATCGGCCCGGGGAGTAGAGCTATGACGGAAACGCCGACCACAGGCACCCGAGACTTCGCGAGACCCTTCGTCGCCGAGCGTCCACACCGCAACGGGCTCATCATCGCGGTGAGCGTGGCGGCCGGAGTCCTGCTTGCCGTGCTCTGGTCCTACGAGTTCGTCGACTCGGTCATCGGTGACAGTGTCGCCAGCGGGCTCCTCGGTCACGACGCGAAGGCGACGGCGATCTCCGGTACCGCCGCCGGCCTGGTGTTCGCGTTCGTGTCGGGCCTCGCTGGCACCTTCACCGCGTGCAACATCGCGATGCTCGCGTCCATCGGGCCGCTCGGCGCGGCAAGCGGTGGCAACGGCGACCGGCTCCGGCTGCTGTTGCGGCCGGTCGGCTACCTCACCCTGGGCATGGTCGCTGTCGCTGCGGCGTACGGGTTCGTCGGAGTCCTCCTGGGCGACCGGCTCCCCCAGCTGTCCACCGAGACCGCCGGTGGGGTGCCGGTACGCATCATCCAGTCGTCAGTGGTGTTCGGTGTCATCGGACTGGCCCTCATCTACCTCGGCCTGGCCGCGATCGGGACGGTGCGGGACGTGTTCGCCGATCGACCGGTCGCGCGGGTGATCACTCTCGGCGCGCTCATCGGCGGTTTCCTCATCGGCCGGCCGTACCCGCTGTTCAACAAGTTGTTCCACTGGGCGGTCGACAGCGGCAACCCGCTGTACGGTTCGGCCGCGTTCATCCTGCAGTCCCTCGGCAACATCGTCGTGGTCACCGCGCTGTTCGCACTGCTGATCATGCTCACCCGCGGCCGGTTCATCGGCTGGCTCGCCGCCGACGTACGGCGCAGCATGGTGCTCAGCGGCGCCCTGCTCATCGCCCTCGGGGTCTTCACAGTCGTGTACTGGGACGTCCGGGTGCCCTCGATCTTCGGCTTCGGCTGGTTCCCCACCATGTTCTACAACCACTGACGCCGATCCGGACCTGCCGCCTGTGGCGAAGACGGCACGTTCGAAGATGCTCCGGCACGTCAGGTCCCCGATGCTGTTCGGATGACTGGCGTGGCAGACCCGGGCCGGTGGAGTGTGGCCAACACGGCACTGCGAACGGCAACCGACCGGTTCACCGACCTGGTGGCCGCCGCGCCCTCGCCCGTCGTCATGGCGACCGCCGACTGGACAGTGGCCGACACGCTGGCACACGTGGTGTCGATCGCGATGTTGTACGTGTCGAGACTGGAGGGCACCGAGGTCCCCATCCGGGTGCCGGGGCTGGAGGACCTGCTCGCCACCACGAACGTGGACACGGTGGCCGACGTCAATGCCCACGTGCTCGCCCACTTCACCGAACGCGACCCGCAGGTGCTGCTGACGCAGCTGAACACCATGGTCGACCGCCTCCTGGCGACGTCGGCTGATCCGCGATCGACGGTGAGTTGGTTGGGCAACGCGCGGGTGACGGTCGGCGGCCTGTTCGCCCATCTGACCAACGAGCTGCTGGTGCACGGCTGGGACATCGCCCGGGCGCTCCGCCGGGCGTGGCCGATGCCGGACGAGCACGCCGCGCTCTACTGGGACCTGTTCATGTTCGACATGCTGCGCGACACGTACGGGGTGCTGCTCAACACCGAACTGCCGACGCCCCGGCACGATGTGTCGGTGCAGTTCCGCTCACGGTACGTACCGACGACGACGCTGACCCTGGGCGACCGCCGGGTGTGGATCGCGGCTCCCGACGCCCCGTTCGACGCGAGCGTGACGTTCCGCCCCGCCCGGTTCAACCTGATGATGTTCGGCCGGATCAGCACCGCGCAGGCGGTGCTGCGGCGCGACGTCGTCATCGGTGGGCCGAGGCCGTGGCGACTACCCGCGTTCCTCCGGGTCGTGCACATGCCCAACGGCCGGCTCGCGCCCCCACCGGCGCCCCGGCGGGAGTGACCGGTGTGTGGCGGTGTCCTCAGACCAGCTCGACGATTGTGGCGTTGGCCATGCCGCCGCCCTCGCACATGGTCTGAAGGCCGTAGCGGATGCCGTTGTCCCGCATGTGCTGGAGCATGGTCGTCATGATCCGGGCACCGGAGCCGCCGAGCGGGTGGCCGAGGGCGATCGCCCCGCCACGCGGGTTGAGCCGCTCCGGGTCCGCCTCGGTCTCCGCCAGCCAGGCCAGCGGCACCGGGGCGAACGCCTCGTTCACCTCGTACACCCCGATCTCCTCGATGCCCAGCCCCGCGCGGCGCAGCGCCTTCGCGGTGGCCGGGATGGGTGCGGTGAGCATGGTGACCGGGTCGTCGGCGGCGACCACTGCGGTGTGGATCCGGGCCAACGGGCGCAGGCCGTGTCGGCTGGCCCAGTCGGAGGTGGTCACCGCGAGGGCCGCGGCGCCGTCGGAGATCTGGGACGCGGAACCGGCGGTCACGACGCCGTCGGCGCGGAACGGGGTGGCGAGCTCACCCAGCTTCTCCAGGGAGGTCTCCCGGCGGATGCCCTCGTCGGCGGCGAACTTGCCGCCGTCGGCGAGCGGCACCGGCGTCAGCTCCCTGTCGAACGCGCCGGCGTCCTGCGCGGCTGCCGCCTTCTCGTGGCTGGCCAGCGCGAACTCGTCCAGTTGGGTGCGCGAGAGACGCCACCGTTGGGCGATCAGCTCGGCCCCGACCCCCTGGTTGAACGGCAGCGGCGCGTCGTCGGCGAAGCCCTCGACGCCCCGGTAACGGGCGCGCAACTGGTCGCTGAAGGGCATGCCGCCGGCCACACTGGAGCCCATCGGCACCCGGGTCATCGACTCGACGCCGCCGGCGACCACCAGGTCGGCCTGACCGGAGAGCACCGTCGCGGCGGCGAAGTGCAGGGCCTGCTGGCTGGAGCCGCACTGCCGGTCGAGCGTCGTGCCGGGGACCGTCTCGGGCCAGCCGGCGGCGAGCACGCCGTTGCGGGCGATGTTCCACGACTGCTCGCCGACCTGGGACACGCAGCCCCAGAAGACATCGTCGACCTGGGCCGGGTCGAGCCCGGTGCGCTCGGCGAGGGCGCGCAGCACGTGCGCCGAGAGGTCGACCGGGTGGACGCCGGCGAGGCTGCCCTTGCGCCGTCCGACCGGGGTACGTACCGCGCCGACGATGACCGCGTCACTCATGTTTACTCCCCGGTAACTTGGGCTGCCCCGATCCTACGTCGTCCATCGACCCTCCGGCGTCGATCATGGACTTGTGGTGGGCAGAAGCTCCCGCTTCGCACCATATGAGGGGCACCACAACTGCATGATCGACCCGCGCGGGAGCGGCTTACCGCTGGCATGCTGGGCGGGTGACTGAGACCTCCCCGGCCCGGCAGTGGCGAGTGCCGGCGAGCCTGCCGGCGGCGAAACTGGCCGGTGCGGTTCTGCTCATCGCGCTCGGTCTGCTCTTCGCCGACGGCGACCCGGTCCGGCTGGCACTGGCCGTCCTGGCCGCCGCCGCGCTGGCCGGCTGGGCGGTACGTGACCTGGTCGCGCCGGTCCGGTTGGCGGTGGACCCGGCCGGGCTCACCGTCATCCACGGCTTCGCCGGCCGGCGGCTGCTGCCCTGGTCGACGGTCGAGGCGATCGCCGTCGACCGGCGGCCCCGCCTCGGGCTGACCAGCGAAACCCTGGAGATCGACGCGGGCAACTCGCTGCATCTGTTCGGCCGGTACGACCTGGGGGCCACCCCGGAAGAGGTGGCCGCCGCACTGCTCGCCGCCCGCCCTGTCAGGTGAGCAGCGCGGCGGTCTGTCAGGTGAGCAGCGCGGCGGTCTGTCAGGTGAGCAGTGCGGCGGTCTGTCAGGTGAGCAGTGCGGCGGTCCGGAAGAGCACCAGCGCGAGCAGGATCAGCAGGATCAGCGCCCCACCGGTGACCTGCACCAGCGTGCGCCGACCACGTGGCGCGTACGCGAGCACCAACGCCATCAGCGCGCCGACCACCAGGCCGCCCAGGTGCCCGGGGATCGAGATACCCGGCACGGCCAGCGTGAACACCAGGTTGATCACCAGGATCGGGATGATCCGGGAGATGTCCCGGCCCAACCTGCGCTCGATGATGATCAGCGCGGCGAAGAGACCGAACACGGCCGTCGACGCGCCGACGGTGGCCGCCCGCGGGCTGCTGAACAGGTAGGCGGCCACGTTGCCGCCGAGGCCCGCGATCAGGTAGAGCGCGGCGAACCGCACCCGCCCGAGGTTGGCCTCCAACGACCGCCCGAGCACCCACAGCGCCCACATGTTGAGCAGCAGGTGAAGTACGCCATAGTGCAGGAACATCGCCGTGACCAACCGGTACCACTGGCCCTCGGCGATCCCGCCCAGCGTGTAGTCGGCGAGGTAGGCCCGGCCGAGCACCGCACCCCACTCGGTCAGCGG
The DNA here is from genome assembly GCF_040608275.1 of Micromonospora sp. NPDC005205. Classification (NCBI taxonomy): domain Bacteria; kingdom Bacillati; phylum Actinomycetota; class Actinomycetes; order Micromonosporales; family Micromonosporaceae; genus Micromonospora; species Micromonospora sp. NPDC005205. The sequence goes on from NZ_JBEXHV010000001.1 coordinate 60,063, forward strand.
CGTGCTGCCACCCATCAGGCCGCCGAAGCCGGAACCGCCGGCCGCCGCGTCCCCGCCCCGGGCGGAGGCGATGGAGGCCAGCAGGAACAGCACGTTCACGGCGATCAGCGCCTTGGTGACATAGCCGTGCCGGCCGGCCGTACCGCCGCCGAAGGCGGTACGCGCCGGCCGGACACTGCGACGTCCCTCGTTAACACACTCCGGGCACTGGTGCCCGACCGCGGCATCCCGCATGCAGTCCGGGCAGATCGGCCGGTCACAGCGGGAACACCGGACGTAGGTTTCCCGGCCGGGGTGCCGGTAGCAGACCGGGGTGGTCGGTGGAGACTCGCTCACCGGGCCGACCCTCCGTCCGCCACCGCACGGTCCACCGGCACCGGCTGTGCTCCGGAGCGCTCAATCATGCGAGCAAAGGTACCTCGCCGGTCGCTCAGGAAGCGGACCGCTCGATCTCGACCCGCTCGATGACGACGTCCTGGAGCGGACGGTCGCTCGGACCGGTCGGGGTGCTCGCGATCGAATCCACGATCTTCACCGACTGCTCGTCGGCGACCTGGCCGAAGATCGTGTGCCGGTTGTTGAGGTGCGGCGTCGGGGACACCGTGATGAAGAACTGCGAACCGTTGGTGCCCGGTCCGGCGTTCGCCATCGCCAGCAGGTACGGACGGTCGAACCGCAGCTCCGGGTGGAACTCGTCGGCGAACTTGTAGCCCGGGCCGCCCCGGCCGGTGCCGGTCGGGTCGCCCATCTGGACCATGAAACCGCTGATCACCCGGTGCGAGATGGTGCCGTCGTAGTACGGACCACTGCCCGGCTGACCGGTGCGCGGGTCGGTGTACTCACGGTTGCCCTCGGCCAGGTCGACGAAGTTGCGGACGGTCTTCGGCGCGTGGTTGGGGAAGAGCTCCAGCCGGATCGGGCCAGCGTTGGTGTGCAGGGTGGCGTAGACAGCCTCGGCCACGGGTACTCCTCACTCGTTGGTCAGTTCCATGCGGATCCTCCCATGTGCCCGATCTGGCATCGCGGAGGCATCCGAAGGTGGAGGATGACGAAGGAACAACTCCCAGGAGGTAGGACCGTGTTTGGATTCGGGCGGCGTAAGTCCCAGGGGCAGTTGGCGAAGGCCGAGCTGAACCAGAGCATCAGCCACCTGATGCTGGCAGCCAACCACGCCGCGAAGGGCGCTGGCGCGACCGTCGGCCCGCGGGTCCAGGTGGCCCGAGGTTACGTCGCACCGACCGCCGCGAAGGTACGCGACCGCGCGTCGACCGGCTGGGGGACGACTCTCACCACGCTGGCACCGCTGGCGGCGGCTGCTCGTGACGGCGCCGCGCAGGCAGGGCCGCTGACCAGGAAGGCCAAGTCGAAGACCATGCGGATCACCGGGAAGAAGAAGCAGCCGCGTCGTCGCGGTTCGATGATGACCGGCCTGTTGGCGGCGGGTGCCATCGCCGGCCTGGCCGGCGCGGTCGCGCTGCGTCGCCGCCGGGAGCAGCAGGAGTGGGCCGAGTACGACCCGACCCGCAGCACCCTGGAGCCGATGCGCGACGAGGTCGACTCGATCGAGGTGCGTACGCCGTCCGCCGCCCGGGGCTCCGACGGGTCCGCCATGTCCGGCGCGGCGGGAATGACCGGCGCGGGCAGCTCGGCGGTGGCCGGCGGCTCCAGCGCCAGCACCACCGCCCCGGCCAAGCAGACCGCTGTCCGACCGACCGACAAGGTCCCGTCGGTCGCCGAGGGCGCCACCGACGTCTCCGGTCGGCCGACCGACGACCTCACCAAGGCGCTGGGCAAGGACACGGCCCGCACCAACGGCCGCCGCTGAGATCAACAGCAGCGCATCGGAGCGCCGGCGAGTGGTCACCCACTCGTCGGCGCTTCCGCGTGCGCGGCGCTGTCGCCGGTTCAGAGCCAGCCGTTGCGGCGGAACCAGCGGTAGAGGGCCAGTGAGACGCCGAGCATGAGGGCGAGGGCCACCGGATAGCCGTACGTCATCTTGAGCTCGGGCATGTTGTCGAAGTTCATGCCCTCGACGCCGGCGATGGAGGTCCAGACCGCGGCGATGGCCGCCCACGCGGCGATCTTGCGCATGTCGTTGTTCTGGTCGACGGTGACCTGGGCCAGCCGCGCCTGGAGGATCGAGTTCAGCAGGTCGTCGTAGGAGTTCACCTGCTCGACGGTGCGGCTCAGGTGGTCCTGCACGTCCCGGAAGTACTTGCGGATCTCCTTCGGCACGTCCCGGTTGACCTGGGAGGTCAGCGTCATCAGCGGCCGTTGCAACGGCACCACCGCCCGCTTGAACTCGACCAGCTCCCGCTTCATCTGGTAGATCCGCTGGATCCGCCCGTGACCCTGCCGGTCGAAGACCTCCGCCTCCAGCACGTCCAGGTCGTCCTCGATCTGCTCGGCCACCTCCAGATAGAGGTCGACCACCCGGTCGGTCACCCCGTACGCCACCGCCCACGGGCCGTGCAGCAGCAACTCCTGCTTGGTCTCCAGGTCGGCGCGGATCGGGGCGAGCCGGCAGGCGTCGCCGTGCCGGACGCTGATCACGAAGTTCGGGCCGATGAAGAGCATCACCTGCCCGGTCTCCACCACCTCGGAGTTCTCGGTCAGCTCTGTGTGCTCGCAGTAGCGGGCGGTGCGCAGCACCAGGAAGACGACGTCGCCGAACCGCTCCAGCTTGGGGCGCTGCTCGGCCTTGACCGCGTCCTCGACCGCCAGCTCGTGCAGGCCGTAGGTCTCCGCGATGGCGGTCATCTCGGCCAGCTCCGGCTGGTGCAGACCGATCCAGACGAAGCCGTGCTCCTCGCGGCGGGCAGCGGCCAACGCCTCCGCGTAGGTCCAGTCGCCGGGCTGCCGCTTGCCGTCGACGTAGAGCGCGCAGTCGACCACGGCGCTGCGGCCGGTGCCAGTGCCCATGGGGGCCGGCGCGGGCGGCGAGCCGTCGGCGTTGAGGATCCGGGTCATCGCCCGGACCGGGGAGGGCCACGCCCGAGGTCGCAGGCCCCGACCGGTGGTCGACGGTGCCGTCCGGTCCCGCTCTGTCCGATCCGTCATCGCGTCACCTCCCGCGCTCAGTCAGCGGCTTGCAGGCTACGCCGATCGCGGTCGAGGACCGGTGTGACGGCGGTCGCGTGGGGGCGGCGCCGGGCGGGCCGGGCCGCATCGGGGGGTGTGCGGGGACGACACGGCCCACCCGGCACCTGTGGGGGCGGGAGGTTGTGCTGCCGCGTCGACCCGGCGGGACCGGGCCCGGAGGCCGGCGGTGAACACCGCAGCTCGCGGGGTGACGCTCGCAGCATTGTGGGCCAGCCGGCCGCCCGGAGGGGAGCCCCGGGACGGCCGGCATCGTCGTTCTGTGAGGAACCCGACAGTTGAGTCAGCTGCGGACGGCCTCGACGGCCGAGGCGAGCCGCCGGACGCCCTCGTCGATCCGGTCGGCGGTCACCGCCGAGAAGGCCAGTCGGAGAGCGTGTCGCCCGCCGTCCAGCACGAAGTCACTGCCCTTGACCACGGCGACCCCGCGCTCGGCCGCCGCCGGGGCGAGCCGGTCGACAAGCACGTCCTCCGGGAACTCCACCCAGAGGAAGTAGCCGCCGTCGGGCTCCACGAACCGCGCCTGCGGCAGGTGCCGGCGCAGCGACTCGGCAAGCACCTGGGCCCGCTCGCCGAGCGCCGCCCGAACCGTCTCGATCGAGCGGTCGATGTCACCGGAGACGCAGAACTGGTGCACGATCGCCTGGGACACCATCCCGGGGGAGATGTAGAGGCTCGTCGCGTTCTTCGCGATGGAGGCGATCAGGTCGGCCGGGCCGACCAGGTAACCGACCCGCACACCCGGGCAGACCGTCTTGGTGAAGCTCGACGCGTGCACCACCACGTTGCGGGTGTCCAGCGAGAGCATCGACGGCAGCGCCTCGCCACGGAAGCGGACGTCCGCGTACGGGTCGTCCTCGAAGATCGTGAACTCGTACTCGGCGGCCAGGTCGAGCAGCTCCCGGCGCTTCTCCTCCGACAGCGTCATGCCGGCCGGGTTCTGGTAGTTCGGGATGACGTGCGCGAGCCGGGGGCGGACCCCGGACTCCAGCAGCTTGCGCAGCTCGGCAGTGTCCAGGCCGTCCGGTTGAACGGCGACGCTGTGCAGCTCACTGCCCATCCGCTGGAGGTTGAGCAGCGTCCGGTCGTACGTCGGGCGCTCCACCACCACCGCGTCGCCCGGGCGGACCAGGTGGTCGAAGAGGAACGCGTCGGCCTGGAGCGACCCGTTGGTGACCAGCACCTGGTCGGCCTCGACCCCGTGCTTCTCGGCGATCCACTTCCGCAGCGGAAGGTACCCGACGGAGGTGCCGTACGCCGTCACCCCAGCGGGGTCGGCGTCGAAGGCGCGGACGGCGGCGGCCTTGAGCCCCTCGACATCGACGATGTCCAAGGAGGGAGCCCCACGGGCAAAGGAGATCAACTGCTCGGCGGTCATGGATATTGAGCGTACGGGCGGCGGCGGGGGACGCGCGGTCGGCACGGCGATGTCCGCATCCTGAGCCACCGGGTCGGGTGACGGCATTCCACCGGTCGGCGGCAGATCAGACCGGAAGGGCGAGCGCGTCGTGCTGCGCACCCCGGGAAAGTCCCTCAAGCTGCACGCCGAGCGCGTCGAGGAGCTGACTCCAGTCGAAGTAGGAGCGCCACGCGGTGATCCGACCCTTGCGGGCCCGGACCACGTCGGCCACCTCCCAGCTCACCAGCCGGCCGGTCGGCGCGACGGTGCCGTACGGCGAATGCAGGGTGCCGGTGTGGGTGCCGGTCAGCCGCAGCTCGACCGCGGCGCCACCGCCGGTGCGGACCGCGCCCATCGGGTCGACTCGCAGATCTCCGAAGGCGCCGGTCCAGGTACGCAGCAGGGCGGGCAGCTCGATCGGACGAACCGTCACGCCCGGCATGGCGTAGAACGCCTCCGGGGCGTAGAGATCCGGCAGCCGGGCCACGTCCCGACGCAGGAGCATTGCGTACTGCTGCTCGACCAGCCGCTCCGCGTCGCGCATCGGGACCTCCCCCGCGGGCCACGGCATCTCCGCGCCCGCAAGGGATGTCTACCCATCAATCCGGCCCCGCACACCACCCCCGGTCAGGTGGTGGCGACCGCCTGGCTCTCCGACCAGACCCGCATGATGTCCCGCACGGAGATCACGCCGGCCACCTCCCGGCCGTCCAGCACCACCAGGTGCCGGAATCCGCCCCGCGCCATCGCGGCGGCGGCCTCGGCCACCGTCCACTCCGGCCCGGCGTAGACCACGTCCCAGGTCAGGTGCGCGCCGGTGCGTTCCACGTCGCAGTCCAGACCGGCGCCGATGGCCTTCAACACGTCACGTTCGGTCATGATCCCCACGCCTTCGGAATCCGGGTCGATCACGACCGCCGACCCGACACCGCGGGCCGACATCATCCGGGCCGCCTGGCGGAGCGTGTGCTCCGGACCGACGACGAGGACCTGGCTGGACATCGCATCCCGTACCTGCATCACACATCACCCCTTTGGGACGGTGGCATTCGGTACGGACATGGTGGTCGGTGGATGTTTCCGGGACAAGAGCGGCATCGCACAAGCTGCGGACGCTGGCTACTGTCGGATGGTGTCCACCGAGCCCCTGCGCTGCGCCGGCGCGCTGATCGTCGACCATGACGGCCGCATCTTCTTTCAGCGCCGCTCACCACACCGACGCCTGTTTCCCAACTGTTGGGACATCGTCGGCGGCCACGTGGAGCCGGGTGAGGACATCGACGAGGCGTTGCGCCGGGAGATCACCGAGGAGACCGGCTGGGTCCTCTCCCACGTCCTGGGCCAGGTGGGCGAGTACAGCTACGTCGGCGACGACGGCCTGGCCCGGACCGAGTACGACTTCCTGGTCCGCGTCGACGGTGACCTCGACCGCCCGATGCTGGAGGCCGGCAAGCACACCGAGTACCGCTGGCTGGCCGAGCACGAGGTGACGGTGCTCGACGAGCACCGCGACGTCAACGACGGGCTGATCCGGCGGATCGCGGAGGAGGGCTTCGCCGTCCTGCGGTCGATCGGTCTGTGAACGCCGTCGAGCTGGCGCCCCACCGGATCGCCGGGCTGCTCGCACCGGCCGTGGACCGGACCTTCCGCGCCGGCATCCTGGCCGGCCGGGACGGCGGTGGCGCCGAGTTGTCCCAGCGCTACGGCGGCATCACCGCCACCGGCTTCCTGGTCGACCTGCGCACCCGGCTGGCCGCACCCGGTGGCACCGTCGACGGGCAGGGGTTCGCGGCGATCACCCGCTACCAGGACCCGGTCGCCTGCCGGCGGAGCGTGGACAAGCAGGTGGCCCACGGGATGATCTACCGCGGCCCGGACGGGGCCCTGTCCGCCACCGAGCGGGGCGCAGCGTTCCTCGCCGAGCTGTACCAGGTGCACGCCGAGGTCACCGAGGAGTTGTGGGCCGGCCACGACGACCGGGTGGCCCGGCTGGTGTCCATGCTCGGCCGACTGCTGTCGTACGCACTCGTGCTGGCCGACGAGGAGGCGAACCCGGTCGCCTCCTCGGCCTTCACCGCGCTGGCGCCCCCGTACGAGCCGGACGGCACCCCGTCGGGCGTGCTGCTGCTCAACCGGCTCAGCACGCTGCGACACCACCGGGCCGACGCGCACGCCGCCGCCTGGACCGCCGCCGGGCACACCGCGTCGAGCATCGCCGCCCTGCCGGCCGGTCCCGAGCGGCTCGCCATCGAACTGGAGACCGACCGGCGGGCCGCCGCCCCGTACGCCGCGCTCAGCGCGGAGGAGCGCCTGACCATGCTCGCCGACCTGGCGGCCTTGCCCGGCTGACCCGGTTGGCCGGAGCGGCGCACCCGGCCGGCGCTATCCTCCACCGGTGACCGGAGCAGGACTAGGGAGGATGTCGCGATGATCGGAATGGTGCTCGCGGCCGGAGCGGGACGACGGCTGCGCCCGTACACCGACACCCTGCCCAAGGCGTTGGTGCCGGTGGACGGCGAGACGACGATCCTGGACATCGCGCTGGGCAACCTCGCCGAGGTCGGCCTCACCGACATCGTGATCGTCGTCGGCTACGCGGCGGACGCGGTCGTCTCCCGCCAGGCGGAGCTGGAGAAGAAGTACGGCGTCACGCTCACCCTTGTGCACAACGACAAGGCCGAGGAGTGGAACAACGCCTACTCGCTCTGGCTGGCCCGGGAGTACTTCGCTCGCGGCGTGCTGCTGGTCAACGGGGACACCGTGCACCCGGTGAGCGTGGAGAAGACCCTGCTCGCCGAGCGTGGCCCGGGCATCCTGCTGGCCGTGGACACCCTCAAGCCGCTGGCCGAGGAGGAGATGAAGACCACCTTCGACGCCGCCGGCCAACTCACCCGGATCACCAAGATCATGGACCCGGGCGAGGCGTACGGGGAGTACATCGGCGCGACACTGATCGAACCGCAGGTCGCCGACGCCCTCGCCGATGCGCTGGAGGCGACCTGGCGACGGGACCCGAACCTCTACTACGAGGACGGCTACCAGGAGTTCTCCGACCGGGGCGGGGAGGTGCGGGCGGCACCGATCGGTGACGTCCTGTGGGTCGAGGTCGACAACCACGCCGACCTGGCCCGCGCGCGGGAGATCGCGTGCCGCTACTAGCTCGGAGCGTCCTCACCCCGCTGCACATCGACGTGCGACGCGGGGCGGTCGCCGACCTGGGCGCGATCCTGGCCGACGGGCGGATCTCCTCCGGGGGCGACGTCGCTGTGGTGGTCGGCCCGGGTCAGGGTGCCCAGATCGCGGAGCTGATCCGACCGTCGCTGCGCTCGGCGGACGTGTTCACCGTCTCCGGCGGGACACTGGACGCCGCCGACGACCTGGGCGGCAAACTCCGCGCCCGGTCCTACGACGCGGTGGTCGGCATCGGTGGCGGCAAGACCATCGACGTGGCCAAGTACGCGGCGACCCGCCGAGGGCTGCCGATGGTGTCGGTGGCGACCAGCCTCGCCAACGACGGGATCGCCTCACCGGTGGCCAGCCTGATCACCGACGGGATCAAGGGCTCCTACGGCGTACACATCCCGATCGGGGTGATCGTCGACCTGGACTTCGTGGAGAGCGGCCCGGACCGGCACAACCGGGCCGGCATCGGCGACGTGATCAGCAACATCAGCGCGCTGGCCGACTGGGAGCTGTCCCGGCAGGTACGCGGTGAGCCGGTCGACGGGCTGGCCGCATCGCTCTCGCGGGCGGGCGCCGAGGCGGTGCTCAACCACCCCGGCGACATGAGCGACGACGCCTTCGTGATCGTCCTCGCCGAGGCGTTGATCTCCAGCGGTCTGGCGATGGCTGTCGACGGCACCAGCCGCCCGTGCAGCGGCGGCTGCCACGAGATCATGCACGCGGTCGACTCGCTCTTTCCGGGAACCGCCTCGCACGGCGAGCTGGCCGGGCTCGGAGCGCTGTTCTGCACCTGGCTGCGCGGAGATCTCCGCCGCTTCGGGGAGATGTCGGCCTGCCTCGCCCGGCACGGCCTGCCCCGGCTCCCCGCCGAGGTGGCGCTGACCGACGACCAGTTCATCGAGGCGGTGCAGTTCGCGCCGCGTACCCGGCCCGACCGGTACACCATCCTCGAACACCTGGCACTGTCGCCTACCGAGACCCGGGAGCGGCTGGCAGACTACGCCGGTGCAATCCGCGACCAGCTTGGCTGACCCCCGTCCCACCGTCGCCGACTTCCACCGGGTGAACCGGGGCGGCGGCCTGTTCAGCGAGTCGATCAGCCAGTGGCTGGGGGCCGTCTTAGCGCTCGTCGCCCAGCGGCTCGGGCTGCGACCGACAGCGTTGACAATCACCAACCTGGTGCTCGGACTGGCCACCTCGGTCACCGTCGTGGCGCTCGCCGGCCCGGTCGCCGCCGGGGACGTACCGGCCTGGGTGGTCGGCCTGCTCGCCCTCGTCGGCTGGCAGGTGGCGTACTCGCTGGACTGCGCGGACGGGCAACTGGCCCGGGTGACCGGCCAGGGCAGCGCGGCCGGCGCTCGCGTCGACGTGCTCTGCGACGTGGCCGCGCAGATCGCCCTGGTGGCAGCGTTGGCCGCCACCGCCGTGGCGCAGGAGCCGGCCACGCCGACCTGGCTCGTCGCGACCTTCGCGGGCACCTGGATGGTCAACCTGGTGACGTCCGTGATGCAGGCCGGCCCGAACGCGGCCAGCATGGTCACCTCGACCTCGCTGCCGGTGCGCCTGGTGAAGCTGGTCCGCGACTACGGCGCGGTGATCTTCGTGGCCGCAGTGGTGCTCGCCGTGGCCCCCGCGCTGGTCCTCTGGGTGATGGTCGCCTTCACCATCGTCAACGGCGGCTTCCTGCTGGCGAGCATCGCCTTCTCCGCCCGAGCCTCCTGGTAACGAAGAACGCCCTACCAATGCCTGCGCTCCACCATCACGATCCCGAAGGCAGTTCGGTCTCGCCGTCCTGCGCGCGTTGTCGGCGAAGTTGTTCGAGGACGGCGGTGTCGGCTTCGAGGTCGGGGTGGTCGACCTGCCGGTCGAGGTCGACCACGCGTTCGAGTTCCCGGATCGCCTGGTCCAGGTCACCGCCCGCCCGGTGGACCATCGCAATGTTGTAGCGGGTGACGGCTTCGCCGGCCCGGTCGCCGACCTCCCGCCGGATGGGCAGGGCCTGGTGGAAGTGGCTGAGGGCCCGCTGCCGATCCCCCAACCCGTCGTACACGCCGCCGATGTTGTTCAGGGTGGCGGCTTCACCGGCCCGGTCACCGACCTCCCGCTGGATGGGCAGT
>NZ_JBEXHV010000001.1:69957-411461 GCF_040608275.1 Micromonospora sp. NPDC005205
AGGGCGCGGTAATAATGGTCCAGGGCCCGCTGCCGATCCCCCAACCCGTGGTACGCGAGGCCGATGTTGTTCAGGGTGATGGCTTCGCCGGCCCGGTCACCGACCTCCCGCTGGATGGGCAGGGCGCGGTAATAATGGTCCAGGGCCCGCTGCCGATCCCCCAACCCGTGGTACGCGAGGCCGATGTTGTTCAGGGTGATGGCTTCGCCGGCCCGGTGACCGACCTCCCGCTGGATGGGCAGGGCCTGGTGGAAGTGGCTGAGGGCCCGCTGCCGATCCCCCAACCCGATGTATGCGCCGCCGATGTTGTTGAGGGTGGTGGCTTCACCGGCCCGGTCACCGACCTCCCGCTGGATGGGCAGGGCCTGGTGGAAGTGGCCCAGGGCCCGCTCGCGATCCCCCAACCTGATGTACACGCTGCCGATGTTGTTCAGGGTGGCGGCTTCGTTGCCCCGGTCGCCGGCCTGCTGGTACATGGTCAGGGCCTGCTGAAGGTCCTCCAGTGCCGGCCAGGGCCGACCGGTCGACGACCGCGCCCAGCCACGTTGGTAGAGGGCGCTGGCATCCGGGCCGAGGGTCAGCGTCGCGGTGGCCACTGCCTCGACCGCCGCGAACCGCGAGGTACGCAACCACACCCGACACACTCGGACACTGGCATCGCGGGCGATCACCGGCTGCTGACCGGCGACAGCAAGCCGATGCACCTCCACAAGTCGGGCGACGGTGGTCGCCGCAGCGTGAGGACCGGGGCGTGATGGTGATGGTTCTCGATCCTCCATGCCGAATCCACCTCGCTTTTCCCACTGCTCCCGGTTGCCTGTTCAGCGTGTCCAGGGATCGGACCGTGGCACACCAGCGATGTACCGCTGTGACATGGGTCGTCATTGTTCTTCCCACGATCGCCGGGACTTGGTCAGCGAGTCGGAAACCCGTCAGCCGGGTTTACCGAGCGGTCCCGGGACGCGAATAAACGTACAGTGGCCGCCAAGGTCCACCCGTTGATCGTCTGGCCTGGGCCAGGAATCCGCGGTCCTGGGCGGGCTTGACCAGGCGCATCAGGGGAGGGTGCGGGTGATGGGAAACGCCACAGTGGAGGTGTCCGGGGCGCAGGCCGCGCGCTGGGCGGCGGAGCTGCGGTCCGCGCTGATCGGGGCGATGGGGCCGGACGACAGCGTGTCGCCAGTGCAGGTGCAGCGGTCGGCCGAGATGGTGATCGCGGTCATCGGGCTGGTGTTCTCCGGGGTCGAGGTGGCCAAGACGATCGCCGAGTGGTGGAGCGCCCGCCGCCGGGAAGGCGTTGCCGTGACCGTGCTGCTGCCGGACGGCACCCGGATCGAGCTGGCCGAGGGCAGCCAGGCTCGGCTGGAGATCGCCATGCGGCAGGAAGGCACCGAGCCGCACTGAACTGACCGCCACGACGGGATGGGCAGATGGGCACCTTCGAACTGGAGGTCTTCGCGCAGACCTCGAACTACTACGAGCTGCGGCTGTCCTTCGACGGCGCGGCGCCCCAGACCCGCAACCTGGACAGGGCGGCGGTCGATGAGCTGATCACGCTGGTACAGCGTGACTACAGCAGTGACGCCAACGCGCAGAAGGTGTACGGCGCGGTCCGGCTGACTGAGCTGGGGGCGAGGCTGGCGGATTTCCTCGACGGCGATCAGCGGTGGCTGACCCCGATCCTGGCCCATCCTGCCGGGGCGGTGCTGCGGATCGCCGCCGAGGAGCGGTTGCGGCACCTGCCTTGGGAACTGCTCGCCCGGGAGGGCACGTTCCTGACCGTGGCAGGGCGGGCACCGCTGTTGCCGGTTCGTGCGGTTGGCACCCACGCGGCACTGACCAGCCCGGTCACGCCGAACAACCGGCCGTTGCGGGTGTTGTTCATGGCAGCCTCGCCAGAAGGCGTCGAGCCGGTGCTCAACTTCGAGGCCGAGGAGGCGGCGATCCTCGCCGCGACCCGACGGACCGGCACCGACCTGGTGGTCGAGGAGAGCGGCACCCTGGAAGGGCTCCGGTTCCTGAGCCGCGCCTACGGGCCCGACCACTTCGATGTGCTGCATCTGAGCGGGCACGCCACCACCGACGGCGGGGAGCCGGTCTTCGTGGTGGAGGGCGAGTTCGGCGGGCGCGCCACGGCGACGGCCGACCAGATCGCCCAGGCGATGCAGGGACACTGGCCGCGACTGGTGTTCGTTTCCGGCTGCCTGACTGCTGACGCCCCCGGTGGTGGGGTTTTCCCCTCGATGAGCGAGAGTCTGGTCGATGCCGGCGCCCCTGCGGTGCTGGGCTGGGCGCTACCGGTGGGAGACGTCTCCGCCACCGATTTCGCCGCAGCTCTCTACCAGGCGCTGGCCGACGGCGGGTCGTTGGACCAGGCCGTCATCGAGGCTCGCCGTCACCTGTTTCACGACAAGAAGAGCAACTGCTGGCATCTGCTCCGGGTCTACGCCGACCGGTCTCCGCTGACTCCCCTGGTCACGCCGCTCCACGCCCGGGGCCGCAGGCAGTCGCAGGTGCGCGCCGCCGACCGGCAGTTCCTGGACCCGCAGACCCAACTGTCCCGGGTCGCGTCCCGCGCCGAGTTCGTCGGCCGGCGGCGGATCATCCAGCGCTGTCTGCGTGCCCTCCGGCAACCCGCCGACACCCCCGGCGCGGCACAGGGCCTGCTGCTGGCCGGCATGGGTGGGCTCGGCAAGAGCAGCCTCGCCTCCCGGCTCCTGGAACGCATGCCCACCCATCAGCATGTCGTCTGGTACGGCCAGGTCGACGCCATCAAGTTTCGTGAGCTGACCACCAAGATCCGCTTCGACAGCGGGGAGCAGTCCGAGGAGGCCGGCAGGCTTCTCGACAACGAGCAGATTCCACTCCCGACCCGGCTGCGGTACCTGCTCGACGCCGACGGGCTCCTTGGCAGAACACCCTGCCTGTTCGTGTTCGACGACTTCGAGACCGGCAACCTCGACACCCGCGACGACGGCAGCCGGGTGCTCGCCCCGGCGATGGCCGAGATCCTGCCCGCCCTGCTCACCGCGATCCGCGACACCGGCAGCCCGAGCCGTGTCATCATCACCAGCCGCTACCGCTTCCCCACCCCGGCCGGCACCACTGTCGCCGTCGAGGCTCTGGAGACCCTCAGCCCCGTCGAGCAGACCAAGAAGATCGCCAATCTGGTCAACCTGCGCCCCGAATCCACCATCGACCCGGCCATCCGGGACCGGGCGATCGAGGCCGCGGCGGGCAATCCCCGCCTGCTCGACTGGCTCAACCGGATCGTCAACGATCCCGCCCTCGACATCGATGGCCTGCTCACCGCCATCGAGAACGAGACCGACAGGTTCCGCCGCGAGACGGTGCTGGCCGACAACCTGCTCGACTCCCAGCCCCTCGAACTCCGCCGCATGCTCGCCAGGATCAACGTCGTCGAACTACCCGTACCGGCCGCCACCGTCCACGCAATGCACCAACATGCCGACGCCGATCGGCACATCCAGCGGGCCGTCCAGCTCGGCCTGCTCGAAGAGGGCATCGACCCCGAGACCCACCAGCCCCGCTACTACGTCTCCAACGTCCTGCACCCCCTCGTTCGCCCTCTGATCACCGACGACGAGTACATCGAGGCATGCGGCGCCGCCGCGCAGTCCCTCTACCAACTCTGGGTCCTCAACCCCGCCGGTTCCGATGGCCGCTGACCCGAGGAACCTCGCCCGATGGGTCGAGGTGCATCGGCTTGCCGTCGCCGGTCGGCAGTCGCTGATCGCGCGGCATCTAGGTGACAGGGTGTGTCGGGTGTGGTTGCGTACCTCGCGGTTCGTGGCGGTCGAGGCAATGGCCACCGCGACGCTGACCCTCGGCCCGGATGCCCGCGCCCTGTACCAACGTGGCTGGGCGCGGTTGGCCACCGGTCGACCCCGGCCGGCACTAAAGGACTTTCAGCAGGCCCTGACCATGTACCAGCAGGCCGGCGACCGGGGCAACGAAGCCGCCACCCTGAACAACATCGGCAGCGTGTACGACAGGTTGGGGGATCGGCAGCGGGCCCTTGACCACTACCACCAAGCCCTGCCCATCCGGCGGGAGGTCCATGACCGAGCTGGCGAGGCCGTCACCCTCAGCAACATCGGCAGCGTGTACAACGCCTCGGGGGATCAGCAGCGGGCCCTCGACCACTACCACCAGGCCCTGCCCATCGGGCGGGAGGTCGGTGACCGAGCCGGCGAAGCCGTCACCCTGACCAACATCGGCAGCGTGTACCACGCCTCGGGGGATCGGCAGCGGGCCCTCGACCACTACCACCAAGCCCTGCCCATCAGGCGGGAGGTCGGTGACCGAGCCGGCGAGGCCGCCACCCTCGGCAACATCGGCAGCGTGTACTACAGGTCAGGGGATCAGCAGCGGGCCCTCGACCACTACCACCAGGCCCTGGCCATCCAGCGAGAAGTCGGCGACCGGGCCGGCGAAGCCACCACCCGCAACAACATCGGCCTCGTTTATGACGGGTTGGGGGATCGGCAACGGGCCCTCGACCACTACCACCAAGCCCTCCCCATGACGCGGGAGGTCGGCGACCGGGCCGGCGAAGCCGTCACCCGGTACAACATCGCGGTGGCCCACCAGGCGGACGGTGACCTGGACCAGGCCATCCGGGAACTCGAACACGTGGTCGACCTCGATCGGCAGGTCGACCACCCTGACCTCGAAGCCGACACCGCCCTCCTCGAACAACTCCGCCAACAACGCTCCCTGGCTGACCCGACCAGGGGTCAGTGAGGACGGGTCAGGCTCGCGTAGATGTCCAGGTGTCGCTTGATGACCACGTCGGGGTGGAACGTCTGCTCGTACCGCAGCCGGGCCGGTGCGGAGAGCGCGGCGGCACCGGCCCGCGCGACCGGGAGCGCGGCGGCCAACGCGGCCGCTTCCGGCGGGACCACCCAGCCGGCGGTGCCGGTGACCAGGCCGGCCGGCACCGCAGGCGGACCCGCCGGCGGCGGCGAATGACCGGCGACGGCGGAGGCGATCTCGGCGGGCCCGGTGCCGGCGGGCTCGTGCGGGGCGTCGGCACCGACCAGGTACGGAATGCCGCCCAGCGCCGTCCCGAGCACGGGTCGGCCGTTCGCCAACGCCTCGATGATCACGGTGGGCAGCACGTCGTGCCACATCGCGGCGGCGATCACCACAGCGCTCGCCTCGACCGCGGCCTGCACGCCGGCCCGGTCGAGCTGACCGAGGTAGACCACGTCGGGTCGCTCGGCGGCGGCTGCCTCCACGAGCGGGCGCAGCTCGCCGTCACCGGCCACCCGCAGCGTGCCCAGCGAACCCACCGGGTGCCGGCGCCAGGCGTCCAGCAGCAGGTCGACGCCCTTCTCCGGAGAGAGTCGGGCCATGTAGAGGAACCCGTCGCCCAGCGGCGCCGGCCGACCCGGGTCGGGTACGGAGTTCGGCTTCACGACGATGCGTTCGTCCGGAATGCCGTAGTCGCGGAGGTGATCGGCGATGGCCGAGGTGAGCGCGATGTACCGATCCACCGAGCGCCAGGTGCCCCGGTGCACGGCCAGGGTGGTCGCCATCAGCGCGCTCTGCACCGCCGAGTCGCGGTAGCAGCGGTGCTTGATCGCGGGCACACCCAACGCCCGACCCTTGCAGTCCTGGCAGATCACGCCGTCGCGGAAGTAGATCCCCGACGAGCAGACCTGCCGGTAGTTGTGCACCGTCTGGACCACCGGCACGCCGTGCCGGTGGGCGGTTCGCACCACCCAGGGCGAGATCAGGGGGTACGGGTTGTGCAGGTGCAGAACGTCCGGTCGGTGCTCGGTGAGCAGGCGGCTCAGGTCGTGTTGGGCGCGGGGCGCCCAGATCGGCGAGATCGGCAGCAGGGCCTTCGCCGACTTCGACATCGACGGGATCTCGTCCGAACTGCGGATGAAGGGCAGCACCTCGACGCCGGCGGCGGTGAGCTGGGCGATCTCCGAGTCGACGATCGTGTTCTCACCGGAGGGCTGGGCTTCCCGGTACCGGTTGTGTGCCACCACGATTCTCACGGAGCTTGCCTCTCGTTCGCGGCTGTGCCGACTGTTGCTCGCGACTGCGGGGCTCGCAAGCTCACTCCTCGCGCTCGCGGTGGGAACTCGCAAGCTCATTCCTCACGCTCACGGGAAAGAAGGCTACCGTTGTGTCGTGCCCGAACTACCGGAGGTTGAGGCGCTCGCGGGTTACCTGCGTCAGCGCGCGGTGGGGCGGCGCGTCGATCGGCTGGAGATCGCCGCGATCAGCGCCCTGAAGACGTACGAGCCGGCACCTACCGAGGTCGCCGGCCGGGCGGTGGTCGACGCCAGTCGGCACGGAAAGTTCCTCGATGTCCTCTTCGAGGGTGGCCTGCACCTGGTGGTGCATTTGGCGCGAGCAGGCTGGCTGCACTACCGGGAGGCGTTCCCCGCCACCACGCCGCTCCGTCCGGGCAAGGGCCCGATCGCGGTGCGGGTACGCCTTGATGACGGTTCCGGCTTCGACCTCACCGAGGCCGGCACCCAGAAGAAGCTGGCCGCGTATCTGGTCACCGACCTCGCGACGGTTCCCGGGGTGGCCAAGCTGGGCCCGGACGTGCTCGCCGCGGATCTGCCCCTCTTCGCCGAGCGGCTGCGGAGCAGGCGGGGGCAGGTCAAGGGGGTGCTGACCGACCAGTCGGTGCTGTCCGGGGTGGGCAACGCGTACTCCGACGAGATTTTGCACGCCGCGAAGCTGTCCCCGTTCGCGATCACCGATCGGCTCACCGACGCCCAGATCGCCACCCTGCACGCCGCCACCCGACAGGTTCTCGGCGACGCGGTAGAGCGGTCCCTCGGTCAGCGGGCCGCGGAGCTGAAGGGCGAGAAGCGCTCCGGGCTGAAGGTGCACGCCCGCACCGGGCTGCCCTGCCCGGTCTGCGGGGACACCGTGCGCGAGGTGTCGTTCGCCGACTCCAGCCTCCAGTACTGCCCGACCTGCCAGACCGGCGGCAAGCCGCTGGCTGACCGTCGGTTGTCTCGTCTCGTACGGTGAGTAATTGCACTTCAGGACTACGGAGCGGAATCGCCCTCACTGAGTGAAAGCTCCGGTCCGCCGTTCTGGTCACGCGCGTATCCATCGGTATAGTGGCCCCGGTCCCCGGCTTCTGAAATGGTGCGGAGCCGGCCAGATCGCACCGGCACCGGCGGTCGCCAATCTCCTTCGGGGCGGCGACCGGTCGGAGCCCGCGTGGGAGACTGGAACGGTGGGCGACCCGGGCCCTCACTGCGAGTGAGCAGCCCGTGTCATGCGGGAGGACATGGGTGAGGTGACGGCAAGCCTCCAGCGCCCGGTAACCAACGAAGGCCGGAGCAGACTCGTGCGGCACGTCGACAGCTTCGAGATCCAGCCGCCGACGCCGCCGTCCCACAACGGCGTACCCCGGTCGGCGTGGACGAGGTCGCGACGCCGGGTTTCCCGCTGGCACCGCCCCTACATCGCGGTCCTGCTGCTGCTCGACTTCGGCGCGGCGGCGTTCGCCAGCTGGATCGCGATCCAGCTCTTCGACCAGGCCGCCTCCGGGTTCTCCGGCACCAAGCAGGACCCGACCTGGTTCCACACCATCTCCTACCTGCTGCTCCCGCTCGGCTGGGTGATCATCCTCTGGAGCAACAGGGCCTACGACCGGCGCTATCTGGGGCTCGGCCCGGACGAGTTCAAGCGGGTCATCCGGGCCGCGGTGACGGTCGCGGCGAGTGTCTCGTTCCTCGCCTTCGCCACCAAGACCGAGTTGTCCCGTTGGACGGTCGGCACGGCCCTGCTCGGGGCGCTGCTGTTGATCCTCTGGGGCCGTTTCGTGGCCCGCTGGGCGCTGCACTACATCCGGCGGCGGGCCGGCCAGGCCGCCCACCGGATGGTGCTGGTCGGCACCCTGCCCGAATGCCTGGAGGTCTACGCGGCGGTCACCCGCAGCCCGGCCGCCGGGCTGATGCCCGTCGCCATCCACATCACCGACGGGTACGCGGCGGCCAGAGGCATGCCGACCCCGGTTCCGGTGTACGCCGGACGCGACGTCCTGGCCCTGGTCCGTGAGGTCGGTGGGGACACCATCGCCGTCTGCGGGTCGGCCAGCGCCGAGCCGGGCGAGTTGCGCCGGCTGGCCTGGCAGTTGGAGGGCTCCGGTGTCGACCTGGTGGTCGCCCCGCAGCTCACCGACATCGCCGGCCCCCGGGTGCACATCCGGCCGATCGAGGGTCTGCCGCTGCTGCACGTCGAGGAGCCGACCCTCTCCGGGCCGGCGCTGCTGGCCAAGAACCTGATGGACCGGGTCGCCGCCGGCCTCGGCCTGCTGCTGCTGATCCCGCTCTTCCTGGCCATCGCCGTGGCGATCCGGATCTCCGACCCCGGGCCGGTCTTCTTCCGCCAGCCCCGGGTGGGGCACGAGGGGCGCACGTTCCGGGTGTGGAAGTTCCGGACCATGTACGTCAACGCCGAGGACCGGCTGGCCAGCCTGGTCGATCGGAACGAGACCGACGGCATGCTGTTCAAGATGAAGGAGGACCCTCGGGTCTTCCCGGTCGGTCGCTTCCTGCGGGCCACGTCGCTGGACGAGCTGCCGCAGCTGATCAACGTGCTGTGGGGCGAGATGTCGCTGGTCGGGCCCCGCCCGCTGCCGGCCGACGACGGTGACTTCCTGGGTGACGTACGGCGCCGACTGCTGGTCCGCCCCGGCATGACCGGGCTGTGGCAGGTCTCCGGCCGCTCCGACCTGTCCTGGGACGAGTCGGTCCGACTGGACCTCTACTACGTCGACAACTGGTCGCTCGCGTACGACCTGAGCATCCTGTGGCGCACCGTCGGGGTGGTGCTCGCCCGAAAGGGCGCGTACTAGAGGGTTGGCGCGCGGGCTCGCAGGGGCGAGGATCGCTGCGTGGCTGCCAACCTCTCCGCCGTGGTAGGCGTCGTCTCACTCGTCACCGCGCTGACCGCGGCTCTGCTGGCGGTGCTGCGGCTGCGGGCCCGCCGTGGCATCGCCACCGCCACCCAGCGGGCCACCTACGAGGTGCTGCACACCGCCGGCCTGGCCGCCGAGCCGCTGCGGGCGGGGTTGAGCGAGGCGGGCGCGGCGAAGGCCGTACGGCATCTGCGGGCGCTGGTGGGCGCGGTCGGGCTGGCGCTCGCCGACGCCGACCGGCTGCTCGCCCTCGACGGGCGCGGCACGCACCACGGGGAGCAACTGCTCGCGGCGGCGCAGCGGACTGTGGGCAGCGGCCGCTCGACGGTGCTGGGTGAGCAGGAACTGCACTGCGACCGGGTCGACTGCCCGGTCCGCGGGGCGGTGGTCGCGCCGTTGCTGGGGGCCGACGGCCGGGTGGTGGGCGCTCTGGTGGCGGTAGCCGACAGCCCGCCGCCTCCGGGGTTGGTGCAGGCCACCCTGGAGACGGCGCACTGGGCCGGCAACCAGCTGGCCCTGGCTGAGCTGGACTCGTCGCGGGAGCGGCTGGCCCGCGCCGAGATCCGGGCGTTGCGGGCGCAGATCAGCCCGCACTTCATCTACAACGCGCTGACCGCCATCGGCTCGTTCGTCCGCACCGACCCGGAGCGGGCCCGGGAGTTGATCCTGGAGTTCGCGGAATTCACCAGGTACTCGTTCCGTGCGCACGGGGAGTTCACCACACTGGCCGAGGAGCTGCGGTCGATCGACCGCTACCTGACCATCGAGCGGGCCCGGTTCGGCGACCGGTTGCAGGTGCGGTTGCAGATCGCCCCGGAGGTGCTGCCGGTGACGCTGCCGTTCCTCTGCCTCCAGCCGCTGGTGGAGAACGCGGTTCGCCACGGGTTGTCCCGCAAGCCGGGCACGGGCATGGTGAGCATCGAGGCCCGGGACGCGGGAGCCGAATGCCACATCACGGTGGAGGACGACGGAGTGGGAATGGATCCGACCACGCTGACCGCCGGCATCGCCGAGCTGGCCCACGGCACCGGCGACCCCGGTGAGGACACGGGCCAGCACGTCGGCCTCTCCAACGTTGACGAGCGGTTGCGCTCGGTCTTCGGGGACCGGTTCGGCCTGGTCGTGGAGACCGGGTTGGGCTCGGGCACGAAGGTGAGCATGCGGGTGCCGAAGTTCCACCCGGGCGTACGGGCAGGGTCGTGAGCGAGCGGACCGGGACGGGGGCGGTGAACGCGACCGGTTTCCTGCGCGTCCTCGCGGTGGACGACGAGCCGCCCGCGCTGGACGAGCTGGCGTACCACCTGCGGGCCGACCCCCGGGTGGCCCGCCTGCACACGGCCGGGGATGCCACCGAGGCGCTGCGGTTACTGCGCGACGGCGACGTGGACGTGGTTTTCCTGGACATCCGGATGCCCGGCCTGGACGGGATGGAGCTGGCCCGGGTGCTGCGCCGGTTCGCCCGGCCACCGGCGATCGTGTTCGTCACCGCGTACGACGACGGCGCGGTGGACGCCTTCGATCTGGGCGCCACCGACTACGTGCGGAAACCGGTGCGCGCCGATCGGCTGGCCGAGTCACTGCGCCGGGTGATCGGCTCACGGGTGGTGCCGTCGCACCCGGCGGCGCTGGCCCGCGCGGAGGAGGACCCGACCATCCCCATCGAGCTGGCCGGCACCACCCGGATGCTGCCCCGCTCGGCGGTGCGCTGGGTGGAGGCGCAGGGCGACTACGCCCGGTTGCACACCGCCGAGGGGTCGCACCTGGTGCGGGTTTCGCTGGCCACGCTCGCGGAACGCTGGGCCGATGCCGGCTTCGTCCGGGTGCACCGGTCGTACCTGGTGCAGTTGAAGTTGATCGCGGAGTTGCGGTTGGTCAACTCCGGCTACGTGGTGGTGATCGACTCGACCGAGCTCCCGGTGAGCCGGCGGCACACCCGGGAGCTGAAGGACAAGCTGGTCAGGGCCGCGAAGCAGGACTGGAGTCGCTGAGCCGGGAATGGAAGCAGCCCTACCGTACGTTGTACGCTAGTCCGTACGACTTCCGGGAGGCCTGCCGTGACCGAGACTCCGTTCGACGCCGCATCCGAGTTCGACAACCAACTCGACCGACTGGTGCAGCTCGGTTATCCCGCCCTCGCCGGGCTGACCGAGAGCGCCTTCCGCGACCTGGTCGCGCCACTGCGGGCCGCTGCGGTCGAGGGGGTCGCCGGGCTGCCCGCCCCCACCGACGCCCGGGTGCCGTTCCTGCTGGTCATCACCCGGGACCTGATCGGTGTGCCGGAACGGGTGGAGCTCACCACACTGGCCGGCAAGCGCAAGCCCGGCGTCATCGACCGGAACTACGCCGAGGACGACCTGCCCCGCTTCGACCCGATCAAGGAGTTGGAGGTGCCGGCCGGTCCGGCGTACCTGCTCTTCGACGTCGACCGGGGCGAGGAGTTCCGCAATCTGGCCCCGGCCACGGCCATGGAGGGGATCACCGCTCAGGGCCGGTTGCCGCTGAGCATCGACGAGGGGCTCGCCTTCATCACGCTGCACCCGGCCGCGTTGGCGAGCAACCGGTGCTTCTCGCTGGTCGGCTCCCGCTGCGGCGACAAGCGGGTGCCGGCGCTGTGGATCAGCCAGGGCGCACCCAAGCTGGGTTGGTGCTGGTACGGCAACCCGCACACCTGGCTCGGCTCCGCCTCGGCCCGACCGGAGCGCATCCCGTTGAAGATCTCGTAGGCCTGGTCGTCCTCGTGGATGCTCTGGAGTTCCCGCACGCCAGCCGGCATGATCCCCGAGTTATCCACAGCCGCGCGCGGTTCTCCACAGGTTATTCACAACGCAAACCACTGATCTCCACGGCCGCTCCCTACAGTCAGGACCCATGAACGAACGCCGGGTACTGGTGGTCGAGGACGAACGGACCATCGCCGAGTCCATCGCCGCCCGACTGCGGGCCGAGGGATTCACCGTGGAGATCGCGGCGGACGGGCCCAGCGCGGTCGCGCAGTTCCACGCCGGACAGCCGGATCTCGTCGTCCTCGACGTGATGCTGCCGGGCTTCGACGGACTGGAAGTGTGCCGCCGGATCCAGGCCGACCGGCCGGTGCCGGTGCTGATGCTCACCGCCCGGGACGACGAGACCGACCTGCTCGTGGGGCTGGCGGTCGGCGCGGACGACTACCTCACCAAGCCGTTCTCCATGCGGGAACTCACCGCCCGGGTGCATGTCCTGCTGCGTCGGATGGAGCGGGCCGCCGCCACTCCCGCGCCGCCGGCCATCCGCCTCGGCGACATCGAGATCAACCAGGCCGAGCGACGGGTCCGCCGGGCCGGGGCGGACGTGCACCTCACCCCTACCGAGTTCGACCTGCTGGTCCACCTCGCGGGACGACCCCGCACGGTGCTCCCCCGGGAACGGCTGCTCGCCGACGTCTGGGGATGGGTCGACGGGAGCGGCACCCGCACCGTGGACAGCCACATCAAGGCTCTGCGCCGCAAGCTCGGCGCCGACCTGATCCGGACCGTCCACGGCGTCGGGTACGCCCTGGAGATGCCCGCGTGATCGGCCGCGCGTTCGACTGGCTGGAACGGGTGCTACCGCGTCCACTGGATCCCGTCCGCTCGATCAAGATGAAGCTCGGCGTCCTGCTGGTCGCGTCCTGGGCCGTGGCCATCGGTTACTTCTGGTACGGCATCGGTTGGCTCCCGCCCGGCACGGCGGTCACCAGCATCTGCATCGCGCTGGTGACCTCGCAGGTGCTCGCCCACGGGATGACGTCGCCGCTGCGCGAGATGACGGCGGCCGCCGGGGCGATGGCCCGCGGCGACTACACACGTCGGGTGCGCGCGACCTCCCGCGACGAGGTGGGCGAGCTGGCCCAGGCGTTCAACAAGATGGCCGAGGACCTGCACGCCGCCGACCAGCGCCGACGCGAGCTGATCGCGAACGTCTCGCACGAGCTGCGTACGCCGATCACCGCGTTGCAGGGCGTGCTGGAGAACATGGTGGACGGGGTCGCCGACCCCGAACCGGCCGCGCTGCGTTCGGCGTTGGCCCAGACCCAACGGCTCGGGCACCTCGTCGCGGACCTGCTCGACCTGTCCCGACTCGACGCCGGGGTGGTGCCGCTGCGGCGAGTACGCATCGACGTGTGGGACTTCCTCGACGAGGCGGTGGAGCACGCCACCGCCAGCGCGTCCGGTGCCGGTCTGGACGTGCGCTTCGAGCTCCGGGACCTGCCGACACCGCTGACGGTCCACGCGGACCCGTGGCGGCTGCACCAGGTCTTCGCGAACCTCCTCGACAACGCGGCCCGACACAGCCCACCCGGCGGCACGGTACGGGTGTGCGCCGAGGAACACGGCGACCAGCTCCGCTTCGAGGTGAGCGACGAGGGCCAGGGCATTCCGCCGGCGGAGCGTTCCCGGGTGTTCGAGCGCTTCACCCGCGGCGACCGGTCGGCCGGCGGCGGGACCGGGCTCGGCCTGGCCATCGCCCGGTGGGTCGTCGAACTGCACGGCGGTCGGATCGGTGTCCTCGATCCCGCCGGACCCGACCGGGGTGGCCGGCCCGGCTGCCGCATCCAGGTCACCATCCCGTGCGACGGGACATACCGAGAAGAGGCAGCATGACCAGCCCCGGCAGCACCAATCTCCCGGCCACCGGGCCGACCGGACCGCAGGTCTCCCCGGTCGTCGGCCCCGGCCCGGCTGCCACACCGGTCGCCGTCCGAGCTCAGGCGTGGCCTGTCGCACCCGCCCCGCCCAGGCCCCCGTCGCTGATCCAGCGCCGCTGGCCGGGGCCGTCCGGACCTGCCCGTCCGCTGGTGCTGGGGGCGCTGGCGGCTGCGGCGGTCATTGGGGCGTCGATCCTGACGATGGTTCGTCCCGGCCTCGGTTGGCTGGTGGCGGCGCTGGCCGTCACCGCTGCCCTCGGCACCGCCAGCGTCGTCCGTTCCGGGAGGCCGTCCCCGACGGGGAGCGCCATCACGCCGACCGGCGCGGCGGTACCGCAGGGACCGACCGCCGCGCCGGAGCGGACTGTCCAGGCGGATCCGGCCGCCGCGCCCGAGCCGACCGTCCAGGCGGCCACCGCCCGTCCCGGTGCCACGGGGGCACCGGGGCGGGCGGTACAGGCCCTCTGGGCCGCCGCGACGGTCGCGTTGGTCGCCGTCGGCACGGTCCGGGCCGCCGGCTGGCTCTTCGCCCTCTGCCTGCTCGCGGCGGCGGTGACCGGGGCTCTCGCGGTGACCGGTGGGCGAAGCCCGCTCGGCATGCTGGTCGCCGTGACGCTGCCGCCCGCCGCGACGGTACGGGCGCTCCCGTGGGCGGTACGCGGAGTACGCGACACCCGCCCGGCAGGGTCCGGGGTCGGCTTCGGACGAATCCTCACCAGCGTGGCCGTCTCCGCCGTCCTGCTGACGCTGTTCGGGCTGCTCTTCTCCTCCGCCGACGCGGTCTTCGCCGAACTGGTCACCGGTCTGCTGCCCGACATCTCGCTACCCGGCGTGATCGGCTGGACGTTCCGCCTGGTGGTGATCGGCGGTGGTTTGCTCGGCGGCGCGTACCTGATCAGCCGCCCACCCGACCTGGAGGGCCTGCGGCCGAGGCCGTCACGACCGGTCCACCGACTGGAGTGGACCCTCCCGCTGGTGTTGCTCGACGCCCTGTTCGCCGCGTTCGTGCTGGTCCAGCTGACGGTGTTGTTCGGCGGCGCGGGGCACGTGCTGCGTACGGCCGGGCTCACCTACGCCGAGTACGCCCGTGGCGGGTTCTGGCAACTGCTCGCCGTCACCGCGCTCACCCTGCTGGTGATCGCGGTCGCCGCCCGCCGGGCGTCGCAGGCCACCCGCGCGGACCGGCTGCTGGTCCGCGTACTGCTCGGCACGCTCACCGCGCTCAGTCTGGTGATCGTCGCCTCGGCGCTCTACCGGATGCAGGTCTACGCCGACGCGTACGGGGCGACCCGGCTGCGGCTTGTCGTGGCGACCATGGAGCTGTGGCTCGGGCTGCTCTTCCTCCTGGTCGGGGTCGCCGTGGTGCGGCTGCGGGCCGAGTGGCTGCCTCGGTTGGTGATCGGCACGGCGGTGCTGGCGCTGCTCGGGTTGGCGCTCGTCAATCCCGACCGGTTGATCGCCGACCGGAACGTCGACAGGTACCTGGAGACCGGCCGGTTGGACGTCGGGTACGTGTCCGGGTTGTCCGCCGATGCGGTACCCGCGTTGGCCCGACTGCCCGATCCGATGCGCATCTGCGCACTGACGCAGCTCGCCGCCGAGCAGCCCCGGGACGGCCTCTGGGCGACGAACCTCGGCCGGCTGCGGGCCCGAGCGGAACTCGACACGATTCCGCTGAGCCGCACGCTGACCTACTGCCTCGAACTGGGACGCTGGTGAGTGTGAGCGCTTGACAATCGCGTACGGCGGGCGAGACTGCCGGGGTGGCCAAGCAACTCCCCGACGTGGGGTCGAGCGGTGCGGTGCCGCCGCCCCGGCGGTCCCGGATCGTGCTGGCCGAAATCACCAGGCAGGACACCCGCGCCGAGCGAACCCGCGCCGAGCTGGCCCAGCAGACCCAGGTCGGCGAGGCGCTGGTCCGCGGCCTGGTCCGGGCCCAGCTCGCGCTGGCGCTGCGGCTGTCCCTGGTGGTGGCCATCGGGTTGGGCGGGCTGCCCTGGCTGTTCGCGATCGCGCCCTCGCTCGGCCGGACCACCGTCGCCGGCGTCAACCTGCCGTGGCTGCTGCTCGGGGTGGCATCCTTTCCGTTCCTGATCGCCGTGGGCTGGGCGTACGTGCGGCTGGCCGAGCGCAACGAGCAGGACTTCACCGACCTGGTGCAACGGCCGGAGCGCTGAGTGGGCAACGACTTCGTGGTCCCGGCCATCGTCGCGGTCACCCTGGTCACCGTCGGGATCGGTTTCTACGGGCTGCGGTTGGCCCGGACCACGTCCGACTTCCTGGTGGCGTCCAGGGCGATCAGTCCGACCTGGAACGCCGCCGCCATCGGTGGGGAGTACCTGTCGGCGGCGAGCTTCCTCGGCATCGCGGGGCTGGTCCTCAAGTACGGCGTGGACGTGCTCTGGTACCCGGTCGGGTTCGCCGCCGGGTACCTGGCCCTGCTGCTCTTCGTGGCCGCGCCGTTGCGCCGTTCCGGGGCGTTCACCCTGCCCGACTTCTGCGAGTTGCGGCTGGGCTCGCGTCGACTCCGCATCCTGGCCACCGCCTTCGTGATCTTCATCGGTTGGCTGTACCTGGTGCCGCAGCTCCAGGGCGCCGGGCTGACCCTGGCCACGGTGGCCGGCTCCCCGTACCCTCTCGGAGCCCTGCTGGTGGCGGCCGTGGTCACCGCGAACGTGGCGCTGGGCGGCATGCGCGCGATCACCTTCGTCCAGGCGTTCCAGTACTGGCTCAAGCTGACCGCTCTCGCCGTACCGGTGATCTTTCTGGCCCTGCAGTGGCAGGCCGACGGCCGCCCGGCGGTGACCCCGCCCGACGGGCCGACGTTCCGGACCGCGACCACCGTCGTGGTCGAGCACCGCGCGGCCCTCACCCTGCCCAACGGTGACATCCGGGAGGTACGCCCCGGCGACGAGTTGACCTTCGCCGCCGGTGATCCGGTGCCGAACGTCTCCGGGGTGGCCACCGATGCCAACGACTGGTTGCTGCCCAGCGCCGCCGGTGACGACGACCGGGGCCTGTTCGCCACGTACTCGCTGATCCTGGCCACCTTCCTGGGCACCATGGGCCTGCCGCACGTGCTGGTGCGCTTCTACACCAATCCGGACGGCGCGGCGGCCCGTCGGACCACCCTGGTCGTGCTGGCGTTGGTCGGCGCGTTCTACCTGCTGCCTACTCTCTACGGGGTCCTCGGCCGGATCTACACCCCGCAGTTGCTGCTCAGCGGCCAGACCGACGCGGTGGTGGTGCTGCTACCCGAAGCCGCCCTGGGTGACGGCCTGGCCGGGCGGCTGCTCGCCGCGCTGGTCGCCGCAGGCGCCTTCGCGGCATTCCTCTCCACCTCGTCCGGCCTGCTGACCAGCGTCGCCGGGGTGATCTCGACGGACGTGCTCGGTCGGGGATCGGTACGCGGGTTCCGGCTGGCCACCGTCATCGCCGGTGGTGTGCCAGCGGTGCTGGCGCTGCACGTTTCCGGGCTGGACGTCTCACAGGTCGTCGGGCTGGCCTTCGCGGTCGCCGCGTCGAGCTTCTGCCCGCTGTTGGTGC
Organism: Micromonospora sp. NPDC005205; assembly: GCF_040608275.1. Classification (NCBI taxonomy): domain Bacteria; kingdom Bacillati; phylum Actinomycetota; class Actinomycetes; order Micromonosporales; family Micromonosporaceae; genus Micromonospora; species Micromonospora sp. NPDC005205. The sequence continues at coordinate 87,099 of NZ_JBEXHV010000001.1, forward strand.
TCGGCATCTGGTGGCGCGGGCTGACCGACGTGGGCGCCACCGCCGGCGTGGTGGCCGGCGGCGGCGCGGCGATCGGCGCGGTGCTGGTCACAGTGCTCGGCCCACCGTTGTCCGGATGGCCGGCCACGCTCATCGCGCAGCCGGCCGCCTGGACGGTGCCACTGGCCTTCACCGTGATGGTCGCCGTGTCGATGGCGACCCGCCGGCGAGCACCGGCCGACGTCGCCGCCACCATGCTCCGCCTGCACACCCCGGAAGCCCTCCGCATGTAGATGCGGTCAGCAGGCATCGGTGCCGGCACACAACCGGTCGGCTGCCCGTTTTGCCACCCGTCGGGCCTCCGATTCGGTCGAGTTGCCCAGCCGGATCTCTGCGACCAGATCGCCCTGTCGGACGAAGAGCGTGTAATCAACCAAGCTCGGGCCGTCGGATCTGATCAGGAGCGAACCGTCCCCGGCGAATCCGGAGTCGACAGTCGACAGCGAATACCGCTCGTCCTCCGGCTCGCACTGCGTCACCGTCCACGCCCAGAAGGTCATCGTGGCCTTCGCGCCTTCAAGGGAGTATCGCCCCACCCGCTCGATGACCGACGACGCGCCGGGCTTGCTGAACCCCGCGGTGCGCTCGGCGCGCTCCTGCGGCGACCGGTCCGGCGTGGCCGCGCAGGCGATGCTGACGATATAACCGAACGACCATTCACCATCCAGCAGGTCACTTCCGCCCACCCGGTAACCGGACGGCAGGTCCGACGCACGCAGGAGCGCCTGCGCAGGAATGGCCGGGCTGGTGGGGCCCTTCGTCGGTTGACCAGTGGTCGTCGACGGGCTCGACGGTGGTGCGCCGGGGGTGTTGCGGGGCGAGGTCGTCGGAAACGGAGATGGGGTCGGGGGGGCGGATGGCGTGGGTGTCGGGGTGGGCGATCCGGTCGCCGGCAGCACCGGCGGCGGCGCCCCCTCCCGGTTACCGGCCAGTGCCACCGCCCCGGTGGCCACCAGAGCCATCGCCACCACCGCGGCGAGCCCCGCCACAAACCTCGTCTGACGGGTCCGCCGCCGGCCGCGCTCCCGCACCTGCTCGGTAGCGGCCCAGCTCAGGTGCTCGGTGTCCTGGAACAGGTGCGCGAAGGGCTGATCAGGCATTGCTGACCTCCTCAGGGAGGGTGGTGCCGAGCAGAGATGCGAGAGCCTTGCGCCCTCGGGCGAGCCGGGCCTTGACCGTTCCGACCGGAACAGCGGTCCGCGTCGCGATGTCCGCGACCGGGAGATCCGCGAGGTGGTGCAGGACGATCGCCTCGCGTTGGTCCTTCGGTAACTGGCGTAACGCGGCGACCACCGCGACGGTGTTCTCCGATGGTGGCCCGACCGCGGTCACCGAACCATTCCGCCGCTGGGCGGTGATCCCGTTGCGGATCTTCCGCCAGCGGTTTTGAAGAAGGCGGTGTCCCACGAGGTGCACCCAAGCCTCCGGATCGTCGTACTCGCTGATGCTCCGCCAGCGCTGCCAGGCCCGCACGTACGCCTCCTGTGCGGCGTCCTGCGCCTCATGGATGTCGCCACCGAGCGCGTACAGCACGGTGACGACCCGGTGCCTGCTGGCTCGGTAGAACTCTTCGAAGCCGTCGTCTCTGTCCACTGCCTCTCCCCCGTGTCGATCCTGCCTCTGTCACCCGCCAGCCCGGTGTCCGGTTGCATGAGGTGCCGCGAGGTGAGTGGGAGGGTTGATCGAACCCGGGCGGTGGCCGCGTGGGAGCGGGACAACGGTCGTCAGCACCCGTACCAGGGGCTTTGAGGGGCTCGTCCGTCTCGGGGATGATCGTGGGTCCGCCTGTTGCCGGAGGGCGGAACTGGTGATCGGCGGATAACGTCGGCGCATGACTGTTGAGCACCCCGCGCTCGCACTGCGTGGCCTGGCCAAGCGGTTCGACGGCACGATCGCGGTGGCCGGCGTCGACCTGGACGTCCCCGCCGGCTCCTTCTACGGCCTGCTCGGCCCGAACGGCGCCGGCAAGACGACCACGCTGTCGATGGCTGTCGGGCTGTTGCGACCGGACGCCGGCTCTGCCTGGGTGCTCGGGCACGACGTCTGGCAGGACCCGGTCACCGCCAAGCGGCTGCTCGGCGTGATGCCCGACGGGGTCCGGTTGTTCGACCGGCTGACCGGGGCGGAGCTTCTGGCGTACAACGGTCTGTTGCGGGGGATGGACCCGGCGGTGGTCGACCAGCGGGCCGCCGAGCTGCTGGACGTGCTGGCGCTCGGCGACGCCGGTCGCACGCTGGTGGTGGACTACTCGGCGGGCATGAAGAAGAAGATCGGGCTGGCCTGCGCGCTGCTGCACGGTCCTCGGGTGCTCGTGTTGGACGAGCCGTTCGAGGCTGTCGACCCGGTGTCCGCGGCGCTGATCCGGGACATCCTCACCCGGTACGCGGCCGGTGGCGGCACCGTGGTGTTCTCCAGTCACGTCATGGAGGTCGTCGAGCGGCTGTGCTCGCACGTGGCGATCCTCGCCCAGGGCGTCATCAAGCGGGTCGGGACCATCGACGAGGTCCGCGGCGGTCGCTCGTTGGAGCAGGTCTTCGTCGAGGTGGTCGGCGGGCGCACCGCTACCGGCGAGGAGCTGTCGTGGCTCTCCCAGTGAGCGCGGACGCCACCCCCGCCGCGCCGCTACGGTCGGTCTCCGCTCGACACTTCGTACGGCTCAAGCTGCGGGTGATGGGCAACAACTTCCGGGGGCAGGGCTGGCGGATCGCCCTGTTCATCGGCGGCGCGTTGCTCGGGCTCTGGTTCGCGGCCAGCGGGTTCTTCCTCTTCGCCGCGCCGGGCCTGGCCGGCAACGGCCGGTACGCGGTGCTGGTCGCGGCGGCCGGCGGCGGGCTGCTGGTGCTCGGTTGGCTGCTCCTGCCACTTGTCTTCTTCGGCGTGGACGAGACACTCGATCCAGCCCGGTTCGCGCTGCTGCCACTGCCCCGGCGCACGTTGGTGACCGGCCTGTTCGCGGCGGCTCTGGTCAGCGTGCCGGTGCTTGCGGTGCTCCTCGCGACGTCCGGGCTGGTGCTGACCGCCTGGTCGTTGGGTGGCTGGTCGGCGGGGTTGGTCGCTGCCGTGGGTGTGCTCGCCGGGCTGCTGCTCTGTGTTGCGGCGAGCCGTGCGGTGACCAGCGCGTTCGCCACCATGCTGCGGTCCCGACGGGTCCGCGACCTGGCAGCCGTGCTGCTGGCGGTGACGGCGGCGCTGCTCGGCCCTCTCCAGGTCATCGGCCTCGCCGCGCTACGGGAGGCGGACTGGAGCCGGTTGAGCGGTGTGGCGACCGTGATCGGTTGGACGCCGTTGGGCGCTCCGTGGACCCTCGGCATCGACGTGGCCCAGGGGCGGGTCTGGGCGGCACCGGTCAAGTTGCTGATCACTGTGGTGGCGCTCGGTGGCCTGCTGGCCTGGTGGTCCCGGTCGCTCGAGTCAGCGATGGTGGGCGCGGCGAGCGGCGGTAAGGCACCGGTTCGACGCGGGGTCGCGGGTGGCGCGGTCGCCCAACTGTTCCCCCGGGCCGCTGGCTGGGCCCGCCGGGACCGGTTCGGTGCCCTGGTCGCCCGGGAGGCCCGTTACTGGTGGCGGGACGCGCGCCGCCGCGCCAACCTGATCTCGATCGCGGTGGTCGGCATCTTCGTGCCCGTCTTCGTCAACGTCACCGGCGGCGACTTCGCTGCCATGGACAGCGGGGGGTTGACGGCGGCTGCCAACGACAGCTCACCGGTCGTGGTCACCATTTCCATGGTTCTCGTGGGTGTGCTGGCCGCCGCCACCCTGGCCAACCAGTTCGGTTTCGACGGCAGCGCGTACGCCGCGAACGTGGTGGCCGGCGTACCCGGCCGGGTCGAGCTGCGGGCGAGGATGACGGCCTTCTCGCTGTACGTGCTGCCGATGCTGGCGTTCGTGTCGGTGGTGCTGTCGGTGCTGCTCAGTCGACCCGGGTGGATCGGGCTCACCTTCGGTAGCCTGGTCGCCACCTACGGCGTCGGGCTGGCGGTGAACAGCCTGGTCTCGGTGCTCGGGGCGTACTCACTGCCGGAGACCAGCAACCCGTTCGCGATGAACAGCGGAGCGGGCCTCACGAAGGGGCTGCTCACCCTGCTGAGCATGCTCGCCTCGGCGGTCGCCGCGGTGCCGATGGTGGTGGCCGCCGCGCTGCTCGGTGACGCGTGGCTCTGGCTGGCCCTGCCGGTCGGCGCGGCGTACGGGCTGGGCGCGGCGCTGCTGGGCGCGTACCTGGCCGGCGACGTGCTGGACCGCCGCCAGCCGGAACTGCTGGCCACTGTCACCCCGCGCCGTTAACCGACGCGGCGGCCAGCCCTCTGGCCAGCGTCGGCGAGAAACCCACGCCAGGCGGCCGGAGCGAAGGTGAGGACCGGGCCGGAGCGATCCTTGCTGTCCCGGACCAGCACGACACCAGGCAGGTTGTCCGCGACCTCAACGCAGTTGCCGCCGGAGTCAGTCGACCGAGCGGAGGTGCGCCATCGGGGTTCGTTGATCGTCATGGGGTCACCTTCAGCTTCCGGATCAGATCCATCGAGGCGCTTGTGGACAGCGCCTCGCCGAGCAGGCTATCCCATTTGCGATCAATCAACCGGAGTGTCTCCGGGTCGTCCATGACGTGTCCGCGAGCGGCATTCTCCAGGTAGAGCACTCTGTCTCCGTCTGGCAGATCGGCGAACACGAAGCCACCTCCAAAGCCGACATGCTCCCCGACGCTCAGGGGAATGACGTGCAGTCGGGCGGACGGAAGGTCCGCCACCTCAAGCAGTCGGCCGAGTTGGGCGTTGAGCACGGCGTGACCACCCACCGGACGGTGGAGGCCCATCTCGTCCACCAGGAACACGCACGTCGGCGGCGCACTACGGGACAGCAGCAGTTGGCGCTCCAGACGAACCGCGACAAGCTCGTCAACCACCGCGGGCGGATGCAGCCCACCCGCCGAGATGACGGCGCGGGCGTACTCCTCGGTCTGAAGGAGGCCTGGCACAAGACACGCCTCGAAGGCACGCAGGCGCGTCGCCCGCTGTTCGTATCCGCGCCAGGGAACGAACCAGGATGGGCCATATTCCTGGTCCGCAGCCTTGAGGAGTTCGGCGAGGAGGCCGCCGGTGGCGAGGGCCTCGTCGGCCGCCACAGCGAATTCCATCGTCGGGCGGCGTCGGCCGGTCTCGATGGCCGCGACAGTGGATGGGCTCCACCTGGTGAGCGTCGCCAACGCCTCCTGGGACACCTCAGCACCGGCGCGGGCGGCCTTCAACGCCCGTACCCACATTTCGACGTTCATCCTTACCTCTCCGGTAAGTACGTGACTGCGCTGCGTAGTAAGCCCTGGCATCCTCCCCTGTCCACGCCTTGCCGTCCAGGGTGGAGGGCACGCGGCCCGGCCGGTGGAGGCGACGTCCCGGCGACCGGGTCCTGCGTTCGGGCCGCCCCGGTCGTCCCCCGGCCGGGGCGGCCCTCGTCGACGGGAGGAGATCAGCCATGTTCGGGTTCATCCGGGGCAGCAACGGGGCGCTGTGGTCGTACCGGAAAAGGAAGGTGGCCGCGCCGGCGGCCGTGCCGGGCGCGACCGGATCGGAGCGGTCGGCAGGCCCGCCGAACCGACCACCCGCGTGGGCTGACGGGCCGACGGTGGCCCTGCCGCGACCCGGCCGGGCCGGTTGGCTGACCCCGGCGCAGACCTGGCGGGCGAACGGCGGGCGCTGGTGAACCCCGCAGCCCAGCAGCCGGATCGGGCCGCGAACCAGGCAGGCGACCGGACGGCGCGCCGCACCAGGGATCGGTGTCTCACCGCGAGCGTGATGTCTGTGAGGCATCAATATGACTCGCAGACATCACGGTCATTCGGGCATTGCCCTCCGCCGAGCGGACCGCGCCGCGGCCGGGCGACCCCACCGCCCCGGACGGCCGGAGAGCCGCGGTGAGCCGGCCGCACCTGCCGATGCGGCCGCTCTGGCGGTGCCGTGGGTGTGGCGCGCTCTGGCCGTGCCAGCCGGCGCGGCTGGCGCTGCTGGCCGAGTACCGGGACGACCGGGTGGGGTTGCTGGTCTACCTGGGCGCGCTCATGACGGAGGCGGGCGATCAGCTCGCCCGGCTCAACGGGCGGCCCGCCGACCTGCACGAGCGCTTCCTTGGTTGGGCGAGGGCCCGGGGCGGCACAATGTTTCACGTGAATCATGAGCCGGGTGCCGAGATCCACCACACCGATCCGTTCGCGGTGCCGACCGGGCAACGGTCGCCGGTACGCCGGCTGCGTGGTCGCCTCGCCGCACCGGTGACCCTCTGGACGGCGCCCGGTCCGGCCGGGCTGACCGTCTCGTCCACCCTGGTGGCCGAGGGGGAACCCGACCGGCTGCTCGGGCTGATCGACCCGGAGTCCGACCTCTGGGCATCGGCCGAGGAGTCGGGTCGGTTCGCTGTCACGCCGCTCGGCCCGCCACACCGGCAGCTCGCCGACCGGTTCGCCGGCCTCTTCCCCGCCCCGGGCGGGCTCTTCGCCACGGGCGCGTGGAACGAGACGCCGTACGGGCCGGTTCCGGCGGACGCCGGCGGCTGGGCCGGGTGCCGGCTGGACACCGCCCGGGAGTACGGCTGGGGCCTGCTGGTCGAGGCCACCATCGAGGCTGTCGACCTGACCGGGGAGGCCACCCCGCTGCTGCACTACCGGGGTCGTTACCACGAGCTGCCGATCTGAACGGACGCCTCACACGGGCGACCGATCACCGCAGTGACCTGAGTCACTTGGCGCAGCCAGCCAACCGCTCGGCGCACTCGCCGACCGGCGTCGATCTCAGCCTTCCCTGCCGGGGAGTGCGCTCTCTACGGTGCGCGAAACTCCTCTGACGCCTGTGAAGGTGGTGATCCACAGATGTCCACGGACACACCCGCTCCGGCCGCTTCCCAGTCGGACAAGTACCTGGCCGTACAACGGTCGGACGAGTTCGCCGGGCTGCGGCGTGCGCTGCGCGGCTTCGTCTTCCCGATGACCGTCGCGTTCTTCCTGTGGTATGCGCTCTACGTCATTCTCTCCGCGTACGCCCGGGACTTCATGGGCACGAAGCTGTTCGGCAGCAACATCAACGTCGCACTGGTCTTCGGCCTGCTCCAGTTCGTCTCCACGTTCGTGATCGCCTGGCTCTACTCCCGGTACGCGGACCGGAAGATCGACCCCATCGCGGACCGGATCCGCGCCGAGATCGGGGAGGTGACCCGTGAAGACGGTTCACGCGGTTGAGTCGTTCCTCGCGGCTGAGGCGGGCAATCACACCGCCCGCAACCTGACCATCACGCTCTTCCTGGTCTTCGTGGCGGTGACCCTGGGCATCACCATCTGGGCCAGCCGGCAGACCAAGACGGCTACCGACTTCTACGCGGGCGGCCGGTCCTTCTCCGGTTTCCAGAACGGCATGGCGATCGGCGGCGACTACATGTCGGCCGCTTCGTTCCTCGGCATCGCCGGCATCATCGCGTTGTACGGCTACGACGGCTTCCTCTACTCGATCGGCTTCCTGGTCGCCTGGCTGGTGGCCCTGCTGCTGGTCGCGGAGCTGCTGCGCAACTCGGGCCGGTACACGATGGCGGACGTGCTGGCCTTCCGGATGCGTCAGCGTCCGGTGCGTACCGCGGCTGCGGTCTCCACCATCACGGTGTCGATCTTCTACCTGCTCGCGCAGATGGTGGGCGCCGGCGCGCTGGTCGCGCTGCTGCTCGGCATCCGGCCGGGGACGACCTTCCTCGGCATGGACGCGGCCACCGCCAAGGTGGCCACCATCATCATGGTCGGCACCCTGATGATCATCTACGTGACCGTGGGTGGCATGAAGGGCACCACCTACGTACAGATCGTCAAGGCGTTCCTGCTCATGGGCGGCGCGCTGTTGATGACCATCCTGGTGCTGGCGAAGTTCAACTTCAACCTGTCGGAGCTGCTCGGCCAGGCGGCCGCCGCATCCGGCAAGGGCAGCGCGTTCCTCGAACCCGGGCTCCGGTACGGCGTCGAGGTCGCCGGCAACTCGACCCAGACGTTCTACAACAAGGTCGACCTGCTGTCCCTGGGCATCGCCCTGGTGCTCGGCACCGCCGGTCTGCCGCACATCCTGATCCGCTTCTACACGGTGCCGACCGCGAAGGCGGCCCGTAAGAGCGTGCTCTGGGCGATCGGCATCATCGGCACCTTCTACCTGCTCACCCTGGCCCTCGGCTTCGGTGCGGCGGCGCTGGTCGGCAGCCAGGCGATCACGGCACAGGACAAGGCCGGCAATACCGCCGCGCCACAGTTGGCCGAAGCGCTCGGCATCGACTTCTTCGGCGGCGAACTGGGCGGGGCAGCACTGCTGGCGATCATCGCAGCGGTCGCCTTCGCCACCATCCTCGCGGTGGTCGCCGGGTTGACGCTGGCCTCGTCGTCCAGCCTGGCGCACGACTTCTACGCGAACGTGCTGAAGAAGGGTGAGGCGTCGGAGCGGCAGGAGGTGCGGGTCGCCCGGATCTCCGCCCTGGGAATCGGCGCGGTGTCGATCGCCCTGTCGATCTACGCGCAGAACCTCAACGTGGCGTTCCTGGTGGCGCTGGCCTTCGCGGTCGCCGCCTCGGGCAACCTGCCGGCGATCCTCTACAGCCTGTTCTGGCGGCGGTTCAACACCTCCGGCGCGGTGTGGTCGATCTACGGCGGGCTGATCTCGGCCGTGCTGCTGGTGTTCTTCTCGCCGGTGGTCTCCGGTGCGGCGACCTCGATGTTCCCGGACCACGACTGGCAGTGGTTCCCGCTGTCCAACCCGGGCATCCTCTCCATCCCGTTCGGTTTCCTCTGCGGGTGGATCGGCACTGTCATCTCCAAGGAGCACGACGAGGACAAGTACGCGGAGCTGGAGGTGCGCGCCCTCACCGGCGCAGGCGCCCACTGATCACGGCACCTGTCGAGGGGTCCCCTGTTGACGTCCCACGTCAACAGGGGACCCCTTCGGCGAATTCGGCGGTCGGTAGGCTGAGCCGTATGAAGGTTGCTGAGCGCTTTGGTTCCGATCACCGCGTCCTCGTCACCGGCGGAGCTGGCTTCGTCCCGTCACACCTGGTGGACGCCCTGATCGCCCGAGGCTGCACGGTGGTGGCGCTGGACAACTTCGTGACCGGCTCCAAGGAGAACGTCGCCCACCTGCTGGACCGGCCGACCTTCACCCTCGTCGAAGCGGACATCTCCGACGGTCTACCGACCCACCACCCGGCGCTGGCCGAGCGGTTCGACGCGATCCTGCACATGGCCTCTCCAGCCAGCCCCACCGACTTCGCCCAACTGCCGGTGGAGATCCTCCGGGTCGGCTCGGTCGGCACCCTGCACCTGCTGGAGCGCGCTGTCGCCGACGGCGCCCGGTTCCTGATGGCCTCCACCTCCGAGGCGTACGGAGACCCGAAGGAGCACCCGCAGCGGGAGACCTACTGGGGCAACGTCAACCCGATCGGGGTCCGCAGCGTCTACGACGAGGCCAAGCGCTTCTCCGAGGCCGCGACGATGGCGTACCACCGCTACCGCGGGCTCGACGCGGCGATCGTCCGGATCTTCAACACGTACGGCCCGCGGATGCGCCCGGACGACGGCCGCGCCATCCCCACCTTCATCTCCCAGGCGCTGCGCGGCGAGCCGATCACCGTGCACGGCACCGGCAACCAGACCCGGTCGATCTGCTTCGTCGAGGATCTGGTGCGCGGCATCCTGCTGCTGCTCGACTCGACCGAGACGGGCCCGGTCAACTGCGGCACCGAGCACGAGCTGACCATGCGGCAACTCGCTGAGTTGATCGTGTCGCTCTCCGACAGCACCTCGAAGGTGACCTATGTCACCCGCAGCTCGGATGACCCGGAGATGCGCCGCCCGGATCTGACGCTCGCTCGCGAGCTGCTCGGATACGAGCCGTCGGTCGCGCCCGAAGATGGCCTGCGACGCACGATCGAGTACTTCCGGTCGCGGCTAGGGTAACCGGATTTCCGCGTAGCGCCTGCCGCTGAGTGTCGCCTGAAGGCGGCAGTGGCTCCCGCTACGTACCCTGATTTACATGTCCGCGACCTCGTCTGCCGGCGTCCCGCATCCGTACCTGCACCGCAGCGCCGGGCGCGCATCGGTGCCCGGCCCCGATCGGGGCGCCTCCGGGCGCGCCCGTCCGACCGAGGCGCGCTTCTACCCGTCGTACGACGAGGAACAGCCCCGGTCCGGCGGCCCGGCGGGGCCCACCGGGCCTGGCGGCCCGGGTGGCACCGGCGGGTCAGGACGGCGCGGCCCACGACCGCGTTGGGGCCGGATCGCCCTGGTGGCCGGGGCCGCGGTGCTGGTGCTGGCGCTGCTCGGCAGCGTCGGCGCCTGGTTGTACGCCCGCAACCTCAACAGTGACCTGGCCCGCACCGACCCGTTCGCGGAGATCACCGGTGGTCGGCCCGCCAAGACCGTCGATGGCGCGCTGAACATCCTGCTGGTCGGCAGCGACTCACGGGACCCGGACGCACCGGTCGACAGCAAGAGTCAGTGGCGCGCCGACACGATCATCGTCATGCACATTCCCGCCGACCACCAGGAGGCCTACCTGGTCTCCATCCCCCGGGACCTGTACGTGCCGATCCCGGAGAGCGCCGGCGCGGACTGCAGCTCCGGTTCGCGCGCGAAGATCAACGCAGCGTTCGCGTTCGGTGGGCTGCCGCTGGCGGTCCGCACCGTGGAGTGCTTCACCGACGTTCGGATCGACCACGTGATGGCGATCGACTTCGGCGGCTTCAAGGAGGTCACCGATGCTCTCGGCGGGGTGGACCTGAAGGTGGAGCGCACCATCACCTCGATCCACAAGCCGTACCGGACCTTCACCAAGGGCACCAACCACATGGACGGCGCGGAGGCCCTGGACTGGATCCGGCAGCGCAAGCAGTTCCCGGACGGTGACTTCGCCCGGATGCGGCACCAGCAGGAGTTCCTCCGGGCCCTGATGGACAAGGCGGCCAGCACCGGCACGCTGGCGAACCCGAAGAAGCTGAACGATTTCCTCAAATCGGTGACCGCGGCCGTAACCGTCGACCAGACTTTCTCGGTTACAGACATGGCGCTTCAGTTCCGTAACCTGCGCGGCCAGAACCTCACCTTTGTGACCAGCCCGAACTCGGGCAGCGACACGATCAACGGCGAGTCGGTGGTGGTGTCGGACCGGGAGAAGGCGCTCGCGATGTACCAGGCCATGTCCGCCGACACGATGGCCGACTGGGTCAAGGCGAACCCGCCGAAGAGCAACGACGGGGGCTGAGCGCGGCCCGGCTGGCACCACCCGTTCGGGTCATCGAGCGGCGACGATCGACTGAGTCTGCAAAATTCGACGTCCGGATTGACCCGGGATGAACTCGCCAAGTCGATTTGATGTACGTACAGTGGTGCCGCCCCCTCCTGATCACGAGCTGGAGCACGAATGCCGGTTCAGGCCAGTCGTCGCCCTTCTTCCTCCGGGTCCGCCGCCCCCAGCGGCCGAGTCGCTGCGGCCATACCCGCGCAGGCGCGCCCCTCGGGAGGCGGGCCGGGCTCGCGTCCGCCGGGTAGCGGCGGTGGTGGCGGTGGCGGCGACCGCCCGGGTGGCGGTGGGTCGAAGAAGCGGACCAAGCGCAAGGACCCGCTCTGGGCCAGGCTGACCGTCGTCTTCGGTGCCGTGCTGATGCTGAGCAGCGGGGTGGCCATCGTCGGCAGCAAGGCGTTGATCGGGCAGGCCACCGGCGGCATCGCGAAGGGCAACCTGCTGGGTGATGCCGGCAAGTCCGACGCCGAGGGCGGTGCGAGCCTGGACGGCCCGATCGACATGCTGCTGCTCGGCGTGGACGCGCGGGAGCGCTGGGCCGCCGACGACGTGCGTTCGGACAGCATCATCGTCCTGCACATCCCGGCCACGCACGACCAGGCGTACCTGATCTCGATCCCCCGGGACACCGAGGCGCAGATCCCGGCGTTCAAGAAGAGCGGCTACGGCGGCGGTTCCGGCAAGATCAACGCCGCGTTCCAGGCCGGTGCCGCCAACGGTGGCGGCTGGGAGGGTGGCGCCCAGCTGATGGCCCAGACGATCAAGCGGCTCACCGGGATCAGCTTCGACGGCGCGGCGATCATCAACTTCGGTGGCTTCAAGAACGTCATCGACACCCTGGGCACGGTGCGGATCTGTGTCAGCCAGGAGGTCAAGTCGCTGCACATGTCGTACGTCGACGGCAAGCCGATGTGGAACGCGGACGCCAAGAAGACCGGCAAGCAGCGGACCCCGGTGGTGCACAAGAAGGGCTGCCAGGAGATGGAGGGTTGGGCCGCGCTCGACTACTCCCGCCAGCGCAAGTCCCTCAAGAACGGCGACTACGACCGGCAGGCCAACCAGCAGCAGCTGATCAAGGCGATGGCGAAGAAGGCCACCGAGGGCGGGATGTTGTCCAACCCGGCCAAGATGAACAACCTGATCAAGGCGGCGGGCAAGGCGTTCGTGCTGGACACCGGCGGCGTGCCGATCGAGGACTTCATCTTCACGATGCGCGGGGTCACCGGCAACGAGCTGACCATGCTCAAGACCAACAACGGCACCTTCAACGCCAACAACAACAACACCGAGGGTCTGAACGAAGAGACCCTGGCGATGTTCCAGGCGGTCAAGCAGGACAAACTCGCCGAGTTCGTCTTCACCCACCCCGAGGTGATCTCCACCCGCAAGTGAGGCCGGGAGTCGCGGAAAGCCAGCGACGACCTCCTCACCGCCCGTAGCCTGACGTGAACGGGTTTCACGTATCGGCTGCGGGGAGGCGGTCACGTCCAGGTGGGGACGGAACGCAGCGGGCCGGGCCGGAGCAGCCCCGTCCGCCCGGTCGCCCCGCGCCCGTTGGCCGCGGATCCTGCTCGGCATCGGCCTGGCCCTCGTCCTGCTGGCGGGGCTCGCCGTGGCCGGGCTCAAGACGCTCAGCCACCGCTACGACCGCACGGTGACCAAGGAGCAACTGCTCGACGCCGACGCCCGCACGGGGCGCACCGACCTGGACGGGCCGCTCAACTACCTCCTGGTCGGCTCCGACCGGCGCCCGGGCGAGAGCGGCCCCGACCAGCGCTCGGACACCATCCTCATCGTGCACGTCCCCGCCGGGCAACGGGAGGCGTACCTGGTCTCCATCCCGCGTGACCTGCTGGTCACCATCCCGCCCGCGAACGGCTTCGGCGGCGGTCAAGACAAGATCAATGCCGCGTACGAGCACGGCGGCGGCGGGCAGGCCGGCGCCCAACTGCTCTCCGCCACCCTGCACCGGCTCACCGGCATCCGGTTCGACGGCGCCGCGCTGATCGACTTCTCCGGCTTCCGGAAGGTCATCGACCTGCTCGGCGGGGTGGAGATGTGCGTGGACACCGAGGTCCGCTCGATCCACACCAACCGGGTCTTCCCCACCGGCTGCCAGCAGATGGACGGCGCGCAGGCGCTCGACTACGTCCGACAGCGCTACGACCTGCCCGGCGGTGACTACGACCGGCAGCACCACCAGCAGCAGCTGCTCAGGGCGATGTTGGACAGCGCCGGCAGGGCGGACCTGCGGAGCAACCCCGTCAAACTGGACCAGGTGCTCCGGGCGGTCGGCGGCTCGTTGACCGTCGACACCAACGGCGTACCCCTGGAGGATCTGCTCCTCGCGCTGCGCGCGCTGCCGCCCGACGGGATGCGCGGCGTTCAGGTGCCCTCCTCGCCGCAGACCATCGACGAGGTCTCGTACGTGGTGCTGGACAACGGCGGCAACGGGCTGTTCGAGGCGCTGCGTGACACCCGGGTGCCGGCCTGGGCGCAGGCCAATCCCCGCTGGGTGACCCGGTTGTGACGGTGCCGACGGCCCGGTCGGTGTCGAACCGGGCCACGAGGATCTAGTGTTGCTTCCTGTGTTTGGACCCCAGGTTCCCACGGTGCCCGTGACCGAGATCGCCGACGAGACCTACCTGCTGGATGTGCGGGAGGACGACGAGTGGGCGGCCGGCCACGCGCCCACCGCTCACCACCTGCCGATGATGCAGCTGCCGGCCCGGCTGGCCGAGGTGCCCACCGACCGGGAGGTGGCGGTCGTCTGCCGTTCCGGTGGGCGTTCCGCCCAGGTCGTCGCCTACCTGATCAACAACGGTTGGGAGCAGGTGCGCAACGCCGACGGCGGGATGCGCCAGTGGGCTGCCGTCGGCCGACCGGTGGTCGACGCGAACGGGCAGCCCGGCCAGGTCATCTGAGGCCGGCGCAATGGGCGGGCCACTGGTCTTCGCGCACCGCGGCGCCTCGTTCGACCTACCCGAGCACACACTCGCCGCGTACCTGCGCGCCCTCGACGAGGGCGCCGACGGCCTGGAGTGCGACGTCCGGCTGACCCGGGACGGGCACCTGGTCTGTGTGCACGACCGACGACTGGACCGCACCAGCAACGGTCGCGGTCTGGTCAGCGCGCGTACGCTCGCCGAACTGGACGCCCTGGACTTCGGCTCGTGGCACCCGGGCGGCGCCCCGGACGGTGATCTGCCGCCTGACGAGTCACACACCCGGCTGCTGACCCTGGCCCGGCTCCTGGACGCGGTGCTCGCCGCCGGGCGGCCGGTCCGACTGCTGGTGGAGACGAAGCACCCCTCCCGCTACGGCTCGAACGTGGAACGGCGGCTGGTCAGCCTGCTGCGCCGGTACGGGCTCGCCGACCCCGCGCCGGACGACCCGGTGCAGGTGACAGTCATGTCGTTCTCCCCGCTGGCGGTCCGTCGGGTGCGCGAGCTGGCCCCGACGCTGCCCACAGTGCTGTTGCTGGAGGTGCTGCCGCGCTGGCTGCGGTTGGGTCGGCTGCCGTTCGGCACCCGGATCGCCGGGCCGGGCATCGGCCTGGTCCGGACCCGCCCGCAGTTGCTGCCCGCGCTACGCGCCGCTGGCAACCAGGTGTACGTCTGGACGATCAACGAGCCGACCGACCTGGAGCTGGCGCTGGCCGCCGGGGTGGACGGGATCATCACCGACCGGCCCGCGTACGCCCTCGCCCGGCTGGACCGCTGACCCATCGACCGGGCGGGGGTGCCCAAAACCGGGTCGGCGGGGCAGACTCGGCACATGCCGGAGCGTATCGATTTCCCCGCTCTCCTCGCCGGCCACACCGTCGTGATCGAGATGATCAACTCTGGGGACGCGGGCCTGCCGGTCCTCACCCAACTGCTCCGGGTGGCCCAGCCGGCGCTCGGCGCGACCGGGATGGCGTTCGTCGAGTTCGGTCCCACCGGCGGTCGCGTCATCGCCGCGACCGGCGCGGCGGAATGGGCCCTGGGCCGACCACTGGCGGTCGACGACCCGGACACCGTCTGCCTGCTCACCGGACCACGGGTACGACAGGCGCGGGTGAGTGACCTCAACGGCAAGCTGGCCGCCGAACTGGCCGGCAGCGGCCTGCGCCGGATGGTGGTCTCCCGGGCCGAGATCGGCGGTCACACCGTCGGCAGCCTGCACGCGCTCTACCCGGGCGACGACGAGCCGGGCGCCGAGCAGCAGGGGGTGATCGCCTATCTCGCCTCCTGCGTCGGGCACATGTACGGCGACCAGAGTGGCCTGCCGGTGCACGGCGACGGCCCGGTGGTGGCGGCCCTCGCCGACGGGCTGGCCGTCGTCGACCGGGACGGGCACGTCCGGCTCTGGAACCCGGCCGCCGCCCAGGTCACCGGCCGGACGGTCGAGCAGTCGCTGAGCCGCCCGTTGCCGTTCCCGCTGCCACCCTCCGGGCAGGTTCGGGACCACCGGATGCCGGACGGCCGCTGGCTGCGGATCACCTCCGGCGACCTGCCCGGCCCGGGAACGTTACGGGTGGTCACCTTCCGCGACATCACCGACCAGCAGCGCCGCGACCACGACCGCGAACTGTTCGTCGCGGTGACCAGCCACGAGCTGCGCACCCCGGTCACCGTCATCAAGGGGTACGCGGACACCCTCACCGACCACTGGGAGTCGCTGACCGACGTCGACCGACGGCAGGCGGCCCGGGTGATCGGGCAACGCGCCAACGAGCTGGCCCGGCTGGTCGACCGTCTGCTCAGCTCGGCGGCCGAGGTGGGGCCGGGCGACGACCCTCCCACCCCGTTCGACCTCGGTGAGGCGCTGCGCTCCGCCGTCGTCGACCTGCCGGCTGAGCTGCGCCGCCGGCTGGTGCTCCGCCTTCCGAGCGACCTGCCCAAGGCGCTCGGTCACCGGCCCAGCCTGGCCACGGTGCTGACCGAGTTGACGACGAACGCCGGTAAGTACTCGGCACCTGATTCTCCCATCGAGATCACCGCCTCGGGCGACGGTCATCTGGTGGCGTTCCGGGTCAGCGACCAGGGCATCGGCATCAGACCCGAGCACGTGGAACGGGCGTTCGACAGGTTCTGGCAGGGCGAGTCCGGCGACCGGCGCGGCTATCCCGGAGCCGGGCTCGGGCTCTATCTCGTCCGCCGAATCGTTGAACAACAGAATGGATGGGTATCCCTACGTCCGAGGGCCGGCGGCGGTACGGTCGCAGAGGTGCGGCTACCGCGCGGTTGACCAGGGGTGGCGCGACGTGGAGGCGACGGTGGCAGCGGCAACGAGGGATCGGGCCTGGTGCGTGGTGGTTCCTCACCACCCGGGCGGGGCACGGCTGGCCCGACACCGGCTCGCCGCCGAGCTGACTGATGTCGTACCCCCGACGATCCTCGCGGACCTGATCGCTGTGCTCGCGGAGCTGGTGGGCAACGCGGTGCGGCACGCCAGACCGCTGCCCGGCGACGTCATCAGGGTTGCCTGGCAACTGCGGCCGTCGGCCGAGGGCACACTGATCCAGCTTCGGGTCACCGACGGCGGCAGCGCGAGCACCGGGCCACGGCTCCGGACGGCCAGCCCGGATGCGGCGGACGGGCGCGGCCTGCACATCGTGGCCGGCCTGGCGACCCGTTGGGGCGTCGAGCAGGATGGCATGGGCCAGCGCGTCTGGGCGGAGTTCGACAGGGTGCCGACACCCCGACCCGACCTGGTGCCGGCGGGCTGAGGACGACTCGGGCGGGTCCCGGTCACGGCGAGCCGCTCGAAGCTCTAGGCTGTGACGCCGTGAGTAAGCGTCGAAAGAGCCAGCGCGCCGCCGCCGACACCACCCCTCGTCGCGACAAGGTGCGGGACGTCTTCGTGCCGCGTCCGTTCGACGGGCTGGTCGACGAGTCCGAGTGGATCGCGCTGCGCGAGTTGGTGCCCGCCGCCTCCGCCCCGCTGCGGCTGGCGCCCGCCCTGGTCGAGGAATTCGGCGACCGGACGGCGACGCTCGCCACGGTGCTGCCCATGGCCGCCCCGGCGATCACCAAGCCGGACGGACGGGTGCTGATCGGCCTCCAGCGCCACCAGCAGTCCGGTGACGTGTCGCGGGATCTGGCCGACGCGTTGCTCAGCGCGCTGCGCGCCGAGCCGGGTGGCCAGGTGGCGGTGGCGCCACTGCCCGGCCCCGGGCCCCGGCTGCAGGACATCCTCGTGGACGGTCCGCTGGACATCACCATGCACGACGGTTTCGACTTCTGGCTCGACCCCGGGGCCGCCGACGACCCGACCGTCCAGGCGTCGCTGGAGCGGGCGAACGCGGCCATCTACCCAACGGTCCGGCTGACCGCGGCGAAGGCCGCGTACTGGTGTCAGGTCCCGGAGAAGGCCCACGTGCGCTGGGTGCTGCCGGACGACGAGGACGCCGCCCTGGACGCGCTGGCCCGACTCGGCGCGGCCGGCACGTTGACGCTCGGCGAGCAGACCAAGTTCGCCGGCATGTTCCGCGCGCACGGTCGACTCGTGCCGGTCTGGGACCTGCCGGAGGAGACCCCGGCCGCCGAGTGGGAGGAGCCGGTGGCGCAGTTCGCCAAGCGGTACGCCGAGGCGCTCACCGTCACCGACCCACTCGACGCCGCCGGCCGCCGGGCCCGTCAGGGGCTGCTCGGCCGTCAGCTCACCCTGCGCTGAGCCGGGGACGACAGCGCCCCGCGCGGCGGGCGCTGTCGTCCACTCAGCGGGGCGGCGGCTGCGCCCGTCGCGTGCTCAGCCGGCGACGGGTAGCGGGTCCCGGGTGATCGGGCAGGACATGCAGCGCGGTCCGCCCCGACCGGAGCCCAACTCGGAGCCGGCGATCGGGATCACCTCGATGCCGGCCCGCTCCAGTTGGGCGTTGGTCGCCGTGTTGCGCTCGTAGCCGACGCAGAGCCGGGGGGCCAGCGCGAGGGTGTTGTTGCCGTCGTCCCACTGCTCGCGTTCCGCGGTGACCGGATCCAGGCCGGTGTCGATGACCCGGAGCAGGTCGAGGTCCATCGCGTCGGCGGCGGCCCGCAGGAACGGTGCCGGCCCGTCCACCCGCGGGTCCTCGCCGTCCCCGCCGGAGATCACCGTGTACGCGGACAGCGTGCTGGCGATGTTGGGGTACATCAGGACGGCGTCCACGTCGACCATCGTGCACACGGTGTCCAGGTGCATCGTGGCGCGCTTCTGGGCGATCGGCACCACCAGGATGGTGTGGGCCAGGCCGGCGGCGAAGACCTGCCGACCGAGGCGTTCCGCTCCGGCCGGTGTCGTCCGCTCGCCCACCCCGACCGCCAGTACGCCGGGCGCGAGCAGCAGCACGTCCCCGCCCTCCAGGTGCTCGAGGGTGGGGCGGTAGACGAACTCGGTGCCGGCGAACCGGGGGTGGTGGCGGTAGATGGCGTCGGTCAGGGTGGTCTCGCGGCGGCGGGCCGGCATGGCCAGGCTGGTGACGCCGACCCGGTCGCCGATCCACAGCGACGAGTCGCGGGTGAAGAGCAGGTTGGGCAACGGGTCGATGACGAAGTCGTGTCGGTCCATCAGCGTGTAGACCAGCCCACCGGGCCGCTCCGAGCTGATCCGCAACTCCTCGTGGGCCAGCCCGGCGGTGAGCACGTCGGCCAGCGCGGCCGGGTCCAGGTAGGAGAGGTGGTCGGCGACGCGGGCGCGCAGCGTGTCGCCGAGCCGCCGGGAGCGCAGCACCTGTTCGGTGAGTTCGGCCCGGGCGTCCGCGACGGCCAGCGTCTCGGCCAGCAGGGTGGCCAGGTAGAGCACCTCGACGCCGCGTTCGCGCAGGGCGGCGGCGAACGCGTCGTGCTCCTCCTGGGCGCGCTCCACCCAGGGGATCGCGTCGAACAGGAGCGAGTCGTTGTTGCGCGGGGTGAGCCGGGCCAGTTCGGGGCCGGGCCGGTGCAGCAGTACGGTGCCGAGCCGGCCGACTTCACTGTCGACGTAGTGGGTCACTCCCGCAGCGTAGGGCAGGGTTTAGCGGCATCCGAGAAAAGAACTGTGGATGAATATGGCATTCATCCACAGTCACTCCGGCGCTCCGGCTTGCAGAACACCGGTAGTGGCAACGTAGGGTAGTGAGGACATAACTTCGAGGGACCTTTTGCCGGAGGTCGCGATGACTGTCTTTCCCGCACGACGAGCCGTACCGTCCGCTCGGGCACTGCCGCCCGTCGCGGTGCCACATCCCCGCGTCGAGGCGCCGGGGGTTCTCGAACCGGTCCGTCCGACACCGCTCGAATGGGCCCGCCGCCGTCGTGCTGAGCGGGGTGCACGCCGCCTGGAGGCGGCCGGGGCACGGGCGTTGGGCCAACTCGACCACCTCGGGCCGTCCTGGCACGTGATCGAGTGGCCGCGCACCGACGTGACAGACGTCCTCGACCACGGTCAGGACGATCGAGCCGGGTTCCTCGCCATCGGGCCGAGTGGCCTCTTCGCCGTGACCATCGCCGACCATGGCCGGGCCCGGGTGCTCGTCGCCGGAGACGTGGTGCAGATCAACGGCAAGCGACCTCCGTACGTGGCCGAGTCCCGCCGGGACGCCAAGCGGGCCAGCAAGGCCCTCTCCGAGGCGGTGGGGCTTCCCGTACCGGTGACACCGGTGCTGACCTTCGTCGGTTCGGGCGTGATCAGCGTCTACGGCCTTCCGAAGGACTGTCTGATGGCCACCCACCGGGAACTGGACCGGCTGCTCGTGGCCGGCGGCAGCCGGATCAGCCCCGCCACCGCCGAGAAGCTTTCCCGGGTCGCGCAGCACCCGGGCACCTGGCTGAACGGCACGTACCGTCCAACCGCCGACTACCGGTGGTACGACGAGGGCCGAACGGCCGCTGACAAGCCGGCCCACCGCCGGTAACGTCACCGGCGACGCCACGCGGCTCCGGTCCCCCCGTTCACCTCACCGGTTTCCGCGCCGTCACCGGTCGCTGCGGTTCACGCTGCGCGCCCCGGTGACCCGGTGCGCTCGGTGATTCCGTCGGCGACCCGCTAGCGTGGACAGTCGATCGGTGCACATAGGAGGCGCGGTGGCCCACGTCGAACTTTCGCTCTCGGAAGCGTTCGTGCCGGCGGTGCGGGCCTCGACAGAGCCGGAGTCCGACAATGTCGGCCAATGGTCGTCGACAGTCTCCCGGGCCGACGAGCCGTGCCTGCTGATCGACGCCGACACCCGGGTGGTGGCGATCTCCACGGCCGGTTGCGAGCTGCTCTGCCTCGGCGAGCCGGCCGGGCTGATCGGTCGACCGTTGCTCGATGGCGGGCTGCGCCTGCTCGACTTCACCGCCAACCGGGGCGAGCTGACCGAAGCCGAGATCGACAAGATTCCGCCCCTGCTGGCGCTCTCCTCCGGCCGACTCGCCCGGGGGCTACTCAGGGTGCAGGCCGCCTCCGCGAACAGCTCCGACGCGACAGTTGACGCGATCTCCACCCCGGTGCTCACCGACGGCACCGTCACTGGCTCACTCACCTTCTTCTCCGAGGTCTGACCTGCGGCGCAGTGTGCCCTTCGCCGCACGCGGCGTTGCCGGGGCGGGGTTGCACGAAGGCCGTAGGGTGCCCTCATGCTCGATATCGCTCTGCTGCCGGGGGAATACGCTGTGTGCCGGCTGGCTCCCGGCAACACAGTGCCGTACGCGCTGTCGAGCGGGCTGCGCGGCGCGGACGTGGTGACCGTGAGCTGGACCTCCGACGGGATCTCCGTGATCTGCCCGACCGAGCGGGCGCCGGCACAGGCCGTGGTGGAGACGACCTGGCGCTGCCTACGGGTCACTGCCCCGGTGACGCTGGCCGGCACCGGCAGTCTGGCCGCGCTGGTCGACCCGCTCGCCGAGGCCCGGGTCAGTGCCGTCACGTTCTCCACGTTCGACACCGACTATCTGCTGGTGCCGACCGTCCGGTTGACCGAGGGCACGGCCGCGCTCCAGCGCGCCGGGCATCGCGTCACCGGCTGACCTTCACCCGACCGGCCGCTCACCCTACGATGGGCTCGGCCACCCCGGCCGCGACGAATTCTCCGATGTCCCGAGGATCGGCCCGTGCCGTTCACCCCGCCCCCGCCCGCGTCCCCCGCACCGCGGTCGACGATCCACCCCGCACCGGCGGCTCCTGGCCGGCCAGTCGATCGCGTTCCGGCGCGGAGCCTCGCCCGAGTCCTGCCGATGGCGCTCGCCGTCGCGGCGCTGGCCGGCTGTGGCGCCCCACCCGGGCTGGGGGAGCCGACCAGCGTTCCCACCCACACCGCAGCCCCGACACCGTCCGCCCCGAGCACCGCACCGGCCACCCCGCCGACCACCGCCCCGTCTCTCGGCACTGTCACGCCCACCCCGGACGCCGGATTGGTCGCGACGGCCTGCCGCAACGGGCCGACCGGCCAGCGGGTGCTGCAACTGTTGCGCGGCAGGGCCGGAGTGCTGCCGGCGAACGTCCGGGTCCAGGTCCGCACCGGTCCGCTCTGCGCCGGCGACTGGCAGTTCACAGTGCTGACGGTGACCGGGCACGAGGAACTCCAGGTGATCACCCGGGGCGAGCCCGGTTCCCCGGTGCTGGTCACCGCCGGCACTGACGTCTGCACCATCGAGGTACGCGCCACCGGCCCGGCCGGGATTCGCGCCCTCGCCTGCGACGCCGGCCCGGCCAACGGGCCGGGTGCGTAGGCTGATCGGCATGCCGGGAACACCGCCGACACGTTTCGTCTTCCTCGGGCCGGAAGGCACCTTCGCCGAGCAGGCCCTGCGCTCGATACCCGCCGCCGAGCGCGGCGCCCGTACGCCCGCTCGCAGCGTCGGAGAGGCGCTGGACAGCGTCCGCGCCGGCGACGCCGACGCCGCCCTGGTGCCACTGGAGAACTCGATCGGCGGGGCGGTGGGCGTCACGCTGGACGAGATGGCCGAGGGCGAGCCGCTGGTGATCACCCGGGAGGTGATCCTGTCAGTGGAGTTCGTGCTCGCCGCACGGCCCGACACCCCGCTGACCTCGATCCGCACCGTGGCGGCCCATCCACAGGCGTCCACCCAGTGCCGGGGCTGGTTGCGCAACCACCTGCCCGACGCCGTGGTGGTCGACGTGCTCTCCAACGGCGCGGCGGCCGCCGGCGCCGGCACGGGCGAGTACGACGCGGCGATCTGCGCACCGATCGGAGCCGCCCGGCACCGACTCACCACCCTCGCCGACAAGATCGCCGACCACCCCGACGCGGTGACCCGGTTCGCGCTGGTGTCCCGCCCCGGGCCGCCACCCCCGCCGACCGGTGACGACCTCACCTCGCTCGCGGTCTTCATCGCCCACGACCGGGTCGGCGCGCTGCTGTCCGTGCTGATGGAGTTGGCCGTCCGTGGGGTCAACCTGACCCGGATCGAATCCCGGCCGACCGGCGAGGCGTTGGGCCGCTACGTCTTCTTCCTGGACTGCACCGGCCACGTGGCCGACGTCCGCCTGGGCGAGGCGTTGCAGGGGCTCCGCAGGGTCTGTGCCGACGTCCGCTTCCTGGGCTCCTACCCCCGGCACCGGTGGGCCGAGGCGGGCGAACGCCCGGTGCCCGCGCCGGCGGGCCTCTCCGACGTCGACTACGCCGACGCGGCGGCCTGGTTGGCCCGCCTGCGTACCGGCGAGTTGACCTGACCGGCGCAGAGCGCCCCCGAGGGAACGGGAACGCCCGCGCCGCCGCGGTCAGCTCTACGGATCAGGTGCGCGTCGCGCGACTGTCGATCAGCTCAGCAGACCGCCGAGCAGACCGCCCTCCTGCTGCTGCTGGCCACTGCCCATGACCGGTGGCTCCTCGGACGGCTGCACCACCACGAAGCCCTGACCGGCGAAGCTCATCGTGAACGACTCACCGGTGCGGCGCCCCAGCAGAGTGCCGAGGCCGAGCTGCTCGGCCCGGTGGTAGCCGGTCTGGAGGTTGGCCGACCAGCAGACCGCAGCCTGTGGGTCGACGTACGTCGGAGCGTCCACGTTCAGCACGACCGGGGTGCCCTTGGTGGTGATGGCGATCCGCCCGTAGCCGCTGAACACACAGTTGAAGAGGCCGGACGAGGACGCCATCCCGGCGCCGCCGACCATCCTGATGTCGTACTGGAGGGTGGAGTCGAAGGCGAGCACGCTGCTGCCGTTGATGGAGAGGGCGTCGCCCGGCTCCAGGTCGATGATGTGCACGTCCTTGGCCAGCTCGGCGAGGAAGACGTCACCCTGCCCGGTGACCTTCATCAGCGGGACGCCCTCGCCGGTGAGCTTCTGCTTGAGGAACTTGCCGAGCCCACCTGAACCCAACGCCTGGAACTGCACATTCCCCTGGTAGGCGACCATCGACCCGACCCGGGCCATCGCCTCGCCGTTGAGCTCGATCTTCAACATCTTGGAGTTCTGCAACCGCATGCCGGGCTGCGCGGACTCCTTCTCCAGGTTCTCCGCGGAGAACAGCTCGCTGCGCATGAAAGGGCCTCCTGAATAGGGTCGCGTTCGCTGCACCGACGGTAGGCGACCTCGGCAAGCACCGGCCGTCGGAGGGGCGGCGCGGCGCGTTCGCGTGGCGCGGGTGGGCGGGCGTCGAGCGGCGGGGCTCAGCCCCAGCCGAGCGCGTGCAACCGCGCGTCGTCGATGCCGAAGTGGTGGGCGATCTCGTGCACCACCGTCACCGCCACCTCGTCGATGACGTCGTCGTCGTTGTCACAGATCCGCAGGATCGGACGGCGGTAGATGAAGATCCGGTCGGGCAGCACACCGGAGTAGCCCCAACCGCGCTCGGTGAGCGCGTGCCCCTCGTAGAGGCCGAGCAGGTCGACCTCTCCCGGTGGTGGGTCGTCCTCGACCAGGATCACCACGTTGTTCATCAGGCCGAGTAGTTCTTCGGGCACCTCGTCGAGGGCTTCGCCGACCAACTCCTCGAAGCGCTCACGGCTCATCTCCACCGGCACCTCGCCCATTGTGCCCGACGCTGGCGCACGCGGCCCGGTCCTGTTGGACGACGGTGACTGTCATCCGCACATGCACGGAAGAAGCGACCACCCGCAACCGGGCGGAGGCTCCTTCCGTGGACGTACGGTGTGGGCCGGCTGGCTCAGGCAGCCAGGCGGGCGTTGAGGGTGATCTCGGCACCCGGCGAGAGCAGGCGGGAGATCGGGCAGTTGGCCTTGGCGGCCTCGGCGAGCTTCTGGAACTCCGCCTCGTCGATCCCCGGGACCTGGCCGACCGTCTCCAGGTCGATCCGGGTCACGGTCATGCCGGCGTCGGTCTTGTCCAGGTGCACCTTGGCGGTGGTCTCGACCGAGGTGGCCGTCGAGCCCGCGTCGGCAAGCGCCTTGGAGAACGCCATCGAGAAGCAGCCGGCGTGCGCGGCGGCGATCAGCTCCTCGGGGTTGGTGCCCTCACCCTCCTCGAAGCGCGACTTGAAGGAGTAGTTGCCGGACAGGCCGCCCTTACCGGTGCGAATGGTGCCCGCGCCCTCGGTGAGATTGCCCTGCCATTGTGCTGAAGCGGTACGGATAGGCATGGGGCAAACGCTAGCGGAAAGGCGACCATCGGGCGACAGACCGGCGCGCGCGCCAGCCCTGCGATCCCTGTCACCACCAGCTTGCTGTGCCATGATGCGACCCAGGTCCGTGACCGGCGGAAGGGTGGCCGATGTCCGAGGAGCTTCCGATCCCGCGGCAGGGCGACCGCTCCGAGGCCCCTGCGGTGATCGAGTGGGGTGCCGACGAGCCGGCCCGGCGACGCCGCTTCGCCTGGTCCCTGGCTGACCTCGCGCAGGATCCCCGGCTGCCCCTGCTGCTCGCCGGTCTGGGCGCGGTGGCCGCGATCGCCTCGCTCGTCGGTGAGTGGCTGGTGATGAGCCTGCCGAACGGTGGGCCCGAGGGCAACACGACGATCGAGGTGCCCGCCGGGGTGTCCGAGGTCGGTGGCTTCGGGGTCGGCTACCTGGTCGGGCTTATCGCCCTCGTCTGCGCCGTGGCGCTGACGTTGCGCGGCACGGCGGCCGTACGGCCGAACGCCCGGCTGGCCGGCCTCACCCTGGCCGGTGCCCTGCTGGTGCTGCTGGTGGCCGCCACCGCGGGCCTCGACAACCCCGGTCAGCGAAACTTCTTCTACTCGCTCGAGGACGGTTTTCGGATCGAGTACGGCCGTGGGCTGGTGATGGCGTTCGTCGCCTGTGTGCTGTTCGCTGCCGCTCTGCGACTGACTCCCGCCGCGCCCCCCGCCGTGTTCGGCGGCCCACCGGACGATGACCGGCCCGGCGACGCGCCAGCACCGCGCCCCTGGCGCCGCCGCCGGGACCCCGACCCGATCGAGGACGGCCTTCCGTCTCCGGCCGACCTGACGGTCACCCCCGCCGCCCCCTTCGCCCGCCCCGACTCCCAGCCCTGACCGGCCCCCTTCACCCGCCCACCGCCCGGGAGTGGGTGGGAGTTGGCGTCCGATTCGCCTGGAAGTCATGGATGCGACCCATTCCGCGAGGTACGGTTGCTGACCCGCCGTCACTCCGAGACTCGGGTTCCCTGACCCTGGCGGTGCGACGGCGGCGGGCGAAGGAGGAACCATGACCCGCCCGGGACTGCCCAAGTTGATCGCGACCGACCTCGACGGGACGCTGGTCCGCAGCGATGACACCGTCTCCGCGTACACCCATGGGGTGCTCGACCGGGTGCGCGCCGCCGGAATTCCGGTGGTCGGCGCGACCGGACGCGGCCCTCGGTTGACCGAGTTGACCCGCAACGACATCCGCGCCGCCGACTTCCTGGTGATGGCCGGCGGTGGACGGGTGGTCGACCAGAGCGACCCGAGCGGCCCGGTGGTGCTCCGCGACGAGCGGCTGCCCGCCGAGGTGCTGGCTCGGCTCCTCGCCGATCTGGAGGCGGAGGTCGGCCCGCTGACCGTGATGGTCGAGGCGTCCGACGAGCACGACGCCCCGCTGTGGGGCGACTACCACGAGAGCTGGCCGTACCAGGACCGCTTCGAGGCGCGCACACGCGACGAGTGCCTCGCCTGCGACGTGATCAAGGCGTTTGCCCGGACCGCCGACCATCACGTGGACGAGCTGCTGGCGGTGGCCCGCCGGATCGTCCCGCCGCAGGTCGCCACACTCACCCAGGCCGGGCTCGGCTTCATCGAGATCTGCCCGCCCGGCGTGGACAAGGCGACCGGGTTGACAGTGGTGGCGCAGACCCTCGGGGTCGACCCGGCCGATGTGCTGGTCTTCGGCGACATGCCCAACGACCTGCCGATGTTCGAGTGGGCCGGCTGGTCGCGGGTGGCCGTGGCCAACGCGCACCCCGAGTTGCGTGCCGTCGCCGACGAGGTGACCTTGCGCAACGACGACGACGGGGTGGCGGTGTATCTGGACCGGCTACTGTCCCGCTAATGCGAGACACACCCCGCCTCATCGCCACCGACATCGACGGCACGCTGATCCGCGACGACCACACCGTCAGCCCACGCACCGCCGACCTGCTCGCGCGGATCTCCGCGCAGGGCACGCCGGTCGTCCTGGTCACCGGCCGTCCGGTCCGCTGGCTCAAGATGGTGTACGACCAGCTCGCCCGACCGCTGCCGGCGGTCTGCGCCAACGGCGCCGTGGTCTACGACCCGTTCTCCGACGAGGTGGTGCGGGCTAACCCGCTCGCCCCGCACCACCTGGCCGAGGTGGCCCGGAGGCTACGGGCCGAGGTGCCCGGGATCAGCTTCGCCGTGGAGATCCTGGACAGCCGGGAGATGCGGCACGAGGAGCACTACCCGCTGCGCTGGGACGCCGACGCCAGCGGCATCCGACCGGTCGAGACGCCGGAGGAGCTGCTCTCCGTTCCGGCGGTGAAGCTCCTCGCCCGAGCCGGCGAGCAGGACCCGGATGCCTTCGCCGAGCTGATCGCCACGGCGGTGGCGGGGTTGGCCGAGGCCACGCACTCGTCGTCCTCCGGGCTGGTGGAGATTTCGGCGGCCGGCGTGACCAAGGCGGCGGGGCTGGCCTGGTACTGCGACCAGGTCGGGGTGGCCGCGGCGGACGTGCTGGCCTTCGGCGACATGCCGAACGACGTGCCGATGCTGACCTGGGCCGGGCGTGGTGTGGCGGTGGCCAACGCGCACCGCGCCGTCCTGGCGGTCGCCGACGACGTGACGACGGCGAACACCGAGGACGGCGTGGCGGCGTACCTGGAGAAGATCTTCGGGGTGGACTGAGGTCAGAGGTACTGACCGGTGTTGTGGCCCTCGCCGCCGCCCGGCTGGCCGATGCCCGGCATCCCGGGGACGACCCCACCGGGGCCGCTGGGCAGCGCCTGCCGGCCGCCGCGCATCTGCTCCAGCTGCACCCGGGCGGCCATCTGCTGGGCCACCAGGGCCGCCTGGATGCCGTGGAACAGGCCCTCCAGCCAGCCGACGAGCTGGGCGTGCGCGATCCGCAGCTCGCTCTCGCTGGGGGCCTTGTCCTCAGCGAAGGGCAGCGAGATGCGCTCCAGCTCGTCGCGAAGCTCGGGGGCGAGGCCCTCCTTGAGCTCGACGATCGACCGCTCGTGGATCTCCCGCATCCGGCTGCGGCTGGCGTCGTCGAGAGGTGCGGCCTTCACCTCCTCCAGCAACTGCTTGATCATGCTGCCGATCCGCATCACCTTGGCCGGCTGTTCGACCAGGCGGGTCGGGTCCTCGCCCTGGCCCTCGTCGGTCTGCATCGTGCCGATCGGGCGGCCGTCCGGACCAACCACCACCACTGTGCCGGAGTGGCCGGAGTCGTCGGGGCCGGGCTCGTCGTTCTGTCCAGCGGAGCGCGCTTCGGTCATGGGGTCCATCTTTACCCAGCGGGCGCGACCCATGCCGCCCGGGACCGACTACCGGGGCCGAACCACCCGGGCGGGGCGCGCTACCGTCGCGCCATGCCTGTCGACCCGCGCGCCGTGTTGACCCGGCCCGCCCCCGAACCCGACCGGACGGTGGCGTACGGGGACCACCCGGATCAGGTGGCCGATCTGCGCCTCCCGGCGGGCACCGGGCCGGCCCGGCCGCTGGTCGTCGTCCTGCACGGCGGCTTCTGGCGGGCCGAGTACGACCGACGGCACACCGGCCCGCTGGCCGCAGCCCTCGCCGCCGCCGGTTACCCGGTGGCGCAGCTGGAATACCGCCGCACCGGGCAGCCCGGAGGCGGCTGGCCGGGCACCCTCACCGACGTACTGACCGGGGTGGCCGAGCTGCCAGCGCTGGCGGCCGAGGCGCTGCCCGGCCGGGTGAGCCTGGCGGCGCCGATCCTGGTCGGGCACTCCGCCGGCGGCCACCTGGCGCTGTACGTGGCGGGCACCGCACCGGCGACGGTGGGCGGAGTACTCGCGCTGGCCCCGGTGGCCGATCTGGGCGAGGCGTACCGGCGGGATCTGGACTCGGGCGCGGTCGCCGCGCTGCTCGGCGGCGGCCCGGCGCACGTCCCGGACCGGTACGCGGCAGCGGATCCACGGATGTTGGTACCGATACGAACACGCACAGTAGTCGTTCACGGCTCTGACGATCATCAGGTTCCAGTGGAGATGAGCCGGGATTTCGTCGCGGAGGCGCGTGCCACGGGTTCCGATATCTCCCTTGTTGAACTGCCCGGATGTGAGCATTTCGGGCTGATCGACCCGGAGGCCGTCGCCTGGCCTCAGGTCCTTGCCGTGTTGCGGTCCCTGCACGATGATCAATAGCCATTGACGCAGCGTCGCGGACCAGGTAGAACGCCGTTGGGGCGGTGTTCAGCCCTGCAACGCTTCCCTGGAAGGAACTCGGTGTCGCAGATGAATCGCAGGCGGGCGCTCCAACTGTTGGCCGCGCTCGGAACGACCGGGTTCGTCGCCGCGTGCGGCTCAGACGGTGACGCCGAGTCGACCGCCGACCGGGGCCCGATCAAGATCGGCTTGATCACGCCGCAGGCCGGTGGTTTCAAGAGCATCGGCGACGACATCACCAATGGCTTCCAGCTCTTCCTCGACCTGCACGACCAGCGGCTGGGCGGCCACCCGGTGGAGCTGCTGACCGCCGACGAGGGCGACACCGCCAAGACGGGCAAGGCTGCCGTCGAGGGCCTGCTCAAGCAGGGCGTGCTGGCACTCACCGGGGTGGTCAACTCGGCGGTGATGGTCGGCATCCGGGACACCGTGGAGCAGGCCCGGGTCCCGCTGATCGGCTCCAACGCCTCACCGAGCAGCCTGCAGAGCGTCTTCTACATCTGGCGGACCTCGTACGTGCTCGACGAGGCCGGCAAGGCGCTCGGCCGCTACCTGCGCGACCAACTGCCGGCAAACGGCCGCGTCGCGATCATCATGCCGGAGAACGTCGGCAGCCCGGACGTCGTGCGCGGCTTCCGGCAGGACTTCGGCACGAACGACCCCCGGATCCGCGACGCGGTGACCTACACCAGCGCCACCTCCAACCCCGGCAAGACGACGTACGCCTCGGACATCAGCAGGGCGCTGGCCAAGAAGCCCACAGCGGTCTTCTGCTTCTTCGCCGGAGCGGCGGCGGTGGAGTTCATCAAGCAGCTGCGCGAGAAGTTCGCCGGGCCGATCTACGCACCCGGCTTCCTCACCGAGGGCGCCGTGCTGGAGAACCTGAAGGACAACGCGCTGGGCATCCAGACCGCGCTGAACTACTCGGCCGACCTGAACAACACGTCCAACCGGGTCTTCGCCTCGGCGTACCGCAAGAAGTACCAGGTCACCCCCACCACGTACGCGATGGCGTCGTACGACGCGGCGCAGGTGCTCGACCAGGCCATCCAGCTGACCGGTGGGAAGCCCACGCCGCAGCAGGTCAACCTGGCCCTGGGCAAGATCGGCCAGATCGACAGCCCGCGCGGCATCTGGCAGTTCAACCAGCCGCGTACCCCGCAGCAGAAGTGGTACCTGCGCGAGGTGCAGCGCGACGGTCAGGTCATGTCGAACGTGCTGATCAACGAGCTGGCCACGCTGGGCTGAACGCCCACCCGGAGCACGATTCGGGGCCGGTCTCCCAGTGGGAGGCCGGCCCCGGAACGTTCGCGGGTCAGTGCCGCAGCTCGGCGATGCAGCACTTCACGCTGCCGCCACCCTTCTTCAGCTCGGCCAGCTCGACCGGGACCGGGGTATACCCGGCCGCCTTGAGCTTGCCGGCCAGGCGGGTGGCCTCGCTGTTGAGCACCACGTTCGCGCCGTCGCTGACCAGGTTGAGCCCGAAGGCCATCGCGTCCTCGTCGTCGGCGATCACCGCGTCCGGGAAGAGCTGGGTGAGCACCCGCTGACTGGCCGCGGAGAACGCACCCGGGAAGTAGACGACATTCGCGTCGTCGATGGCCGCGAGCGCCACGTCCAGGTGGTAGAAGCGGGGGTCGATCAGGCGCAGCGACACCACCGGACGGCCCAGCGCCTCCTGCGCCTCCGCGTGCGCCGGGATCTCGGTACGGAAGCCGTGCCCGGCCAGGATGAGCCCGCCGTGCGCCTCCGGCACGTACGCGAAGTCGCCCTCACCCTCGTTGGTCTCGCTGGGTGCGATGAACCGCCAGCCCTGCGCGTCGTAGAAGGCGTGGTGGGCGGCGGCCTCGGCGGCCCGCTGCTCGTGCTTGAACCGGGCGCCGTAGACGCTGCCGTCCACCACGAAGCCACCATTGGCGGCGTAGACCATGTCGGGCAGGCCCTGCTCGGCGGTGAGCAGGTGCACCTCGTGGCCGAGGCCGACAAGCGTCTCGCGCAGCCGGTCCCACTGCTTGACGGCCAGGGCCCGGTCGACCGGGGTGGTCACGTCCATCCACGGGTTGATCGCGTACTCGACCGCGAAGTACTCCGGCGAGCACATGAGATATGTCCGCTTTCGCGGGAAACGCTGCTGGTTCACGGTCACCAAGAGTAGGTACCGTGGAACTTTGAAAACAGCCACAAGCGTTGCTTCCCAGAGGCGGAACGTTGCAGATAGACGCGGTAGACCAGCGGATCATTGCGTTACTCGTCGCGGACGCCCGTGCGTCCTACGCCGACATCGGTGCCCGGGTGTCACTCTCCGCCCCGGCGGTCAAGCGTCGCGTCGACCGACTGCGGGCCACCGGCGTGATCAGGGGATTCACGGCCGTCGTTGATCCGGCCGCCGTCGGCTGGACCACGGAGGCCTTCGTCGAGCTGTTCTGCGCCGGCCGGACCACCCCGGCGCAGATCGGCGTGGCCTCCCGCCGGCACCCCGAGGTGGTCGGCGCGTACACCGTCTCCGGGGAGGCGGACGCGCTCGTGCACCTGCGCGCCGCCGACATCGCCCACCTGGAGACGGCGCTGGAGCGGCTGCGTGCCGAGTCCTTCGTGACCTCCACCCGCAGCACCATCGTGCTCTCGCGGCTGGTCGAATCGCCCGGCGTCGGCCCGTCCTCCGGCACCTCTTGACCTCAACCCAGGTTGAGGAGATGGACTGGCCCCGAGTGGGCGAGGCAGCCCACCGGGGCCGAGGGGGCTGTCATGCGGGCGATCTGGTTACGTGAGTTCGGCGGGCCCGAGGTGCTGGTGCCCGGCCCCGCTCCGGACCCGGTCGCCGGTCCCGGCCAGGTGCTGATCGACGTCGCACACGCGAACATCACCTTCGTCGAGACCCAACTGCGCGCCGGTCACCCCGGCCCGTTCCGCCTCACCCCACCGCTGATCCCCGGCAACGGCGTCGGCGGGGTGATCACCGCCGTCGGGCCGGACGTCGACCCGGCGCTGACCGGGCAGCGGGTGGTCAGCGCCACCGGAGGTTCCGGCGGTTACGCCGAACGCGCCGCAGTGGACGCGTCGGCGACGATCGCGGTGCCGGCCGGGTTGGCTCTGGACGAGGCGGTGGCACTGCTGGCCGACGGGCGGACCGCCACCATGCTGATCGAGGCGGTCGGCGTCCGCCCCGGTGACCGGGTGCTGGTGGAGGCCGCTGCCGGCGGTGTCGGCAGCCTGTTGGTGCAGCTCGCGGTCCGCGCCGGGGCACTGGTGATCGGCGTGGCCGGTGGGCGACGCAAGGTGGACCTGCTACCCGGCCTGGGCGCCGAACTGGCCGTCGACTACCTGCTGCCCGAGTGGGCCGAGCAGGTACGCGCCGCGGTGGGCGGGGTCGACGTGGTGCTCGACGGGGTCGGTGGTTCGGTGGCCCGGGCCGCCTTCGACCTGCTCCCGCCGGGCGGCCGGATGGTCAGCTTCGGGCTGGCGAGCGGAGAGTGGTCCCCGG
Organism: Micromonospora sp. NPDC005205; assembly: GCF_040608275.1. Classification (NCBI taxonomy): domain Bacteria; kingdom Bacillati; phylum Actinomycetota; class Actinomycetes; order Micromonosporales; family Micromonosporaceae; genus Micromonospora; species Micromonospora sp. NPDC005205. The sequence continues at coordinate 119,582 of NZ_JBEXHV010000001.1, forward strand.
TGTCGACTGAGGCCGCCACGGCACGGCAGGTCACCATGATCCGCCCGGACGTGCCACCGGCCCGGCTGCGGGCGTACACCGAACAGGCCCTGACGGACGCGGCGGCCGGCCACCTGCGACCGCTCATCGGCCAACGCTTCCCACTGGACCGCGCCGCCGACGCGCACGCCGCCATCGAGGCGCGCGCGACGGTCGGCAAGACCCTGCTGGACGTGGCCTGACCGAGCTCAGAGGTACATGCCGGTGCGGTGCTCCGACTCGTCGCGTCGGACCGGCTTGTCACCTTCACCGAAGAACCGCTTGCCGCCGAACTCGCCGTGCAGACGGTCGTCCAACTCGTCGGCGAGACCGGTCATCACCTGCACGGCCAGCATCAGATGGGTCGCCTGGAAGTTGCGGCCGAAGACCGGGATGGACGCCCACACCGTGTCGTCGGCGCAGTAGAGGCGGCCGATCGGCATCCGGTTCGTCAGTTCGGAGAGCTTGACGTAGAGCCGCTCGGTCGGCTCCACCTCGGTGAGCACCGGGGAGAAGACGTCCACCAGGGGCGGGTTGTCCCGCACCCGCACGAAGACCATCGCCGAACCGGCGCGGATGGTGATGTCGCCGTCCGAGTCGATCTGCAACCGGTCGGTGTCCGACTTCAACATGGTGGAGACCACGGTTCGGACCCGATCGGCCAGGTCGAGCACGTCGTCCTGCTCGACCTGCGCGGCGGCCGCCTCGGCCAACGCCTCCTCCAGGTCCGCCTCGACGTCGGCGTCCGGACCGAACTCGCTGCGAGCGGTGCCCAGCGGTTCCACGGCCAACGGCTCGCCCTCGGCGTCGTGCACCAGATAGACGAGGAAGGCCGGGTGCGGAGCACCGTAGACGTCCCGCAGCGTGCGGGAGAGCAGGGTGGCGACCTGGGTCGACTCGGCCGTCGTGGCGTTCAGCCCGAAGGAACCGCCAGAGCCGGCGACCACCCCGGGCGGGGACCAACCGAGCGCGACCATGTCCGCCACCGCGCCCCGGTCCAGTCGGTAGCCCGCCGGCAGAGCGGCGTTGCCGACCGCGCGGGCGGACAACACCCGGTCCGCGTCCACGTCGACGCTGATCGAATAGACAGCGTCCCCGGTGCCGGAGGCGGTGGGGTCCAGGGTCAGGTCGAGGTTTGCGCCGACGGGGAGTTCCCGCAGCCGTACGGCGAGCGCGCGGGCGAACTCCCGCCACGCCTCGGTCACCTTCGCCCGCAGGTCGGTGGTGCTGGGCTCGTCGAGCAGGATCGATTCCGCCGGCTCAGTCGAAGCGCCGGGCAGCTCACCGTGCGGCGCCGAGGGGTGGTCAGCCGTCATGATCGCCTCCGTCCGTCACGATCACCCTACCCACGCCGCCCGTGGGTCGGATCAGCCCGGACCGGGATCGGACAGCGGCGGTCAGGGGGCCGTCGGGTCCGTCGGGTCGGCGCCCAGCTCGACCGGCCACGCGCCCGCCAGCGCGCTGAGCCGGGCCGCGGCGTCCGCCGGGTCCGCGCCCCGGCCAACCGCCAACCCGAAGAGGTACGCGGTGACCGGCGCACCCGGACGCAGCACCTGGTGGGCGACGTCCCGGGCCAGATCCAGCACCGCCGGCACCGGCACCGCGGTCGGGTCCAGATCCAACTCGGCACACACCGCCGTGACCCAGTCGTCCATCACCGTCATCGCGCCCACTCCTCCGCCCGGCGTACGTCCTCGTCAGTGTCGCAGTCGAACCACGGCGGCGGGCCCTCGCCGGACCAGGCCACCTCCGACACGACGAGCCCCGCCAGCAACGCCCGGACCGGGGCTCCGGACAAGCTGCCGCCCCGCTCGACCGCCAACCGGTCCACCGCTGCCCGCAGCGCGGCCACCCGCCAGACGCCACAGAGCGACTGCCGCCGCCCGTCCCCATCCACGAAGCACGCCCCGTCGGGTTGCTCACCGCCGCCGAGGCCGTCGCGAGCCGGCGGTGCCGGATCGGTGGGGCCGCCCGCCGAACCGGTGTCGGGGGTCTCCCGATCGAGGTGGTGCAGCAGATCGCCGATCGCGGCCCGGGTGAGCAGCGGCAGGTCGGCGGCGAGCAGCGCGACCAAGGTGACGTCGGTGTCCAGCAGCGCCAGTCCGGCCGCAGCCGCGGCGACAGGGCCCCCGCCGGGCGGGTCCTCCCGGACGACCCGGACGCCCGCCGGCACGGCGTCGGCCGCACCGACAAGCACCCGCGGCGTCGCGTCGGCGACTGCGGCCAGCACCCGGTCGCGCATCGGCCGGCCGCCGACCGGAAGCGCGGGCTTGTCGAGCCCGCCCATCCGTCGGGCGGCCCCACCCGCGAGCACCACAGCGGCGTACGTCCCCACCCGGCCACCGTAGCCGGGACCGGTCCCACCCAGACGTCGGGCGGCTGCGCGAACCCAGCGCGGCGAACGACCACCATGATCCACTCGGATTCGCCGAAATCGCGGTGTCCCGGTGCCGGGGATACCCCGACTTCAAGGAACACGAGTGGATCACGCCCCGGGCACCGCCGGCAGACCGGATCGGAGGGGCATCGGTCGGACGGCGCCGCCGGATGCCCGGTGACCCGTCGCCCGGCCAGCCCCTCGCCCCGGTGATCATGGAGTTTATCGCTCGACACGCCGACGACACGCACGGGCAACTCCATGATCAACGCGTCGGGGGCGTCCGGGGCGTCGGGGGGCACGCGCCCGGGGGCGGGCGTTGGGGTGGGGTGGGGGTATGGGGTGGGGCTGGGGGTGGAGGATGGCGGGATGGGACGGGCAACTGATCGACGGGGCGTACTCCGGATCGACCTGGACGCGGCGAGCGCCGGACGCGGGGCGATCCGCCGACCGGACACGCTCGCCGTGGAGGAGCCGCTGGAGATCCGGGTCGGCGCGGCAGGCCCCGGCCGACGCCGGCCGCTCGCCGTCACCATGCGTACTCCCGGCGACGATCTGGACCTGGCCATCGGGTTCCTGCTGACGGAGGGGCTGATCCGGTCGACCGACGACGTGTTGACCGCGCAACTCTGTGCCGGCGCGGAGACGCCGAACACGTACAACGTGGTGGACGTGGTGCTCGCGCCCGGCGTACCGGAACCGGCCACCGACCCGTCCCGGAACTTCTACACGACCAGCTCCTGCGGTGTCTGCGGCAAGGCCAGCATCGACGCGGTACGCACCCGGTCGCTCTTCCCGGTCGCGGCGGACCCGCTCAGCGTCCCGGCCACGTTGCTCGCCGAGCTGCCCGACCGGTTGCGCGCCGCCCAGCGTGGCTTCGATCGGACCGGCGGGCTGCACGCGGCGGGGTTGTTCACCCCCGACGGTGAGCTGGTGGTGCTCCGGGAGGACGTGGGCCGGCACAACGCCGTGGACAAGGTGATCGGCTGGGCCGTGCGGGAACGCCGGCTGCCGCTCGCCGGGCACCTGCTGCTGGTCTCCGGGCGGGCCAGCTTCGAGCTGACCCAGAAGGCGTGGATGGCGGGGTTGCCGCTGCTGGCAGCGGTGTCCGCCCCGAGCACCCTCGCCGCGGAACTGGCCGACGAGGCGGGGATGACACTTGTCGGCTTCCTGCGCGGGCGGACCATGAACGTCTACGCCGGGCCGCACCGGATCACCGTGGAGCAGGCAGCCTGACCCGAGCGGCCCGTCAGCGACCGATCCGGTCGATCAGGTCGAACAGGCCCAGCCGGGCGGCGGCGTCACGGGCGATCAGGAAACCGGCGATGCCGAGGATCCAGCCCAAGGCGCTGCCCGCCTTCGTGACGATCCAGGTGTTCAGGCGGGCCAGCACCGGCTCGACCAGTCGCGGGCTGGCCACTCTGGCACCCAGCAGCAGCACCGCCGGCAGCACCATGACCAGGCAGTATCCGGCGAGCAGCACCACCACGCTCGCCGCTCCCACCTCCGAGGTGGCCAACAGACCCACCGCACCGAGGTACGGAAGCATGGTCGCCACCTCGGCCAGCGCCGCGAGCAGCGCGAGCCCGACCAACCAGCGGGCCGAGGAATCTCCGGCGGTGGCCCGGTCCCGCCAGCGCAGGACGCCACCGGTACGGGGACGCCGCTTGCCGTCGTAGCGGAAGCTGAGCGCCAGCATTCCCACGCCCAGCACGAGTTGCGCCCAGAGGACGCCCCGGTTGTCCAGGGCGCCGCCCAGCGCGTCGCCCAGGCTGCTGCCTCCCCAGACCAGAAGCAGCCCAACCGCGAGGTAGAACACCGCGATGGTGGCGAGGTAGCCCAGGATCCGCCGGACGTTGACCGGCCCGGGGGCGAGCAGCAACCAGACCGGGATGAAGAGGGTGCCGATGCTGGTGCTGTCGATCAACGCCAGCCCGGCCAGCGACAGCAGCAACTCGGGGGTCATGTCGTACCAACGCGGAGAACGGCCACGAGATCATTCTCCGGCGGCGGCGAGCCTGCCGCGTCGGCCGTGAACAGGAGCAACGCGTACATCCTTCGACGGAGGCGTCGCCGGAAGACCCGTCACGCCAGGTCGAGAATGCTCCAGTTGGTCGGGAGCACCTTCGCCGCCACCTTGGGTCGCACTGTCGCGTAGTGCGCCTCGTGGGTGAGTGCCGCGCGGGCGGCATGGCCGAACGAGATGTCGCCGTCCACGGCGCGGGCCAGCCTGCCGGTGTCCTGCACGTCCTCGACGTCGAGCGGCAGCAGACGGATCATCGGGGCAGTCATCATCAGGGCCAGTAGCGCGGCATCGATCTCGTCGGCCACGCTCGCGAAGGCGACAGCGAGGCACGTCGCTGGGACGGCGACCTGCCGACCCTCGTCGGCGACCTCCAGCATCAACTCCCCCACCGAGACGTTGCCCTCGATGTAGGCAGTCAGCGCCGACGCGTCGAACACGGCAGCGATCTGATCGCTCATCCGGGGCGGCCCAACATCCGGCGTCCCTCAGCCAGGGCGTCCGCCGGGATGGGTGTCGCCAGCCGCTTGCGCCATCGCGCCCGGCCAGCCTCGGTCACCTCGATGCCGGCTCGCCGCAGCACCTCGTCGAGGTGCGTCCCGTTCATCTGGGCCCGCACCGCCGCGGTGATAGCGGCCGAGACGTTGGGCTGCTGGTCGAGCCAGTCCGCGACGTCGTCGGGAAGGCTCACGGAGCGCTTCACTGTCACGTCCGCCAGCCTATCAATTCTGGTAGCACCTGCGGTATTACCGCGCGGGGGGTCGCGTCCTTCAGCGGCGACCACGACGGCTCCGCTTGCGGGTGCGGATGACGCCGGGCATCCCGACCGACGGCCAGCCGTCCAGCTCGGCCGGGGGAACGCCCCGTCGGAGCAGGTCGTCCAGCAGCAGCGCGAGCGAGTAGTCGGGGTGCAGGCTCAGCGTGCGTTCGAGCGCGACCGCCGCCAACGCACCCTGCCCAGCACGCCAGGCGGCGAACGCCAGCAGCGCACCCGGCGCGGCGGCCACCTCCGGCTCGGCGCGGCGCAGCACGTCGGTCCAGAGGGCGATGTCCCGGTCCCGGCCGTCGGTGCGTTCCCACGCGTGATCGCGGACCGGCAGGTGGGTCATCAACAGGCTCAGCCAAGCCACCTCGTCGTCGTCGAGCCGTTCACCACGCCGCTGCCGACGCTGGGCCTCGCGGACCGCAGCCACCCCGGCGGCGCGCAGCGCCCGCGCCCCGAGCAGATCACTCTCGGGTGCCTGCTCGACCAGCTCGGCCAATCTCAGCTCGGCGCGGGCGGTGGCCGCGCGGGCCGCCTCCCGGGCCGGCCCGTCCACCGGTGCCACCTGCGCCACCAGGGCGGCCCGGTCGGGGAGCGCGACCTGACCGGCGAAGACCGCCGAGGCGGTCACCGGGTTGGCGGTCGGGTCGTAGCGGCGGCCCTCGGGCGGGCAGCACTCGGGCTCGGTGCAGAGATAGGACCACCAGCGGCCGTCGGTCACCCGCAGCGCGTCGAGCACGTGCAGCCCGAAGTCGTTCAACGCGTCGCGCAGCGCGTCCACTGCCGGGGTGACCTGCTCGGGTTGCCCGTAACCCACGACCGTGGCGGCCTCCGCGCCCTGCCGGCGGAGCACACCAGCCAGGTGCCCGGCCAATCCGCCCAGCTCGGTCGGGTCGGGCAGGTCCGCGCGGGCGGCGAAGACGATCTGTCGGCCGACCAGCGCCACGGCGACGACGCTGTCGGTGGGGTGGAAGCCGAGCAGGTACGGCACAGCGGCGATCAGGTCGGCGGGTGAGCGGACGGCGAGCTGAGGGCGTTCGGTCGAGGTCATGTCGGAAGCCTGCGGCGGGCGTGCCGAGCCCTGCCACCCCTGTGGACGACACGCGGCTTATCCACAGTTACTGAACGTGTTTTCCCTGCTCACGTGCCACCTACGGGTGCGGAAAGAGCGCCGATGTCGTCGGGCGACACCTGGCTGTCGTAAGGAGCGGTTACCGTGCGCTGATGGACCTGGCGTACCTGCGCGCGCATCCGGCACACCTCCCGACCTTCCGGACCCATCAGCGGCTCCGGGAGACGCCGGTCGCCGGTGGAAACATCTGCGCAGCCGCCCGGCTCACCCTCGACGACGGCCACTCCGTCTTCGCCAAGTCCTGGCCGGAGGGCGCCGACCGACCGGCGCCGGAGGGCTTCTTCGCCGCCGAGGCCGCCGGCCTGCGCTGGCTGCGGGAGGCGGGCACTGTCGGCGTACCCGAGGTGATCGTGGTGTTGCCGGAGCTGCTGGCGCTCGACTGGGTGGAGCCCGGCGAACCGACGCCGGAGGCAGCGGAGCGCTTCGGCCGGGAGCTGGCCGGCCTGCACCGGGCGGGCGCAACCGCCTTCGGTGCCGCCTGGCCCGGCTTCATCGGCTCGCTCCCCCAGGACAACACCCTCACCGGCGGGCGCTGGTCGACCTGGTTCGCCGAGCGACGCCTCGCCCCCTACCTGCGACGCTCGGTCGATGCTGGCGCGCTGACCAGCGCCGATGCCGCTCTGGTCGAGCAGGTGATCGGTCGCCTCGACGGGCTCGGCGGCGACGAGCCGCCCGCGCGCATCCACGGCGACCTGTGGCCGGGCAACGTGCTGTGGGGGATCGACGACCGGGCCTGGCTCGTCGACCCGGCGGCGCACGGTGGGCACCGGGAGACGGATCTCGCCCAGCTCGCCCTCTTCGGCGGCATTCCCCACCTGGATCGGGTGCTGGCCGCCTACCAGGAGAGTTGGCCACTGCCGGACGGTTGGCGTGACCGCGTGCCAGTGCATCAGCTGCATCTGCTGCTCGTGCACACAGCACTCTTCGGCGTCAGCTTCCGAGATGTGGTCGTCCAGACCGCCCGTGGCGTCCTGAGCCGGGCCGAGCGCGCTACGGTCGACAGGTGAGCGTCGCCCCGGGGATCGACGGCGTCCTCGTCGACCGGTACGACCGTGTCGCCCGGGACCTGCGCGTGTCCCTCACCGACAAGTGCAACCTGCGCTGCACCTACTGCATGCCGGCGGAAGGGCTCCCCTGGCTGGCCGGCCCCGAGTTGCTGACCGACGAGGAGATCGTCCGGCTGGTCCGGGTGGCTGTCGAACTGCTCGGCGTGACCGAGGTGCGGTTCACCGGCGGTGAACCGCTGATCCGAGCCGGGCTGGTCGACATCGTGACGGCTGTCGCCGCCCTCGAACCCCGCCCCCGGGTCTCGCTGACCACCAACGGCATCGGCCTGGACCGACTGGCCCCGGCGTTGCGGGCGGCCGGCCTGGACCGGGTGAACGTCTCACTGGACACCCTGGACCCGGACCGGTTCACCAAGCTCACCCGGCGCCCCCGCCTCGACGCGGTGCTGGCCGGGCTCGCCGGTGCGGCGACCGTCGGGCTCAGCCCCGTGAAGATCAATTCAGTGCTGATGCGTGGTGTCAACGAGGACGAGGCGCCGGCGCTGCTCCGCTTCGCCCTCGAGCACGACTACCAGCTGCGGATCATCGAGCAGATGCCGTTGGACGCCCAGCACGGTTGGGCCCGCGACACCATGGTCACCGCCGAGGAGATCCTGGCGTCACTGCGTACCGTCTTCGATCTGAGCCCCGACCCGACCGAGCGCGGCGCGGCACCGGCGGAGACCTGGCTGGTTGACGGAGGCCCCGCCCGGGTCGGCGTGATCGCCAGCGTCACCCGCCCTTTCTGCGGGGACTGCGACCGCACCCGGTTGACAGCCGACGGCCAGGTCCGCGCCTGCCTCTTCGCCACCGAAGAGTCGGATCTGCGCGCCGCGCTGCGCACCGGTGCCGACGACGACGAGTTGGCCCGGCGCTGGCGTACCGCGATGTGGGGCAAGCGTGCCGGGCACGGCATCGACGATCCCACCTTCCTCCAGCCCACCCGCCCGATGTCAGCGATCGGAGGCTGAGCGTGGAGTCGACGACGCTGACCGTCCGCTACTTCGCGGGCGCCCGCGCCGCCGCCGGCCGCGCCGAGGAGGCCATCCCCGCCGGGCGGTCCTTGGACGACCTCACGGCAGAGCTGACCCAGCGCCACGGCGACCGGCTCGCCGGCGTGCTGCGGGTGGCGAGTTTCCTCGTGAACGGCGTCAGCTGTCATGATCGTCAGACCCCCCTACCGGCCGGGGCCACGATCGATGTCCTGCCCCCGTTCGCGGGCGGCTGAGGGAGGCTTCACACATGATGGCGGTTCTGGGGTTCGTGGCTGTCCTGGCGCTGGTCACCGGCCTCATCCACCTCTACCTGTGGAAGCGGCTCGTTCGGGACGCCACCGCGCCGGGCCGCTGGCGACGGGTCGGCGGGATCGCCGCAGTGGTGCTGGCACTGCTCGTGCCGGTCACGATGGCCGGCACGCAGGCCGGGCTCTACTGGCTCGCCTGGCCCGGCTACCTGTGGCTCGCGCTGATGTTCTACCTGCTGATCGTCCTGGTCGTGCTGGAAGTCCCGATGCTCGTCGCCCGACTGGTGCTGCGCCGTCGGGTGGTCGCCGCAGAGCCCACCACCGCCGCGCCCGAGCCGGTGCTCGTCGGGGCCGCCGGGCCGACCGACCCGCCGGCCGCCGACGCCGTCGCCGCACCGGACCACGACCCGTCCCGTCGGTTGGTGCTCGCCCGTGGGGCCGCCATCTTCGCCGGTCTCACCGCCACCGGCATCGTGGGGTACGGCGTTCGCACGGCACTCGGTCCACCCCAGCTCGACCGGGTACGCATCCCGCTCGCCAAACTCCCCCGCAGCATGGACGGCCTGCGCATCGCCACCGTCTCCGACATCCACCTCGGTCCGCTGCGCGGCCGGGCGCACACCGAGCGGATCGTCGCCGCGATCAACCGGCTCGACGCGGACCTGGTAGCGGTTGTCGGCGACCTGGTCGACGGGTCCGTCGCCGAACTCGGCGCGGCCGCCGAGCCCCTGCGTGACCTGCGCTCCCGGTACGGCAACTTCTTCGTCACCGGCAACCACGAGTACTACTCCGGGGTGGAGGAGTGGGTCCAGGAGGTCGACCGGCTCGGCCTACGAGTCCTCCAGAACCAGCGGCAGGAGATCCAGGCTCGGGGTGGTGTGCTCGACCTGGCCGGCGTGAACGACCTCACCGGGGCCGGCACCGGCCTCGCCGCCGGCCCGGACTTCGCCGCCGCCCTCGGCGACCGCGACCCGAGCCGTCCCGTGGTCCTGCTCGCGCACCAGCCGCTGGCGGCGAAGGAGGCCGCCCGGTACGGCGTCGACCTGCAACTGTCCGGGCACACCCACGGTGGGCAGATGGTGCCGTTCAACCTGGCCGTCAGGCTCGAACAGCCGGTGGTCAGCGGCCTCGGCGAAGTCGACGGCACGAAGGTCTACGTGACCAACGGCGCCGGTTTCTGGGGGCCACCGGTCCGGGTCGGGGCGGAGCCGCAGATCAGTCTGGTCGAGCTGCGCTCGGCATAGCGGAGGTCACGTCCGCGCGTGGCGGCGGGTGGCCGGCGCGGCGGGCGTGACAGGATGCGGCGTGCCCCCGTTCAGCGCCGTACCCCCCGGTGGCCTACCGCCATTCGTCGCGGACCTGCACATCCACTCGAAATACTCGCGCGCGTGCAGCCGTGACCTCACAGTGCCGAACCTCGCGTGGTGGGCCCGGCGTAAGGGCATCGGCCTGCTCGGCACCGGCGACTTCACCCACCCCGCCTGGTACGACCACCTGCGGGAGACGCTGCGCCCGGCCGAACCGGGGCTCTACCGGCTCGACCCGGAGGCGGAACGGGACCTCGCCCGGCGGCTGCCACCCCGACTCGCGCCGAACGCGGAGGCGGACCCGGTCCGTTTCATGCTGAGCGTGGAGATCTCCACCATCTACAAGCGGGACGACCGGACCCGCAAGGTGCACCACCTGATCTACCTGCCGGATCTGGACGCGGTGGCCCGGTTCAACACCGCGCTGGGCCGGATCGGCAACCTCGGCTCCGACGGCCGGCCGATCCTCGGACTGGACTCCCGCGACCTGCTGGAGATCACCCTGGAGGCCAGCCCGGACGGCTACCTGGTGCCGGCACACATCTGGACTCCCTGGTTCTCCGCGCTGGGCTCGAAGTCCGGCTTCGACGCGATCGCGGACTGCTACGCCGACCTGGCCGGGCACATCTTCGCCGTGGAGACCGGGCTCTCCTCCGACCCCGCCATGAACTGGCGGGTCGGCAGCCTGGACGGCTACCAACTGGTGTCCAACTCGGACGCGCACTCGCCGCCGGCGCTCGGCCGGGAGGCGACGGTGCTGACCGCCGAACGGGACTACTTCGCCGTTCGGGAGGCGCTGCGTACCGGTGACGGCCTGGCCGGCACCATCGAGTTCTTCCCGGAGGAGGGCAAGTACCACGCGGACGGGCACCGGCTGTGCGGGGTCAACTGGACTCCGGAGCGCACCCGGGCCGCCGACGGGTGCTGCCCCGAGTGCGGCAAACCCCTCACCGTGGGTGTCCTCAGTCGGATCGAGGAGTTGGCGGACCGGCCGGACGGGCACCGGCCGGCGCACGCCCGGGACGTCACCCACCTGGTGCCGCTGGCCGAGATCCTCGGCGAGATCAACAAGGTGGGTGCCCGGTCGAAGAAGGTCGAGGGGCGGCTCAACGAGCTGCTGGCCACGCTCGGCCCCGAGCTGGAGATCCTGACCACGACGCCGCTGACCGAGATCGCGCAGGCCGGTGGTGAGCTCCTCGCGGAGGGCATCGGGCGGCTGCGGCGCGGCGACGTCCGCCGGGTGCCCGGCTACGACGGCGAGTACGGCGTGATCACGCTCTTCGACCCGGCCGAGCTGGGAGCGCAGGAGACGCTGTTCGACGTACCGGTGCCGGCGCAGCGACGACCCTCGGAGCCGGCTCCACGGGTCCCGGCCAAGCGCCCGACGGCGGCCAAGGCGGAGCCGAAGCGGAAGCCGGTCCCGGCGCCCGCGCCGCCGATCGCGTCACCGCCGTCTCCGCACGAGCCGTTCGAGCCGATGCTCTCCGGCATGGAGGAGGTCGGCACCGGCCTGCTGGACCGACTGGACGCCATGCAGCGGGTGGCCGCCTCCGCACCCGGCGGTCCGCTGCTCATCGTGGCCGGTCCGGGCACCGGCAAGACCAGGACGCTCACCCACCGGATCGCGTACCTCTGCGCGGAGCTGAACGTCTTCCCCGAGCACTGCCTCGCGATCACCTTCACCCGCCGGGCAGCCGAGGAGCTGCGGCACCGCCTCGACGGTCTGCTCGGCCCGGTCGCCGAGGACGTCACGGTGGGTACCTTCCACGCGTTGGGGCTGACCATCCTGCGGGAGAACGTCGGCGCGGCGGGTCTCCCCGCCGACTTCCGGATCGCCGACGACGCCGAGCGGGCGGCGGCACGCACCGAGGCCGGCGACGACAGCGCCGCTTACGTGTCGCTGCTGCGCAAGCAGGACCTGGTCGACCTGGACGAGCTGGTGACCCTGCCGGTGGAGCTGCTGCGGGCCGACCGGAAGCTTGTCGAACGGTACCGGGACCGCTGGCGGTGGATCTTCGTCGACGAGTACCAGGACGTCGACGAGGTGCAGTACGAGCTGCTGCGGCTGCTCAGCCCCGCCGACGGCAACCTCTGCGCGATCGGCGACCCGGACCAGGCCATCTACTCGTTCCGGGGTGCCGACGTCGGCTACTTCCTGCGCTTCTCCGAGGACTTCACCGACGCCCGACTGGTCCGACTCAACCGCAACTACCGCTCGTCGGCCCCGATCCTGGCCGCCGCCGTGCAGGCCATCGCACCGTCCTCGCTGGTCCGGGGCCGACGGCTCGACCCGGCCCGGCTCGACCCGGAAGCTCCGCTGGTCGGGCGGTACCCGGCGGCGTCGGTGAACGAGGAGGCCGACTTCGTCGTGCGTACCGTCGACGATCTGGTCGGCGGGTTGTCGCACCGCTCGCTGGACTCGGGCCGCATCGACGGCCGGTCCACCTCACTGTCGTTCTCCGACATCGCCGTGCTGTACCGCACCGACGCGCAGGCCGCCCCGATCGTGGACGCCCTGACCCGGGCCAACATCCCCGTGCAGAAGCGTTCCCACGACCGGCTGCGGGATCGGCCCGGGGTGGCGGCCATCGCCCGCGAACTACGACACGCCGACGGCCTGGCCGGCTCACTTGCCGCCCGGGTGCGGCTGGCCGGTCAGGTGGTCGCCGAGCGGTTCGCCGTGCCCACCCTGGACGGCGCCAGCAGTGCGGTCCGACCCGAGGACGTCCGCTCGGCCGTGGACCTGCTGACCCCGCTGGCCCGACGCTGCGGCGACGACCTGGAGGTCTTCCTGTCGCAGTTGGCCACCGGCGCCGAGGTGGACGCCCTCGACCCGCGCGCCGAGGCGGTCACGCTGCTCACCCTGCACGCCGCGAAGGGCCTGGAGTTCCCAGTTGTCTTCCTGGTCGGTGTCGAGGACGGGTTGTTGCCGTTGCGCTGGCCGGGCTCGACCCCCGACGAGGACGCCGTCGCCGAGGAGCGCCGGCTCTTCTTCGTCGGCCTGACCCGGGCCCAGGATCGGCTGTACGTCAGTCACGCCGCCCGCCGCACCCGGCACGGCACCGAGCGGGACTGTTCACCATCGCCGTTCCTCGGCACCATCGACCCCGGCCTCTTCGAACGCTTCGGCGAAGCCGAACCCCGCCGCCCCAAGGACCGCCAACTCCGCCTGATCTAAGCCCCGCGCCCTCACGCCGCCGAGCCTCCGCCGATCTTGCGCTTTCGGTTGGCGATGTGCGTGGGATGCACCTTGTGTCGGCGCAGAAACTGCAAGATCGACGAAGCCTGGGGCCGGGACCACGGCCACGGCCGGGGGCGGGGCCGGGGCGGGGGTGTCAGGGGAGGAGGGCGGCTAGCCAGGCGCCCGCCAGCATTGCCGGGCCGAGGGGTAGCAGGGTGGTCCGGTGCACCTTTCGGGTGACGAGCAGGGCGAGCACCAGACCGCCGTGCAGCACGTGCGGCAGGAGCAGCCCGGTCAGCAGGGCGTCCCACCCCAACCAGCCGAGCGGCAGGCCGAGGACGGCGGCGAGTTTCACGTCCCCGAAACCCAGCCGTGAGCCGGGCAGCAGGGCCAGCAGCACGTGGGCCGCGCCCGCGACGACCGCACCTGCCAGCGCGCCGAGCAGCCGGCCGGGAGTGCCGGACAGCAGCGCCGCTGCGGTCAGCCCTCCGAGGGCCAGCAGCCCGGCGACGAGGACCAGCGGGTCGGGCAGCCGCAGGCAGGCCAGGTCGACCCGCGCCAGCACCAGACCGACCGCCGCGACCGCGAGGAAGGCCGGCAGCGCCGCGTCGTCACCCATGGCGACGGCAAGGCCGGCGAAGACGCCGGCCGCCACCACCGGGTCGACCCAGGGCCGCCGGACCGGCTGCGGCAGTGGAAACGTCGGTGGCCGCGCGTCCGCGGTGGTGAAGCACCGCGACACCAGGGGTACGACGAGGCCGACCATCGCGCCGAGCAGCGCGATCGACACCAGCGCGGCGGCCGACATGGGCCGGACGTTACTGGCGGTCGCGCACCGGCGTGTCCCCCGATCGTGATGCCGGCTTGTCCCCCGATCGTGATCCCGTGCCCGCCCGACGCGGCCGTTCGGTGGTCACCACCACGGCGACCCCGGCGACGATGACGGCACCGCCGAGCAGCACCTGCGGGGTGATCGGCTCGGCCACCAGCAGCGCGCCGAGCGCCACCGCGACCGCCGGGTTCACGTAGGCGTACGTCGACACCAGCGAGATCGGCGCGTTGTGCAGCAGCCAGACGTACGCGGTGAAGGCCACCAGCGAGCCGGCCACCATGAGGTAGCCCAACGCCAACCAGGACCGGGTGCTCACCGCCGCCGGGTGGAAGTCGGCCAGTTCGCCCCGACCGGCGGCGAGGGCCACCAGCACCAGCGCGCCGGCCATCATCTCGTACACCGTGGCCACGAACGGGTCGGCGGGCATCCGGATCCGTCCGGACAGGAACGACCCGACCGACCAGGAGGTGGCCGCCGCCACCACTGTCAACGCCCCGACCAGGGGCACCGCTGCCGAACTACCGCTCGGCAGCACCAGCAGGACGAGGCCGGCGAAGCCCACTGTGACCCCGGCGAACGTCCAGATCGGCGGCCGGTCCCCGGTGGCCGAGCGCAACAGCACGACCAGCAGCGGCACCGTGGCCACCAGCAGCGCGGCGATCCCGGACGGCAGCGCCACTCCCGGCGGCCCTGATTCGGCGAGCACCACCAGGCCGTTGCCGGCGGTGAGCAGGAGCACCCCGACCAAGGCGGCCGAGCCGAGTTGCCGTCGGTCCACCCGCAGCGCGCCGGGGCCTCGACGCAGTCGCAGCACCACCGCCAGGACCAGGCCGGCCACGGCGAAGCGGAGCGCGGCCGACAGCAGCGGAGGCATCGTCTCCACTGTGATCCGGATGGCCAGATAGGTCGAACCCCAGAGCACGTAGACCACGATCAACGCGGTCCAGATCACTGTCGGTGTGCTGTTGGCACGACGGCCGGCGAGGGCCGTGGCGCTCGGTGGAGGTGAGCTCATCAGTGGACCACGCTACGGTGACCCCGGAGCCCGCGTCGCGCTTTGGTGGCCGGCCTCTCACCACTTGTGCAGGAGGGCGGCATGACGAACTACGGACAACCGGGGAGCGGCCACCCGGGGCCGTGGCGTGGGCAAAGACCCGACGAGACGCCCGGTCGACCGCCGCAGCAGCCCTACCCGCCCGCGGCGGAGCCCTACCCGCCGGCGGTCCCGTCGTACCCGCCCGCACCGCAGGGACGACCCGGGGAGTACGGCGGCCCACCCACCCCACCCTACGGTGCGGCACCCGACGCGCCCTACGGCGGCGGTACGGCCACGCCCTATGGTCACGAGCCCCGCCCGCCCTACGGCGGCCCGTACCAGCCGACCCCGACGTACGGCGGGCAGCCGTACCGGCCCGACGACCCGTACGGCGAGGATCCGGCACCGAGCCGGCGCGGCCGGGGGCCACTGATCGCGGTACTGGCCGTCGTACTGCTGGTGGTGGCCGCCGCCGGGGCGTTCTGGTTGCGCAGTGGGCCGAGCGACCCGCCGCCGGCAGCCGCGCCGAGCAACTCGGCCGTTGCCGGTGAACCCAGCGCGGACGCGGTAGAGCCCGCGCCGAGCGCGGCCGCGCCGGAGTCGTCGGCCGATCCCCGGTTCGCGAAGGTCGGCCAGTGCGTCCGCAACGACGGCACCGCCGGTGGCAAGCCGAAGCTGCTGATCAGCGGCTGTACCGCGAAGTCGTACGAGGTGCTGAGCCGGATCGACGGCCCGACCAGCGGCGAGCGGGACGCCGAGGCCAAGTGCGGCAAGGTCGAGGGCTACACCAACTGGTATTTCTTCGACAGTGAGCTGGACACTCTCGACTTCGTCCTCTGCCTCAAGCAACGCTGAGACCACCCACCCCCGGGGATGACATGACGACCTACGGACCTGCGGGTTCCGACCAGCCGGACGATCCGTACCAGCGCCCGCCCAACGGGCCTGACAGCTCACCACCGGTCGATGAGACGGTGCCCCTGCGGAGCACGCCGCCGCCCGCGGATGACCCGACCCGGCAGCAGTGGGGTCCTCCGCCGGCTGGCGCGGAGCCACCGACGGCACCCATGTGGGCGCCGCCACCCACCGATCCGGAGCCGCCGACCGCGCCGATGTGGGCGCCGCCGCCCACCTCGGGCCCGGGTTACCCACCGCCCGGCCCGTACCCGCCAGCGGGTCCGACACCGCAGGCCGGGCCGTACCCACCCGCCGGCTCGACACCGCCGACCGGGCCGTACCCACCGACCGGGCCGTACCCACCGGCCGGCCCGATGCCCGGTCAGCCTGCCGGGCCGGCACCGGGGCAGCCACCCGCGCCCTGGGGTCAGCAGCCTCCCGGCGGCTACGGGATGCCGCCCGTCGCGCCCGCGAAGAAGACCGGCCGCAACGTCGCTCTGATCATCACCGTGGTGGTGCTGCTCGTGCTCTGTCCGTGCCTCGGCCTGGCCGGATGGGTGGTCTGGAAGGTGGCCGACGCTGGCAGTGACGCGGCGCGTACCCCGTCGACGAGTGCCCCGGGCGTTCCACCCGCGCTGCCCAGCGACGCTCCGAAGTCGCCCGCCCCGACTCCGGGCCCGGAGTTCGCCAGGGGTGACTGCGTGGTGAACGACGGCAGTGAGAGCGACGCGGAGCTCCGTAAGGTGCCCTGCGGCCCGAACACCTATCAGGTGCTGCTGCGGATTCCGGCGACCACCGACGGCGACCGGTGCGAGATGCTCGCGCCGCAGGCGACCGCGAACTATGTGCACGACAACTCGGTCGACCTGTTCGACTACGTGCTCTGTCTGAAGGAGCGCTAAAGCCTGTTGCCAAAACTAGGGCTGTCTAGCGTGGATGCTAGACAGCCCTAGTTTATGGTCGACGGTCTCGACACGCCGGTAGCCCCATCTATCCATGTCTAGCCTCGCAGCTAGACGGCCCGATAATCTGCGATGCGTGGATCCGGTCCGCAACCCGTACGCGCCGGGCGCCGGTCAGCGTCCGCCCGAACTTGCCGGGCGGGGGCGAGAGCTGGACGTCTTCGACATCGTGCTCGAGCGCATCGCCCGAGGCCGACCCGAGCGCAGCCTCATGCTCACCGGGCTGCGGGGCGTCGGCAAGACGGTCCTGCTCAACACGCTCCGGTCGCAGGCGATCAACCGACTCTGGGGCAGCGGCAAGATCGAGGCCCGACCGGACCAGTCGTTGCGCAGACCGGTCGCCGCCGCACTGCACATGGCCGTCCGGGAGCTGGCCCCCCGCCACCGCGCACCGGACCGCATCGACGCGTTCCTCGGCGTCCTCAAGGCGTTCGCCCAGCGGTCCAACCCGACCGGCCGGGCCGGTGCCGCCACCAAGCTGCGCGACCGGTGGCAGCCCGGCATCGACGTGCCGGCCGCCAGCGGTCGGGCCGACTCCGGCGACATCGAGATCGACCTGGTCGAACTGTTCAGTGACGCCGCCGCCGTAGCCAGCGACGTCGGCACCGGCATCGCCATCTTCATCGACGAGATGCAGGATCTCGGCCCGGAGGACGTGTCGGCGCTCTGCGCCGCCTGCCACGAGCTGTCCCAGCTCGGCGCGCCGCTGATCGTCGTCGGCGCCGGCCTTCCGCACCTGCCGGCGGTGCTCAGCGCCGCCAAGTCGTACTCCGAACGGTTGTTCCGTTATCAACGCATCGACCGGCTCGACCGGATCGCCGCCGACCGGGCGCTCTGCGCGCCCGCCGAGCGCGAGGAGGTCGAGTACGAGCAGAAGGCGCTCGACCTGCTCTACGAGAAGTCCGGCGGCTATCCCTACTTCGTCCAGGCGTACGGCAAGGCCACCTGGGACCACGCGCCACGCTCGCCGATCACCGCCGCCGACGTGCGGGTGGCCGCTCCCGAGGCGGAGGCCGAGCTGGCGGTCGGGTTCTTCGGTTCCCGGTTCGAACGGGCCACTCCCGCCGAACGCGAGTACATGCGGGCGATGGCCATGATGTCCGCGGTCGAGGGCGAGCCCGGCGAGGTGGTCCGCGACGACATGGACGCCGCGGTGCCCACCGCGGAGATCGCCCGTACCCTCGGCCGCAAGCCGGCCAGTCTGTCTCCGGCCCGGGACGCGCTGATCAAGAAGGGGCTGATCTACTCCGGTGAGCGGGGCACTGTCGCCTTCACCGTCCCGCACTTCGGCCGGTACCTGCGGACGCAGCCGGCCTGAGGCCCGGTCAGACCTTCGACCAGGGAGCCGGGAAGAGCACCTCACCGCGAGGCGGGGGGCCCTCCTCGCTGGTGGACGGCGGCAGCACCAGCGCCTGCCAGGGCTCGCCGAGGCCGGCCCAGGGGCTGGTCAGGCCCAGTTCACTCGCCGGACCGAACCCGAACCGACGGTAGAAGACCGGGGCACCGAGGACGACGACGAGCCGCTCACCCAACTCGGTGGAGGCATCCAGGGCAGCCTGCACGACCGCCGTGCCGTGCCCGACACGCTGTCGGTGCGGCGCGACCGCCACCGGGCCGAGGGCCAGGACTGGCACGTCCGAACCCCGCTCCGGCCGCAGCCGCACCCGGGTGAGCAGCGCGTAACCGACCACCTCACCGCCGTACTCGGCGACCATGGCCAACTCCGGCAACCAGGCGGTGGTGTCGCGCAGCTCCTCGACCAGGCTGACCTCCGGCGGCGTCGCCACGTCCGGGCGGGCGAAGGCGGCGGCCAGTACCCGGCGGACCGGGCCGGCGTCGGCCGGGTCCTCGGGGCGTAGCCGCAGCGTGGTCACCCGCGCGACGTTACCCGCCAGCGCCCGTCCATCCGTGACGGTCGCTTGACTCGGCGTGGCGCACGTGTACGAACACCAATCCGATCCTGCGGTTGACGGGGTAGCAAACGTCGCGAGGGGGTATGACTGATCCATGACGCCCGTACGTTCCCTCGCCCGCGCCATGCTGAGCGGCATCTTCGTGGTCAGCGGGTATCGCAACCTACGCGACCCCGGCCGACTCGCGGTGGCCGCCAAACCGGTGACCGACAAGGTCGCGCCGATGCTGAAGAAGGCACACCCGAGCTTCCCCACCGAGACCGAGACGTTGATCCGGCTCAACGCGGCTGTGCAGGTCGGTGCCGGTCTGATGCTGGCCACCGGCCGGTTCAGCCGACCCGCGGCGCTGGTTCTGGCCGGCACGCTGGTGCCGGTGACCGTCGCCGGGCATCCCTTCTGGAACAACGACGACCCGATCGCCAGGAACAACAACCAGATTCACGCCCTGAAGAACCTCGGGCTCCTCGGCGGTCTGCTCCTCGCCGCCGCGGACACCGGCGGCAGGCCGGGTCTGCGGTGGCGGACGGGCCATCGCATCGGTCATTCTCGACGTTCCATGCAACGCGCCGTCCGAACCGCCCGCCGCGAGGCCCGGATCGCCGTCCGCTCCGCGTCCACCGCACGTCGACTCCCCGGCTGACCTGCGTCGATCCGTCTCCGTCTCACCCCCACCCCTCGCTAAGGCCGCGAATTACCTGAACCACCCGGTAGGCGTTAACGCGGTGGAAATGTCAAAAACATGTGTGGGATCGGACACGGTCGCATAACGCGGGAGGCACTGACGTGAGGCGCCGTTCTAGGCTCCGTGCAGGACCTGGACGGGTAGGACGACCTTGGTACGGGGGTGGCCACGCCATGCCGACGGATGTCGGTAGACGGGCGGACCGCCTCGCCCCAATCCAACGTGTGACACGCGGGATCGATCGCGTGGCTCGCGGGATCGATCGCAGGAACGTCGTACGGGGGGCCATCGTGGCCGCCGTCGCCTATGCCGCATGGCTTGCCATCGGTGCCTTCGGGCGGCCGTACAACTTCTTCGACATGAAGATCTACCACGGTGCCGTGGTGTGGTGGGCGAGCGGTCACGAGCTCTATGAGTTCATCGCGCCCGAAACCACACTCGGGTTCACCTACCCGCCCTTCGCCGGGCTGGTCATGCTGCCGATGGCGCAGCTGCCGATCGGCGTGGCCGGCCTGGTCAACGCCGCCGCCAGCATCGCCGCCCTGGCGCTGGTGCTGGCCGGGCTGCTCCGACCCATCGTGGACCGACTGGGATGGCCACTGTGGTTCACGGTGGCCCTGGCGGTGCCGCTCGCGGTCGCCATCGAGCCGGGTCGGGAGACGCTCGGCTACGGCCAGGTCAACATCCTGCTGTTCGCCTTGATCATGGCTGACCTGATCGGCCTTCGCTGGCGGTCCCGCCGGGGCACCCACTACGCCGCCACCGACGGGCCGCTGCTGCGCTTCATCTACGGCGGGGCCTGGGCAGGGGCCGGTATCGGCCTCGCCACGGCGGTCAAGCTCACCCCGGCGCTGTTCATCGCCTACCTGCTGATCACCCGTCAGTGGCGGGTGGCGGCCACCGCCATCGGCACGACGATCGGCGTGACGTTGGGGACCTTCGCGATCGTCGGGGACGAGTCGCGGACCTACTTCGGCAGCGTGCTGTGGCAGACCGAACGCGTCGGCGCGGCGGACATGACGCCCAACCAGTCCCTCGCCGGCCTGCTTGCCCGGCTGTACGACTCGATCGAGACCCCGGGGCTGCTGTGGCTCGCCTTCTCGGTGCTGGTCCTGGCGCTGGGCCTGTCCCGGGCGGCCAGTTCCCGCGCCGACGGTGACGAGTTGACCGCCTTCACGTTGGTGGGTCTCACCGCGAACGTGATCAGCCCGATCTCCTGGACGCACCACCTGGTCTGGGTGATCCCGGCGATCATCGTGCTGGCCGACGCCGCCGTGCGTCGCCGCGAGGCGAGCCGGGGGATGCCGCAGCGCACCGGCCAGGGGCCGGTCTTCGGCGGTCTACCCGGTGTCAACGGGCTCCGCCCACCGATCTGGTACCCGGCGCTGACCGGGCTCCGCCACGGCTTCGCCGCGATCGGGCTCTACCTGCTCTTCCTGATCTCCCCGATCTGGCCGTACGAACACCAACTGCCGGAAATGTCGCACTACCAGGACGGTCTGTTCGGGGCGCTGATGGAAAACTCGCTCGCGCTCGCGCTGATCGTCCTGGTCGCCGCGCTGCCCTGGCGCCCCGGCGCGGAGCCGGCGTTCTACGGCGACCGGCTCGCCCGGGCCGTGGTGGTCAACGGCCGCCGCTGAGCGTCAGGGGCAGTTGACCCATTCCTCGGTGCCGTCGGTGAAGACCTGCCGCTTCCAGATCGGCAGTCGCGCCTTGACCTCGTCGACCAGCCGGGCGCAGGCCGCGAAGGCCGCCGCCCGGTGCGCGGTGCTCACCGCGGCGACGAGCGCGACGTCACCGATCGCCAGGGGGCCGACCCGGTGCGAGACCGCCACCGCGTAGACGTCGGGCTCTGCGGCGATCTCGGCGGCCACCTCGCGCAGCACCTGTGCGGCGCTCGGGTGGCCCTCGTACTCCAGGCTGGTGACCTGGCGACCGTGGTCGTGGTCGCGGACCACGCCCTGGAACGACACCACGGCGCCGGCCCGGCGGTCGGCGACCGCCGCCTCGTGCGTGGCGAGATCGAGCGGCTGGTCGGTGACCTCGCCGAAGGTGATCGCTGGCGCGGTCACGACGCACGCTCCCCGGGAAACAACGGCAGTGGCACGATCGGCACCCGGTCGCCCGGCTCACCGCGGGTGCCGGGTCGGATGACCGCGAACCCGTCCGCGCCGGCCAGGCCCCGCAGCATCGCCGAGCCGACGTGACGGACCGGGAACGCGACGCCGGCGGACCGGTCCAGTCGGACCAACGCCAGGTGGGTGTGGTCACCGCGACCGGGCACCGCCTCGGCCAACGTGACCTGCGGCAGCACCGGCATCGACCGGCCCTGGAGGCCGGCGAGCAGCGGGGCGACCAACGACACCAGCGCAACGATGGCGGACTGCGGGTTGCCAGGCAGCCCGGCCACGAACCGGGCTCGCCCGTCGGGCCCGGTCAGCCGGGCCAGCAGCATCGGGAAGCCCGGGCGAACCGCCACCGTGTTGACGACGTAGTCGGCGCCGAGCGCCTCCAGGGTCGGGTGCAGGTGGTCGACCGGACCGTTCATCGTGCCGCCGGTGGTGCAGACCAGATCGGCGTGGCCCAGCGCCGAGCGTAGGGCCGCCACGTGCGCGGGCAGCGTGTCGGCCACCGGGCCGACCACGTCGGACGGGCGGACCTGGCAGCCGTAGCGCCGCAGCCAGGCCGGCACCGCGGGGCCCAACGCGTCGCGGATGCGACCGGCCGCGGGCGGACCCGCCGTCAGCAGCTCGTCGCCGAAGACCAGCAGCGCGGCGCGCGGCAAGCGCCGGACCCGCAGCGTGTCGTGCCCGCAGGCGGCGGCCAGGCCGATCACCGCCGGGTCGACCGGCGTGCCGACCGGCAACAACTCCTCATCGGCGTACGCCTCCTCGCCGGGCTTCCGCCATTCGGGCGTCTCCCGGGGAACGCCGCTGATCAGGCCGGCGGTGGATGCGGCGGACTCCTCGACGCGGAGCACGGCGGTGGCGCCCTCGGGCACCATCGCGCCGGTCGCGATCTCGACAGTGGTGTCGTCCTCGGTGAGCGGCGCGGGGGTGCTGCCGGCCAGGACCCGGCCGACGACGCGCCACGGCCCACTGCCGCGCACCGCCCAGCCGTCCACGCTGGAGGTCGGGAACGCCGGCAGGTCGGTGCGGGTGGTCAACGGCTCGGCCAGTGTCGACCCGTCGGTGTCGGCAAGTGGTCGGGCGGCGGCGGGCAGCGCGGCGGCCAGACCGACCGCGTAGACCCGCGAACGGGCTTCTTCCCACCCGGCTGGCGGGGGTGCGGTGACCCGATCCGCGGTGGGTGCGGTTTCCGTGCTCACCGACCGAGCCTATCGGCCCGGACCGACACCCGCCCGGGCCTGGCGCGCACCGGTCAGCGCTCGCCGCGGAGCGGTCAGTGGTCCCGTCGTGCGGAGCGGTCAGTGGTCTCCGCCGCGGAGCTGGTCGACGGTGTGGCCGAGGATCGGCCCGAGAACGGCCAGGCCATCGCGGGCACCGCCGGTCGAGCCGGGCAGATTGACCACCAGCATCCGACCGGTGACCCCGGCCAGGCCCCGGGACAGCACCGACGTCGGCACGCGGTCACGACTGTGCGCCCGGATCGCCTCGGCGACGCCAGGGATCTCGTAATCCAGGAGGCCCCGCGTCACGTCCGGGGTCCGATCCGTCGGGGTCACTCCGGTGCCGCCGCTGGTCAGCACCACGTCGACACCGTCGGCGCGGGCGGCCCGCAGAGCGTCGCCGACCGGCTCGCCGTCGGGCACCACCACCGGGTCGTCGACCTGGCAGCCCAGCTCACGCAACCCGGCGACGAGAAGCGGCCCGCTGGTGTCGGCGTAGACACCGGCCGCAGCCCGGTTGGAAGCGACGATCACCCGAGCCCGGATCACTGCCGGTCCTCCGGCCGAACCCACTCGCCGGTCTTGCCGCCCTCCTTGCGCAGCACCCGGACCGCCTCCACCGAGGCCGCCGGGTCGACCGCCTTGACCATGTCGACCAGGGCGAGACCGGCGACAGCAACCGCCGTCAGTGCCTCCATCTCCACCCCCGTCCGGTCCGCCGTGCGGGCGGTGGCCGTGATCTCCACGGTGTCGGCGGTCAGCCGTAGGTCGACGGTGACGCCGTGCAGCGCGATCGGGTGGCAGAGCGGAATCAGGTCAGGAGTGCGCTTGGCCCCCATGATCCCGGCCAGCCGTCCGACGGCCAACGCGTCACCCTTGGGCAGCCCGTCGCGATGCAACAGGTCGATGACCTCTGGCGTGGTCCGCAGACGGCCCGCCGCGACGGCCAACCGACCCGTCACCGCCTTGGCGGAGACGTCGACCATGCGGGCCGCGCCGGCGCGATCGACGTGGCTGAGCTGCGCGGGTTCGGTCACGGTCGTGAGCCTATCGGTGCGGTACGACGGCGGTCGGAAGGAGCGGCGTCACGCTGGCGACCGCACCGGGTGCTGCCGGCGCAACGGCCCCGACGCCGCTCCTTCCTCACCAGCCCGCCGCCGAGGTCGCTGGGGGGACCCGGCAGCGGGCGTGTGCCGACGACCCGGTTCTGCCCAGGGGCAGAACCTCCCCCGTTCGTCGATACGGCCGGTAAGTTACCGGGCCTGCCGATAAGAAATCGATAAGCGCCGTTCAGGCTGGTCAGCGCTCCGCGACCACTGCCGCCCCGGTCAACTCGGCGAGGCGACGTTCGGCCTCGAAGCGCTCCGGCACGCCCATCCGCCGGAAGATCGCCAACGCCCGCTCCCAGTGCCGCCGCGCCTCGGCCGGGTCGGTGCGGGCAAAGTGTTCGGCGAGCCCGGCCAACGCTCGACCCTGCTCGTGCGGGTGCGCGATCCGGGTGGCCAGCCGCAACGCCTCCTGGTGCACCTCGAACGCCTCGCCGCCCCGCCCCTGCGCCAGCAGGGTGCGGCCGAGTTCGTTGAGCGCAGCCGCCTCGACGTGCCGCTCCCCCGAACCGATCGACAGCTTCCGAGCCAACTCGTGCTCCTGCTGGGCCTCCACCAGTCGACCCAGAGCGCGGTAGGCGATGCCGAGGTCGTTGCGCACCTCGGCTTCCGCGTACCGGTGGCCGGTGCGGTCGCGTAGGGCCAAGGAGGCCAGGAGAATGCGGATCGCCTGCGGAAGGTCACCCATCCGGAGGCGTACGGCGCCGATGTGACTGAGAGCGTTGAGTGTGTGGAACTCGTCGGAGTTCGTCCGGGCCCAGGCCAGGTGCAGACGGTGCATCCGCAGTGCCTCCTCGTAACGGCCCAGGGCTGAGAGCGCCAGACCGAGATTCGGCAGCAGGATGGACCCGCCGACATTCCCATACACCTTGTGATCGCGCAGACACGCGAAGCCGAGCTCCACCGACTCGGACAGGTGACCGCTCCACCAGTAGACGGCAGCGAGGTTCGCGCGGTACCGGGCCGGGTTCAGCGGGTCCCGGGAGTTGTGGGAGAGCTCGACCGAGCGGGTCAGATGGTCGAGCGCGCCCTGCTTGTTCCCGGTTCGGACATAGGCGGATGCGAGGTAGTTGTTCATCAGCGCGAGCGCGTCGATGTCCCCGGTGACCTCCGCCGCCTCCAGCCCGTGACGATGGGTCAGGATGATGTCCTCGAAGTAACCGCGGATGTAGCAGAAACGCCAGAGAGCGCGGGCCAGTTGCCAGCACTGCTGGTGGAACCCCGACTCGCGTGCCGACAACACCATCGTCACCAGGTCCGTCCGCTCGGCCTCCAACCAGTCAGCCGTCGGCTCCCCGATGGCCCTGACGAGTTCGCGTCGTCCGGTCGGGCTGTGCGTCACCTGGGATCTGATGACGCCCGGCTCCAGCAGGTCGGCGACCTTCAGGACGACCTCCAGCATGAAGTCGAACAGTCGAGCCAGTCCACTTTGGCGGTCGTTGGGCGAGTCGGTACCCGAGCACAGATCGATTGAGTACTGCCGCATGAGGTCGTGCAGTCGGTATCGCGTCGAGTCCAGGTCCTCGACCAGGTTCCGGTCGACGAGGTCGTCGAGCGCCGCGCGAGCTTCCGCGATCGTCAAACCGGTCAGTGCGGCGACCGCCGGCACGCCGAAGCGGCTGCCGGGGTACAGGCCGAGGAATCGGAACACCCGCTTGGTCGGAGGTGCAAGCGGTTCATAGGAGGCAGCGAAGGCCCCGGTGACAGTGCTCTCCTCCTGAGCGAGATGGTGCAGCACCGGAGCATCGCCAGCCATCTGCTCGACCAGGTCCGCCAACCGCCAGCCGCGCCGATGCGCCAGTCTCGCCCCGGCCAACCGAATCGCCAGTGGGAGATACCCGCACCGGCGTACCACCTCGGCGGCGGCATCCGGCTCGGCATCGACCCGGTCCCGACCGACGCTCAGGCGGAGCAGATCCACGCTCTCCTGCGGGCTCATCACCGGTAGCGTCCGCGACGGGCCGGCATCCGGGTGGGACAGCCGTCGTCGCGAGGTGACCAACACAACGGTGGTCGGCTCTGCCGGCAGCAGGGGCATGATCTGCTCGCTGCTCGCGGCGTTGTCGAGGATCACCACTGCCCGGCGACGGGCCAACTCCTGTCGCCACAACTCCACCCTGTCGTCGAACTCCACCGGAACCCGGTCGGCCGGCACCCCGAGCTGTCGAAGCAGGGTGAACAGAGCACCCGCCGGCTCGATCCGGTTCTTGTCACCGTGCCCGCCCAGGTCGATGAACAAGGCGGCGTCCGGGTACCAGGCGGACAGCCGACGGGCGAGATGCACGGCGAGGGCCGTCTTCCCGCTGCCCGCCATGCCGTCGATGATGTGTACGGCCGGCACCCGCTCCTCGACCCGCCGGGTCTCCGTGAGAATCCGCACCACCACGTCCGCTCGCCCGACGAAGTCGGTGACAGCTCGGGGAAGGTGATCCACCGGGTTGATCTGAGATGCCGGCTCCGCTGCCGCGCTGACCGCCACGCCCGCTGGCGGGCGCGCCCGGTCAGGTCCGCCAACCCGTACGGCGGCACGCGCCGAACCAGGGCGCGACATGGCCGTGACGATGGAACGGCGCAACTCCTCGAGATTGCCCCCGGGGCCGACACCCAACTCCGTGGTCAGCGTTGTTCGAATCTCGTCGTACACCGCCAGCGCTCCCGCGTTGTCCCCGCGCTCGTACAGCGCTCGCATGAGCAGGACGTAGGCCGGCTCGCGCAGAGGGTGGCGGGCCACCACCTCCCGCAACAGGGCAACTGCCAGGTCGTCCCGACCCGATCTCAGTTGGACGTCGGCGAGAAGTTCCACTGTCAACAGCCGCTCCTCCTCGGCTGCGACAGTTCGGGAGGTGAGGACGGGCCCGAGCGGTACGCCGGCGAGCATCGGTCCCCGCCAACGAGCCAGGGCGCGCCCCAGCAGTTCACGGGCATGGTCGAGGTGGCCTCCGGTCAGCGCTTCCCGACCCGCGTTCCGCTCCAGCTCGAAGCGGAAGACGTCGACTCGTTCCGGGTCGACCACGAGCCGATAGCCGCTGCGCTGGCGCTCGATGGCACCGCGGCCGGCCGGGAAAGCCTCGAAAGCCCGGCGCAGATTGGCGGCGTAGGTGCGCACATTAGCTACTGCTGATCGCGGTGGGCGATCGGCCCATAGCTCATCGACGAGGTCGTCCACCGTCACAAGGCGTTCGGGCGCAACGGTGAGCATCGCGAGGATTGTCTGCTGTTTGGGTGTGCCAAGGCGCAGCGTGTGGGTAGAGAGTTGCACCGAAAGGCCGCCCAGAACCCGAATCTCCACCCGCCCCCGCCAGCCCTATCAGGTATTCAGCCGATCACGCAACGGAGTGTACGACCCCGTGGCGTGGCGTTCCGCTCACGGGGCGATACGAGCGACCGTTGGGTGTCCAGGAGTGATGCGCGGAGCTGTGCGAATGCCGGTCCACGACGGGCACGGTGCCGGCCGCAAGTTGCATCTCGGCCTGCTGAAACGCGGTTATCCACCTGTCGTCGCCAACGACCCCGGCGAAGGCTGTCACCATTACCTGCACTCGCCGGGCGCCTACGACCACGCCAACTCTGCCCATGCCGCCCTTACGCCTGACCAAACTCCGGATGAGACAACTCCCGAAGAGCCCTCAGACTCAAGGAATAAGGCGTCCAATAACCTGGTCAGATACCGTCCGCAGTTGCAAGGTGCCACTTGAATCCCGCGTTGGCAAGCTCGACCGCACTCCGTTCAGCAACGATGGACAGAACGTAATAAACGGGCTTCAACTTGGCTAATGTTGCGCATACCGACATATATTTCTTCTAGCCTGCCCTTCCGGCTCTTAAGCTGCCTTTCGGAGGAAGACCTCCCCATCCGGGGACAGGTACTCCAATTGACGCAGCGGGAGAAGGGGGCAACGCGATGCGTGGCACCGACTGGAACTGACAAGTTCGACACAGGACTTCTGAGGGCCCGAGCAGTAGGCTGCGAGAACGCGCAGGCAGTCCTCCGGGAGCGGCATGACCCTTCCTCAGCGACGAGAGATTGAGACCGATCGGCGGCTGTTGCTGCTCGTCGGTCTCGTCGTCGTTGTTGCCGCCGTCATCGTCGCCACGTCACTCCCGGCCGCATTGCGTTCGGCAAGGCCGGAGACGGGGAATGACGTTGCGGTCCTGGTCATGCTTACGCTCATGATCGCGTTGGGCACGCTGGTCAAGGCCCGCGTAAGGATCCGGTCGACGACCCAGTCGATCAGCTGGAACGAGACAGCGATCATCGTCGGTGCAGCCATCGCGCCAACGTCGGTAGTCGTGCTCTGCACCGCCGTCGGGATCACCCTCGCCTCGATTCGCCTCACACCGATAAAGCTGGCTTTCGGTATCGGCAAGAACGTCATCGTGGCCTGGGGCGCCGGCACGGCACTCGCGATGACGACCTGGACCTGGCCGCCCACGGAAACGGGCCCCCTGATGCTGCTGGGGCCGTTGGCCCTCGCCTACCTGGTCGCGGCGCTCCTGGACGACCTGCTCGCCATCCCAGTCATCGCGCTCGCCTCCCAGACCAGGATCGCGAAGCACTTCCGCAGCAACCTCGACCTTCGGCTCGCTGGCTTCGCCGTGCGGTTCGCCGTCGCGGCCTGCACGCTGCTGATCATCCGGATGGACCCACGGCTCCTTCTCGCCGTGCCACCCCTGGTCCTGAGCCTGCACCTGGCCTACTCCGCGCGCATCCGAGGCCGCACCGAGCAACAGGCGTGGCAGCGGCTCGCCCGCGCCACCGACGCGCTCAACGTGGTCGACCTCAACGACGTCCTCACCACCGCCGTCACGCAGGCCGCCGAGCTGTTCTCCGCCGACGAGGTCGAGATCGAGCTGAGCGACGGCAGCCGCACCGTACGCGGCGGCACCGGCGGCATCACCTTCGACGGCCCGAGCGGCACGCCCACCAGCGTCGACGGCACCATCGTCCCCGCACCGCTGGAAGGCCACGACCGGACGGTCGACGTCGGCACGCTCCGGCTGCGGTTCCGCGGTCCGGTGCAACTCTCCGAGCGGGAGCAGTACACCCTGCGGACCTTCGCCTCCGCGCTCTGCACCGCCGTCCGCAACGCCCGGGCGTACGCCGAACTGGCCCGGGTCGCCGACGAGCACGCGTACGCGGCCTCGCACGACGCGCTGACCGGCCTGGCCAACCGCCGGCACCTCCTCGACGAGGGCACCGAACAGTTGAGCACCCGCCACGCCGAAGGGGTGACCGCGCTGGTCCTGATCGACCTCAACCATTTCAAGGAGGTCAACGACACCCTCGGGCACGCCGCCGGCGATCAGGTGCTGGTGCAGGTGGCCGACCGGTTGCGGGGTGCGGCCCAGCCGAGCGACCTGGTGGCCCGCCTCGGCGGCGACGAGTTCGCCGTACTCATGCGCGGTCTGCCGGCCCCGGCGGTCGCCGCGCACCGGGCCGAGACGCTGCTCGCCGCCCTGCACGAGCCGTTCGAGTTGGACGGCATGCGCATCAGCGTCGAAGCCAGCGGCGGCATCTCCGCCGCCCCGTCCAACGGCGGCATGGCCGAGTTGCTGCGCCGCGCCGACGTGGCCATGTACCAGGCGAAGCGAGCCGGGCAGCGGATCTCCACGTACGCCCCGACCCGCGACACCGCCGACCTCGGGCGTCTCACCCTCGGCGGTGACCTGCCGCGCGCGGTCGCCGACCACGAGTTCGTCGTCAACTTCCAACCGATCGTCGACCTGGGCACCGGTGAGGTGACCAGCGCCGAGGCCCTGGCCCGCTGGCACCACCCCACCCACGGCCTGATCGACCCACTGCGGTTCCTGGAGGCGGTGGAACGATCCGGCCTGCTACCGGCCTTCGCCGAAGCGATCCTCGACCAGGCGCTGATCGCGGCGGTGAGTTGGCGCGACGCCGGCTTCGACGTACCGGTCGCGGTCAACGTGTCCCCGCGCAGCCTTCTCGACGCGCGGTTCCCCGGCTCGGTGCTGGCCCGCCTCCGCGCCCACGACCTACCACCGGACCGGCTGGTCCTGGAGTTGACCGAGACGCTGACCCTCAGCCAACTCGACGTGGTCGACCGGGTGCTCAGCCGACTACGCGACGAGGGCGTCCGGTTGGCGTTGGACGACTTCGGCACCGGCTACTCCTCACTCTCGCTGCTCTCCCGAATCCCGGTTCACGAGCTGAAGATCGACCGGACCTTCGTGACGACGATGGAGAGTTCGGCGGAGGCCGCCGCCGTCATCCGCTCCACCCTCGACCTGGGTCGCAGCCTCGACCTGGACGTGGTGGCCGAGGGGGTGGAGAGCGAGCCGCAGCGGCGGGCCCTCTGGGAGTTGGGCTGCGTCGCCGGCCAGGGGCATCTGTTCGCCCGGCCGATGCCGTCCGGCACCCTGCTCGCGGCGATGCAGCGCGGCTCGGGCGGCCGACCGGGCACCCTCGCCGCGCCGCTGCACGACACCGGGGCGGTGATCCGGTTGAGCCAGAACCGCCGCCAGGCCGGCCGCTCCAGGCCCGACCGCCTGCCACACCTGCCCGCCTGAGCAGGCATCGGCCCGCTGCGCGGGCAGCCTGGTCTGCCAGACTGTCGCGCGTGATCGTCGACGACCCGACCGCCCACCGCAGTCGCTGGCACTGGCGCACTGTCGACAACGCCGCCGGCGGGCTCGCCCTCGACCTGGGGCTCTACGCCGTGTCGGCCGCCTTCGCGGCGATCACAGCTGTCACGTCCACCCTGCTGCCGCACCGCGCCTGGGGCGCGGTCGCCGCCGTCGGCTACCTGCTCGCGACGCTGACGGTGACCGCCCAACTTCTGCTGCGTCGACGCTCTGCAACCTCCCGGCTGACCGGTCTGCCAGCCCGCTGGGCGGTCACCGGTCTCGCCTGGGCCGCCACCACACTGCTGCCCCTGGCCTGGCAGAGCATCGACCGGGCCGGTGGGCGCACCGACCGGGCCCAGGAGGAGGTGCTGGTCGTGGAGCAGGCCGGCAGCCGCCTCCTGGAACACGGCACGCCGTACCTCGGACCGGACGCCATCGCCGCTCTACCACCGGGCGAGCAACTGATGGGCTACACCCCGTACCAGCCCGGCATGGCGATGTTCGGCCTGCCCAGGGCGCTGCTCGACACCTGGTGGACCGACTCCCGGGTCTGGTTCGCGGTGGGCACCGCGCTGGCGCTCGCCCTGGCCGTGGCCGCCCTACGCCGAACACCGGCCACCACCAGCGAGGCCACCCCCGGCCAGGCCACCAACGGCGCGACCCGCCGACGGGACGCCGCCCTGCTGCGCGGTGTACAGGCCGCCACCGTACTGCCGATCTGTGCCCTCACCCTCGCCACCGGCGGTGACGACCTACCCGTACTCGCGCTCTGCCTGCTGGCCCTCGCGTTCGCCGCCGCCGACCGGCCCGGCCGGGCCGGCGTCGCGGTCGGACTCGCCGGCGCGCTGAAGTTGTTCGCCTGGCCGGTCGCCCTGGTCCTGATCGTCTGGGGCCTGACCCGACGCGCCGGCACCCGGGTCGCCGCCGGCGCGATCGGACTGCCCGTCGCCGCACTACTGCCAGCGCTGCTGGTGGACCGCGACGCCCTCACCGAGAACGTGCTGCGCTTCCCCCTCGGCCACGGGCTGGTCACCAGCCCAGCGCAGTCCCCGTTCCCCGGCTACCTGATCGCCAACGCGCTACCCGCCGGCCGGTTGATCGCCGCCGGGCTGCTGGTCGCCGCCGGACTGGCCATCGCCGTCCGGCTCGCCCGCCGCCCGCCCCGCACCGCCGTCGCCACCGCGCTGATCTGCGGGTACGGCCTGCTCGCCGCCATCGCCCTGATGCCGACCACCCGCTTCGGCTACCTGCTGTACCCGTTGGCCCTGCTGACCTGGGCCCCCGCCCTGCACCGCCCGATCGACACACCGACCGCCACCGTTGCCGAAGAAACCTCCGGTCGGAGCACTTCGGCCTAACTTCCGGGCGGAACGGCACGTCAGGGCGTAGACCTGAAGGCATGACCACGTACCGCGACCGGGCCGACGCCGGCCGGGTGCTCTCCGAACGGCTCACCGCGCTCATCGGCGAACCGGACGTCGTCGTCCTCGGCCTCGTCCGGGGCGGCCTGCCGGTCGCCCGGGTCGTCGCCGAACGGCTCGGCGCACCACTCGACGTGCTTGTCGTCCGCAAGCTCGGCGTGCCGTGGGCGCGGGAGGTCGCCTTCGGCGCACTCGGGCCGGGCGGTGTCCAGGTGCTCAACGACCCGGTGGCCAGCCGACTCAGCAACGACGACATCGCCGAGGTCCGTCACCGGGAGCAGGCCGAACTGGAGCGCCGGGAACGGCTCTACCGGGGCGACCGCCCACAGGTGGACCTCACCGGGCGGACCGCCGTTATCGTCGACGACGGCCTCGCCACCGGCGCGACCGCCCGCGTCGCCGTCGAGGTCGTCCGCCAACTCGGGGCACACCGCGTCGTGGTCGCGGTCCCGGTCGGCGCGCAGGAGGCGTACGAACTGCTCTCCGCCGAGGCCGACCAGGTCGTCTGCGCCCAACGCCCAGCGGACTTCGGCGCGGTCAGCGCCTACTACGACGATTTCCACGAGGTGAGCGACGAAGAAGTCACTAGGGCGCTCACAGCAACTGCATAGGTCCACCGGGTACCGTCGGGCGATGAGTAGCCTCACCTGTCCCAAGTGTCACGGAGAAATGCGCCAGTACGAGCGCAGCGGCGTCGTCATCGACCAGTGCGGGGAGTGCCGAGGCATCTTCCTGGACCGCGGCGAGTTGGAGAAGCTGTTCGAGGCGGAGGCCAACTGGAGCCGCCAACAGACCGGAGGCGCGCCGGGGCAGCCCGCGCAACAGCCGGCCGGCTACCCACCCCCGCCGCCCCCGCCGCACCAGCCCGGTTACGGCACGGTCCCGCCGCCCCCGCCGCCCGCCCACGGCTACCCGCCGCAGCCGGCCTACGGCCACCAGCAGCAGCAACACCACGGCTACCACGGCCACTACCGGCAGAAGAAGCGCAAGGGCTTCCTCGACGACATGTTCGGCTGACCCCGGGCCGACCTTCCGCCCGGGTCGATCACGCGTCGACCCGGGCACACCGCCCGCGCCATTGATCGTTGGCGCGCGCCACGCTTCGTGCGAGGCTCAATCGCATGACCGCGATCCGACCGGACGAGGCGCTGGCCCAGGCGTACGACGGCATCACAGCGGTGGTCGGTCGCCTCGACGACTCCGGCCTGCAACAGGCCACCCGGTGCCGGGGCTGGCTCATCGCCGACCTGCTCCTGCACGTGCTCGGCGACGCCCAGCGGGCACTCGTCACCCTGGCCAGCCCGGTCGACGGCCCCGCCGACGTCGACGACGTGAGCTACTGGCGCGACTTTCCCGGCGCCGACACCGACGAGGCTGCCCGCCATGCCTGGTGGGTCCGCCGCTCGGCTGCCGCCTTCGACCGTCCGACCAGGATCGTCGAACTCTGGCGGGACACCGCCCCGGCCGCGGTCCGCGCCGCCGCGTCAGCCGACCCCGACGGGTACGTGACCACCCAGGGACACGTGCTGCGCGTACCGGATTTCCTCGCCACCCTGACCACCGAGGCCGCCGTCCACCACCTGGACCTGACGCTGGAACTGCCCGACGCTCCGCCGCCCGGCCCACTGGCCGTACAGGTCGCGGTAGCGACAATGGACGGCCTGCTCAGCGACGACACAGTTCGACCCGCCGCCTGGGACGACAATGACTTTCTGCTGAAGGCCACCGGGCGCGTACCGCTGACCGACCGGGACCGGCTGGAGCTGGGTGAGTCGGCGGGCTGGTTCCCACTGCTCGGCTGACCGACGACAGGCTGCCGCGTCGGTCAGCCGATGGCCATGTCGACGAAGCGGGACAGGTGCAGCTGAGCCGCGACGGTCACCGTGTCGGTGGGCCCATTTCGATGTTTGGCAACAATAAAATCCGCCTCCCCGGCCCGCGGCGACTCCTTGTCGTAGTAGTCGTCGCGGTGCAGGAGGATGACGACGTCAGCATCCTGCTCGATCGAGTTGTGGGTGGAGATGCCGTTGGCGATGAAGTTGTGCTTTCCAAGCACAGTCGCGTCGAACACTTCCTGCTCACCCAGCGACTCGATGGACACGATCGAGTCCCAGAAGATGTCGTTGGTCGCGTGCAGGTCGAGGTCGGCCGCGTCGAGGACGGTGGCGATCGCCGCCAGCCGGGAGCGGCTGGGCGCATGCTTCCAGAGGGTGCTGCCGCAGAACTGGGTGCCGATGGCCTTCGCGAACTCACGGTGCGTCATGCCCTGCTCGACCAGAATTTTCTTGACTCTGGTCCACACCTCGCGCGGCACGGTGTCAACGTTGGTGTTGCTCTCCGTCGACTCCAGAGCAGCAAGCAGAGCAGCGCAGCCCTCCGAGCGTTGCCCGTAGACGCCAATCTCGCGCAGGAACCTCAACTGGTCGTCCCGACCGGAGATGTCGAGCGTGTACTGAGGCCGATGTCCTACGACTGGTACGGCCCGCAGTCGGGCTGTAATGCCGTACCTGAGGAGCAGTCGAGAGATGTCCTCAAGCATTCGACGGCTCGTGGACGCGAAATATACGCGCCCTCCGCGGCCTGTGCCGTTGACGGTCACCGAACCGTCCGTGGCCCAGAGATGCCGCAGGAAGCTGGTGATCTGTTCCTTGGGCAGGCTGAAGACAGCAGAAGGAAGGAACTTTTCGTGTGACCTCAACCCGAAGAGACCCAGCTCGTCCAGCCAAGACGCGATCGGGTTACGCCGACCGCGAGCCAGGCGATAAGGCGCCGGCAGGCGGAGGGTTGTCACCCTCGCAGCCGCATAGTCGTCGCGGACGGCGGCAATCCCGAAGTGCTTCGCTGCTTCCGCCACGGCCTGCAGGTTCAGCTCATCACAACTTGCGTACCGGATGGGTTGGTGCCGCACGAAGGACCCGTCGCCCAACAGGTGCGCCAACATGACCACCTCGGCGTCGGCCCACGGGCGGGTGACCATGGGAGGCGGTAGGTGTCGGGGCGTAGCAATGCGATCTCCGGGCGACAGCTCACCGAGCGGCAACCAGCCGGTGAACGCTAGGAATGGATGGTTCGCTGTTGCGTCGATCTGCTTGCCCGACGCGAGGGTCAGCCGGAACACTTCGCGAGTGCCGCTCGGGAAGACGTGGGTCATGGTGCGAGGCGTATAGCGAAGGCTCTCGTCCAACGCCCAGACCGGGATGCCCTTTGCGCCGCTGGACAACAGCTCACCGAGCGTGATCTCGGTATTGTCATCCGCTCGAACCACGCGGGTCTCCGCCGTGAGGCAGCCTGATTCACGCAGATCGGATAGCTGGGGTCGCTTGTCGGTGCGTTGCTCAGGGCCACGGTTCAGCTGACTGACCGCGATCACCGGGCACTCGACCTCCTTGGCCAACAGCTTCAGGCCACGGGACAGGTCGGCGACCTCCTGCTGGCGGCTCTCGGTGCGCTTGGGTGAGGTCATCAGCTGGAGGTAGTCGACCACGATCATCTTGAGGTCGTGCCGCTGCTTGAGCCGCCGAGCCTTGGCCCGGATCTCCATCAGGTTCATGCTCGGCGTGTCGTCGACGAAGAGTGGAGCCTCGCTGATCTCGCCCATGCATCGGGCCAGCTTGGTCCAGTCGTCGTCGGAGAGTTGACCGCTGCGCAACACGTGCAGCGGCACCCGCGCCTCGGCGGAGAGCAGCCGCATGACGATCTCGACCTTGCTCATTTCCAGCGAGAAGATGGCTGCGGCCTGGTTGGCGCGAATAGCTGCATTTCGGGCAAAGTCCATACTTGCCGTAGATTTACCCAAACCAGGCCTGCCTGCAACGATGATCAACTGTCCGGCGTGCAGGCCGTTGAGCAGTCGATCCAGGTCGCTGAAGCCGGTCGGCACGCCGGTCATCATGCCGCCGGTCGCGCCCACCGCCTCGATCTCGTCCAGCGTCGGCTGCAACATGTCCGCGAGGATCGCGAAGTCCTCGCTGACCCGCCGTTCGGTGACGTCGTACACGGCCTGCTGGGCGAGGTCGACGACGTCGTCCACGTCGCGGCTGCCGCCGCTGGCGGTGCCGTAGCCGAGCTGCACGATCTTCGTGCCGGCCTCGACCAGTCGGCGTAGCACCGCCCGCTCGCTGACGATGCGGGCGTAGTACGCGGCGTTGGCGGCGGTGGGCACGCTGGCGATGAGTGTGTGCAGGTACGGCGCGCCACCGATGCGTACCAGATCCCCGGAGTCGGCGAGGGCCGCCGCGACCGTGATCGAGTCGGCCGGCTCACCCCGGCCGTAGATGTCGAGGATGATGTCGAAGATGGTGGCGTGCACCGGCCGGTAGAAGTCGTTGGTCTTGAGGATCTCGACGACATCGGCGATGGCGTCCTTGGAGAGCAGCATGCCGCCGAGGACGCACTGCTCGGCCGCAACGTCCTGGGGCGGGGTCTTGTCGAACTGGCCATCCCGCTGTGCGGGTGGCTGGCCTCCGCCGGAGCGTGGCTCTGCCCGCATGTCGTCGGTGACCGACACGGGTCCCCCCTCCACTGCGCCGGATCCAACCCCAGCTCTACTGCTGGGGTGCGACACTTCTCCTCCGACCGGGCCGGTCGATCGGGGGCCATCGCCGGCGGTCGAGGGCCAACCATACGGACCCCGAGGTCAGAGACTCAACAACGCCGGTGGACGAGCCTCGGGACAACCTGTGGATCCCGGTGGACAGCATGTGCGCAGCGTGTGCACAGCCTGTGGATAACCATTGGGGAATTCTCGACCATAAGTCGTTGACCTGCGAAGACATACTCCCCAGCCTGTGGAGGAGAATATTTCGGTCGGGCCTGTGACACGATCGTCCCGTACTATCTCCAGCGAACGGCTACACCTGGACAGCGGATTCCGCTTTCGGTTCAGAAGGGTCACACTCCGGCCGTGAATTACCGGGACTGGGGACGCGGCGATGGCAGCCCGCGCGAGCGCCAGCCAACCGCCTCGTGGAGTGAGCGCGCGGCGTCCGTTCCGGTTGATCCGTACGACGAGGACGGGCGCTACCGCACCTCCAGCCGTCAACGTGCGTTGGAACGCGGCCAGGACGAGCCTGTCGACGCCTACCTGCCCCGGTGGGCGCTGGAGTCAGGGGTCCGGCACGCGGACGGCGCTGGTCGGCACGCGGCACCGGACGACGACGAGGACGAGCCCGAGCGGCCGATCTCCGCGGCGGGCCGACGGTCCGCCGAGTCGTCGGGTGGTCGGCGGCGGGGCAGCGAGCCGCGTCGACGGGAGCAGGCAGCGATCGGCCCGGCGCCAGACTCGGACCACACCCGGGAGTGGACGCTCGACCGTCCGCAGGACCAGGGTTATTCCGGCCGCCGAAGGGCCGACGCCGGCGAGGACGAGCCAATCTCTGGTGCTGTCTCGGAACGGCGTCCCCGCCGCGCGCCGGTTGGCCGTCCGCAGGTGATCTGGTCGGGCGGGGAGCCGGAGTCTCCCCCGAGTGAGCAGGTCCCGGACCAGGAGCCGAGCCGTCCCACCCGGCGTAGCCGTCGTGCGGCGGAGGAGTCCTGGTCCCGTCCGGCGGCCGACCCGTGGGTCCGCAGTTCGGAGCAGGTGGCAGAGCCGGATCCGTCGTACCCGCCTGCTGTGGACCCGTGGGACGCCTCGGGCGTGCACGCGTGGCCGCCGGCGGCCGGCGCGGACAGCGGGGACCTGAGCGGGCAGTGGTCGGCGGTGGAGAGTGTCGGCGGCTGGGAACGGTCGGACCGCACCGGCCAGTGGGAGCGGTCCGCGATCGAGGACGACCAGTGGGACCGTACGCTGGCGCCGCGCTCCGATCGCCCGGTGGCTGCCGAGGGGTGGCCGAGCCGGGAGGACGGGTTCTGGTCCGGCACCCGGTTGGCTGATGACGACCCGCGTTGGATGGACCCGACGACGTCGGCGCCCCGGTCTCCGGTGGTGGGATACACCGCCCCACGGCCGCGCAGCGCGCCTGCGCCTGCGCCGCGTCCGGGTACGCCCCGGCGTAGGGCCGACCGGCCGGCGGTGGGCACGGCGTCGGTACGTCGGCGGGTCGAGTCGGCGGCCACGGGTGCCTGGGCGCGGCGCCTGGAGGACGACCTGCTCGACCCGGATCCGGGAGGGTCCGTCCGGCCTCTGCTGTATACGGCGGCCTGTTACCTGGTGCCGGCGATGCTGATCTTCGTTTGGCTGTTGACGTTGGACAGCCAGGCACCGGCTGGTTGTGTGACCGACATCAGCGGGGGCGGGTGTGAGTCCGCCCGGTCCCGCGCGCTGGAGTCACTTCTGGCCGGTTCGCCGCGCTTCGGTCTGGCCCTGGTGAGCAGCCTGGTGGTGGCGGCGCTGCTGCGGCGGGTGGGTACGACCTGGCGCTCGGCGACCATCGCGGTGGCAGCCGCGGTGGTGGGCGGCGGCCTCTCGACGGTGTTGATCAGCGCGGTGACGGGCCAGCCCATCGGGTGACCTGTCGGCGGGTCGGGGCACGCCCGGCCGTGGCCCGGGTTGCCGGCTTTGATGACGTACGCACGAGAGCCCGCACCGATCGCTCGGTGCGGGCTCTCGTGGTGGTGTTACGGACGTCAGCCCTGAACGACGTTCAGGTTGAACGACGCGGTCACCTCGGGGTGCAGCTTGATCTTCACCAGGTAGGTGCCGGTCGACTTGATGTGACCGGGCACCTCCAGCCGACGCCGGTCGAGGACCGGGCCGCTGGCCGTCTTGACGGCGTCGACGATCTCGGCCGGGGTGACCGAGCCGAAGAGCCGTCCGCCGTCGCCGGCGCGGACCTTCAGGTTGACCTTGAGACCCTCGAGCTGAGCCTTGACCTCGTTGGCGTGGTCGAGGTCGCGGATCTCGCGAGCCCCACGGGCCCGCTTGATAACCGTGACCTGCTTTTCCGCGCCCTTGGTCCAGACGATCGCGAAGCCCTGCGGCAGCAGGTAGTTACGGCCGAAGCCGTCCTTGACCTCGACGATGTCGCCTGGGGCACCGAGGCCGGACACTTCCTGAGTCAGGATGATCTTCATATCGGTGCCTCCTCTCAGCGGGCGGTGGCCGTGTACGGCAGGAGCGCCATCTCACGGGCGTTCTTGACCGCACGGGCGATCTGACGTTGCTGCTGCGAGGTCACGCCGGTCACCCGACGAGCGCGGATCTTGCCGCGATCGGAGATGAACTTGCGCAGCAGCGCGGTGTCCTTGTAATCGATGTAGGCGATCCCGTCCTTGTCGAGCGGGTTCACCTTCTTCTTGGGCTTGCGCAGTGCCGCAGCCTTGGCCGTTGCACGTGCTCCTGGTTTGCGATCGCGAGCGCTAGGCGCCATTAGAACGGTGGCTCCTCGTCAAAATTGGCGCCCGAACCGGCACGCGCGGGAGAGGGAGCGGCCGAAGCCCAGGGGTCGTCGAAGTTGCCTCCGCCGCCGCCCTGGTTGCCACCACCACCGCCGCCACCGAAGCCGCCGCCACCGCCGCCGGAGCGGGACATCTTCTGCACCTTTGCCGTGGCGTAGCGCAGCGACGGGCCGATCTCGTCGACCTCAAGCTCGATGACTGTGCGCTTCTCACCCTCGCGGGTCTCGTACGACCGCTGACGCAGCCGGCCTGACACGATCACCCGGGCGCCACGCTGCAGCGACTCGGCGACGTGCTCGGCGGCCTGCCGCCACACGGTGCATGCGAGGAACAGCGGCTCGCCGTCCTTCCATTCGTTCGACGCCTTGTCCATGAAACGGGGTGTCGAAGCGACTCGGAACTTGGCGACCGCAGCCCCGGAGGGGGTGAACCGCAACTCGGGGTCATCGGTCAGATTGCCGATGACCGTGATGGTGGTGTCTCCTGCCATGACCATCTCCTCGCGCACTCAGCGTCTCGTCGTACAGGCTCTCAGAGCCCTCCGACAGAGTCGCGGAGGCTGATCCGGACGAACCGGGGGTTGGAAGGCTTAGCGCATTTCCGGTCGGATGACCTTGGTGCGCAGCACGGACTCGTTGAGCCGGAGCTGACGGTCCAGCTCGGCCACCGCAGCAGGCGTGGCCTGCAGGTCGATGACGGCGTAGATGCCCTCGGCCTTTTTGTTGATCTCGTACGCGAGGCGCCGGCGGCCCCACACGTCGGTCTTCTCAACCGAGCCACCCGCGGTCCGAATCACGTTCAGGTACGTGTCGAGCGACGGTGCGACGGTGCGCTCCTCGAGGCTGGAGTCGAGGATGACCATCAGTTCATAGTGACGCAAGACGTGCTCACCTCCTGTGGGCTAAGCGGCCACGGTCCTTCCGTGGCAGGAGGTCTTGTGTCGCTGCCCGCACGCGCCGAGGGAACCCGGCCGGACGCGGACAACCTGACCAGGATACCCGGTCCCAACGATCATGCCCGGGGTGGTCGGGACCGGACCCGGACGAGCCGACGGGGGCCCACCGTCCGACCGTCAACCGGTCGGTGGTGAACCCCCGTCTACGAGGCCGCGGGGCGTCCGGTCCGCATTCCTTGGGTGGGACCTGGGGAGGAACGACCACACCGATGAGGTTGGACCGAAGACGCCCCGCGGAGCTTTATCGTGTTGTTATCTGACGATACAACAGCACTCATACCTTGTAGGGGGAAAAAGCACAATTTTCCGAGATCCGTCGTCGCTCGGTACCCGTTGTGCGATGGGTCGCCCCCGCTGCGCCGGGCCGCGCCGCGGGGGTGACCTCGCTGTCGGCCGTCGACCGCCGGTCGCCGTGTGCGACGCTCGCGCCGCTGGCGGCACCGGGACGCTGGTCGCCGGTTCACACCCATCAACGATCGTCGGTCCCTCCGGTGACGCGACACCGCCCCGGCCGTCGCCTCGCCGGTCGGGGGCGCGACGTAGGCTCGCTCGCATGCGTATCGGAGCCCACGTCGACTCGACCGACCCGCTGGCGGAGGCGGCCGCCCGGTCCGCCGAGACCGTGCAGTTCTTTCTCGCCGACCCACAGGGTTGGAAGGCGCCCAAGCCTCGCGAAGATGCCGATCGGCTACGCGCCGCCGAGGTCGACCTCTACGTGCACGCGCCGTACGTCATCAACGTGGCCACACTCAACAACCGCATCCGGATCCCGAGCCGAAAGCTGCTGCTCGGGCACGCCAACGCCGCCACCGCCATCGGCGCCAAGGGCCTGATCGTCCACGGTGGGCACGTCAACGCCGGCGACGACCTGGCCGTCGGCTTCGACAACTGGCGCAAGACCTTCGCGTACGCGGCGGACGCCGGCGGTTTCGGCGTACCGGTCCTGATCGAGAACACCGCCGGCGGTGACAACGCCTGCGCCCGACGGCTGGACGCGCTCGCCCGACTCTGGGACGCCATCGGTGACTACGAGGTCGGCTTCTGCCTGGACACCTGCCACGCGTACGCGGGCGGCGAGGAGCTGCTCGGCCTGGTCGACCGGGTCAAGGCGATCACCGGGCGGATCGACCTGGTGCACGCCAACAACTCCAAGGGCGCGTTCAACTCCGGCCAGGACCGACACGACAACCTGGGCGGCGGGACGATCGACCCGGAGCTGGTGGTGGCGGTGATCCGGGCGGCCGGCGCGCCGGTGGTCGTCGAGACACCGGGCGGCGTGACCGGCCAGGCCGCCGACATCGACTTTCTGCGTGAGCAGCTCGGAGCGGAGAGCCCGGCGGCATGACGAGCGGACAGCCCGGGACCGGCAACGCGCGGCCCACCCCCGCCGGCGCGGCCGGCGAGAGTCAACCCGCCACCACTGCCGCGGCCGGCACCCCCACCCAGCCGGCTCGCACCTCCGACAAGGCCCCCGCCGAAACCACCGCGGACCAGTCCCCGCCTGTCGGTGGCGACACGACCGCAGCCACCCCGAACGGCGACGCCGGGGCAGACCGCGCGACGAGTGGTGCCGCCAGCAAGGACACGGCCCGGCACGGCGACAAGCAGGGCAACGCGGCCAAGAAAGACGACG
The DNA here is from genome assembly GCF_040608275.1 of Micromonospora sp. NPDC005205. Classification (NCBI taxonomy): domain Bacteria; kingdom Bacillati; phylum Actinomycetota; class Actinomycetes; order Micromonosporales; family Micromonosporaceae; genus Micromonospora; species Micromonospora sp. NPDC005205. The sequence continues at coordinate 161,381 of NZ_JBEXHV010000001.1, forward strand.
CGGCCAAGGACAGCAAACCGGCTAAGGACAGCGGCACGGCCAAGGACAGCGGCACGGCCAAGGACGCGAAGGCGGACGGCGCCGACGCTACGGACAAGGCCGACAGCGAGGCAAAGCCGGTCGGCCCGGAGCGTTGGGAGGCATTCGCCTCCGCACCGGAGCCACGGCCCTCCATCTTCACTCGGGCGGGCCGGGCGGTCGGGCGGTTCCTGATCCACGAGTGGACCCTGGCCGCCCTCGGCGCGTTGGCGCTTGCCGTGTTGATGACCTGGCCGACGCTGCGCTATCCGCGCTACACCCTTCCGCAGGACTACTGGGACCCGAGCCTGCAAGCCTGGCAGATGGCCTGGTCCGGGCACATCCTGCTGGCCGAGCCGGCGCGACTGTGGCAGTCCAACACGTTCTTCCCCGAGCTGTGGAGCTTCGCGTTCTCCGACACCCTGCTCGGGTACGCCCCGGCCGGGATGCTCGGCAGCGGTCCCGAGGACGCCGTGCTGCGCTACAACATCATGTTCGTGCTGGCGCACGCGCTCGCCACGCTCGGGGCGTACGCGCTGGCCCGACAGCTCGGGGCCGGCCGGATCGGCGCGGCCGTCGCGGGCGTGAGCTACACCTACGCGCCGTGGCTGCTGGCCCAGGCCGGGCACCTGCACGTGCTCTCCAACGGGGGCATTCCGCTGGCGCTGGCGATGTTGGCGCGCGGGCACGGGTGGTCGCTGCGACACGGCTACCGGCCGGAGCGCCGGCACGACGGTTGGGTCTACGCGGGTTGGCTGGTGGCGGCCTGGCAACTCAGCCTCGGCTTCGGCATCGGGCTGCCATTCGCGTACTTCCTGGCCGGTGCGGTGCTGGTCACCGCCGTCCTGTTCTTCGCGCGGCGGCTGCGCACCGGGCAGGCCGTTCCGTTCGGTCGCCGGTTGTTCGCCGCCGACGTGCTCGGCGGGGTGTTGTTCGCCGGCGTCGGCCTGCTGATGGCGTTCCCGTTCTTCAAGGTGACCGAGCTGCACCCGTACGCCGAGCGCACCATCGGCGACATCGGCCTCTTCTCGCCACCGGCGTCGGGCTTCGTGACAGCGCCCGGGGAGTCGCGGATCTGGGGTGGGCTGCACGAGGGTGCACGGGCAGCGCTGCCGTGGCACCCGGAGATGACCCTGCTGCCGGGCTTCGTGCTCTACGCGCTCGCCGCGGGCGGGTTGTTCTTCTCAGTCTGGCGGTTGCGGCACCGACTGCTGCTGCTCGCCGGGGTGCTGCTGACGATGGTCTTCGCCATGGGCACCCGTTTCTTCGACGGCACCTTCACCTACGTACCTCTTTTCGAGCACCTGCCGGGCTGGAGCGCGTTGCGTACCCCCGGGCGGTTGATGCTCTGGACCACGTTGTTGCTCGGCCTGCTCGCGGCGGGCGCGGTCACCGCGCTCACCGACCGGGTCCGCGAGTTGACCGCGCAGCGGATCCCGTCGTGGCCGGGGCCGTGGCTGCGGATGGCCACCCTGCTGCCGTTGCTGCTGGTCACCGTTGAGGGCCTGAACACCACCCCGCACCCGGTGGTGCCGACCCAACCGGCGGCGATGCGTTCGGCGGAGGGGCCGATGCTGGTGCTGCCCAGCAGTCAGAGCCTGGACCAGCACGTGATGCTCTGGTCGACCAGCGGGTTCCCCGACGTGGTCAACGGCGGTAGCGGCTTCACACCGCGCCAGCTCGACGACGTCCGTCGGGTGAGCCAGTCGTTCCCGGACCAGACCAGCGTCGAATACCTGCGCACGCTCGGTGTCCGCAGTGTGGTCCTGCTGCGCGGCCAGGTGGCTGGCACGCCGTGGGAAATCACCATCGACGCGCCGGTCGAGTCGCTCGGCATCAGCCGGCAGGAGGTCGGCGACGCCGTCGTCTACCGTCTCTGATCCGAAAGCATCAAACTACCCAAAGTACGCCCGACGCATTGAAGTCCCTTGACTTTACGTGGCCTTGGCTGACATAGTCGCTCAACTGCTCACCACGGGGGTGAAATGGTTAAGTACAGACTATTGGGGCCATTGACCATTCAAAGGGGCGATTCGTTCGTCCCAATTTCGAGTCCACGTCATCGGAAACTGCTCGCAGCGCTGCTGATCAGCGGATCCAATGCGGTTTCGGTGGAACGACTGATCGACGTCGTCTGGCCGAACGACCCACCGGCCACCGCCCGCCAGCAGGTGCAGAACTGTGTGGGTCGGATCAATTATCTGTTGGCAGAGTACGAGCACCCGCGAACGGTACGACGTCAGGGCTATCACTACGTACTCGAAGTAGAAGAGGACTCGGTCGACGAGCGCCTCTTCCGTACCGAGTACGACGCCGCTTCCCAGTTCGCGCGACGTGGTGACCTTGGTCGCGCGGCCGAACGGCTCCGGAAGGCGCTGACGCTCTGGCGCGGAGGCGCACTGGAGGATGTCGGCTCCGATCGCCTGGCCGGCGAGGCCGCCCGGCTGGAGGAGATGCGGGTGAGGGCCCTGGAGCAGTTGATTGACTGGGAGTTCGGCCAGGGTCGGCACGCGGAACTGATTCCCGACCTGAGCCTCTGGACCAAGTCCTACCCCTACAACGAACTCATGCATGCCCACCTGGCGCAGGCGTTGCACCAGGCGAGACGGACGGCTGACGGCCTCGGGGTGCTCGATCGGCTCCGCCAGCGGCTGAACAACGAATTGGGCCTCGAACCTGGCACCGCACTGCTCCGTCTGGAAAATCAGCTTCGGGGTTCGGACGAGGCGATAGAGCGCGGCAATCCGATGGCCCTTCCGACGCTTCAGGCGATCAGGGCCGCTCTCATCGATCTGTCCGAGGCGATGCAGTCCTTGGTGGCGGATCCTGGGTCGCAGCGTCCGAGCGCTTCCTCTCGCTCCGATGGCACCAGCAACGGCGGAACCGGCCACAGTGCAACCGTGAGTTCGTGAGCGAAGGGGCCTGGATCCGTCCAGGCCCCTGACTCACATCGCCTGCCGTTCTGAATCGTCACCGCGAAGCAGTCTGCGGACCCCGGAAAGAATCGCCAGCCCGACCACTGCCATTAGGCCGAAAAGCCCGTTCAGCCACCAGTCAACCATGGCCGCGGAGAAGCACAGGGCCCGTGGGGAGCACTCGCCGTCGTTGAGATCCAGGTGGCCTGCGATGATTCCGGCGGGCAGGCAGAGCAGGGCGGCACCGGCGGCCAGGCCGAAGAACCACATCGACACCCGACGGGCGATGGTCAGCACCAGCCAGGTCGCGACGATCAGGACGGGCAATATCAGGTCTGCGCTGCGCGTAACGCTCACGTCTGTGCCAGCCTCCCGTCATGGCCCTCCACCCGTCCCCCACGGCGTCACTCCCAGACCGCGTCCGAGCGTGACAACGACTCCCGTCCGGTACGGCGCTGCGTCGTCGCGCCCGTGGTCGAGAGCACCTCGATCACCGGATACTTGATCGTGCTCAACGGGCCAACCGGTGTCAACGTGGACACCCGGAGCGAGACGTCCAGGACGTCGTCCGGGCCCAACCGCAGGGCCGCCGCCCAGGTGGCCTGATACAGCAGAGGACGGCGGGTCGTCGACACGGGGCGTACGGCACCGGCACGGCTCTGGCCGTTGAACCGCGCTGAAGCGACCTGGATGTCACCCACCACCTGAGGGTCGACCGCGATGCCGAAGAGCAACGATGAGGGCGACTTCCCCGGCCCGGCACCACGGAGGGTGACCTGGAGGGGGTAGTCGTATCGGAATCGACCGCCATCCCCCCAGGTCTTACGGGCCCAGGTGCCTGACAATTCGACTCCCCACGCTGCGGCTGGGCCACCGAAGGACGACGGGCGTCTCGGCTGGAGGCTACGGCGCGAGCGACCGCCCCTCGCGCTGCGCATTTCCGCGCTGGCGTCGGCGGGGGTGCGGACCATGTCCCGCGGGTACAACAGCGGATGCGCGGTGCCCACGACCACCAGCAGGTCACCCGCCGACGGTACGGTCTCGGTCAGTTCGACAGTGCATGAACGCAGACCTGTCGCGGGGTCGGTCGTCGTGGTGGTGCCAGCGGCCACACCTCGCCCGTTCAACGTGACGATCGCCGGTTGGGCAGGGGCGTAGAGGCGCGGGTCGAACGTCACACTGATCCGGCTACCCGCTGGCAGTGGCGTCGAGCGGATCACCTTGACCGCCAGTTGGCGGGGGCACACGGCGGGGGCGGCGCCGGTCCCGGAGAGGACGGACACCGGCTGGTCCCCGACCGGCTCCAGGATCGGTGTCGGGTCGGCGGCCGAGGCCGGGGATGACGACATCCCGAGTTCGACGACGCCCACACCGAGCGATACTCCGGCGACGGTCAGCGCCTGCCGCCGGGATAGTTGAGGCATGGTCACCAGGGTCTCCTTAACCAGCGGTGGACGGGGCATCAACTGACACCGGCGTACTGCTTGATGACGTCGACGAACGCTTTTGCGGTGCCCCGGCGGGCCTCCTCGGGGACCAGGGTCGGGTGCAGATAGTTGTCACTGAACTGCTCGAACCAGAACGCGTCCCGGATCGGCCCGGTGCTGGTGTCGACGATCAGCCCGAACATGCTCATGCACGCCGCCTCGGCGGTGCTGGCCGAACTGTTGAACCGACGGGAGTAGTAGGTGGTGAAGCGGGCCACTGCGGCTGCGGGGGTGGCATACCAGTTGACAAACAGGGAGGACAGCGGCAGCGAGGGGTTCGCTCGGCTCTGTTGCCCGATCACGAGGGCGTCGACGTCCGCGAAGAGATCACCGAGGGTCAGGAAGGAGTTGTCCGCCCGCGTCGCGATGCGGCTCATCGCGAAGGAGTACGCCTGTGCGGCCGGCAGCCCACTCTGAGTCCACTGGCCGAGCACGCTGAGAACGTCGCCGCCCCATGAGCCGAAGTCGGCGAGGTTCACCTTGGTGCGGTCCGACTCCAGGTCGTGGTTGAGGATCGCTCCGAACGACGCTCCGAAATGGTCGATGTCCAGATCCCACAGGTGCTTCGGGTCGCGCAGCGGACGGTCGTCCGGACGCCCTGGGTAACTCCGGACGAAATCGATGAACCCGCTGTCCAGCTCGCCGAAGACGGTGTTGGACCCGGTGAAGGCGTACTGGTTGGACCGCATACGGAGGAACTGAGCAACCAGTTCGGGTGCCGAGCGGGCGGTGTGGCCGTGATCCTCGCGCCACTGCTTGGCCCGCGCCTCCAGCCAGATCAACATCGTGTAGAAGCCGTCATTCGGATCGCTGGGACGGGTGACGCTGTCCACGCCGAGGTCACGACCGGAGACAATATTGTTGTCGATCTCCACCGCTCCGGCGGTGCCTGCACCCAGCACGAAGTTGCTGATCTGGTCGAACGCCCAGTTCGCCGGCAGCGGATAGCCCAGGTTTCCGCTGTAGCCGGTGGACATCCCGCTGACGAAACTGCGGCTGGTCAGACCCTCGGCCTCAAGCCGGAGGCAGGTGTTACGGCATCCGTAGGCGCCGACGGCGAACTGGTTGCCGTCGGCATTGAAGGCGTCGCGCACTCCCTTGAAGTGGGGGATCACGGCGCTGGTGATCTCTTCGTCGAGCGCATCGAAGTCGATGGAGAAGTAGATGACGGTGCCGTATGGGATGCCGAATCGCCGGGCAGCCGTGCAGGCGGCGGTTCCGGCTTCGAAACCCTGGACGTAGTCGAAATACTGGACGGCGTCCCCCCATTCCTGGTAGAGGGGGAAGATGGAGAGTCCATTGGCGAAGATCAGGGCGATCTCGGAATGTGTGAGCACCTTGTTCGTGCCCCCGGTGAGGTACCGGCCGGCATATTTGTAGCCCGCATTCTTTACGGTCTGGATCGTGGTGCTGTTCAACGGATACATACAGTCGATGGCGGTGCCTCTACGTTCCGGATCGCCGGTCGACACCAACAGCGACATCCAGGTCTGGTAGTCGCCCTTCCCTGTCTCGGGAAGCATGCAGAACCGCTGGAAGACACCAACGATGCGAGCAAGTTCGTCATTGAAGCTTCCGCCCCCGTCACCCCAGCGGTTGCCGTACCGGTTGAACGCCATGCCGCACTGGAAGAGCCTCACCCAGCCAGTCGGTCCACTGTCCCGGGAACCGCTCTGCACCAGCGCCTGGCTCCGCAGTCCGTTGCGGGTCCCTGGGCCGATGTAACCGGTGACCTCGCTGTCGCTCATGCCCAACTGGTACTGAATGGCCAGCACGAGGGCCTGCTGCACGTTACGCGAGAAGTGCCCGTCGCAGGGGCCGACGAAGAACTGCCCGCGCCCGATGTAGGCACCGTTGAGCCATCGCTGACACTCCTGGATAGCAGTGCTTCCGTTGTTGACCAGGACATAGGCATCCATGGTCAGCAACGCCTTGAACACCTTCGGCTCCACGCCGTTGAGCATCAACGGTAGTTGCGGCACTGGAAGACCCATGTCACGAACCACAGCAGCGAGCCCGGACTGGGTGTCGAGCGCGAAGGTGCCGTCGATCTGGCCGCCGCTGTACCCCTTGCAGTAGAGGGCGGCCTCGGCGATGGTCCGCATGTTCATGTTTCCGGAGTTCTGGCCCACGGTGCCGTATGCGATCAGTCGGGACAGTGTCGTCGGGCCGAAACTGTCCGACAGCGCGGCGATGCCGAGCTCATGTTGCAGCGCCCTGGTCAGCGAGTAGATGGTCTGCCATCCGGTCCGGCCGTTCTCGGTGCACTTGTTGTAACCCGGCACGGCGGCATAGGTGGCGTTCACCCATCGCTGCGCCTTGAGCACCATCTCGTCGGTCATCCAGGACCCCCTGGCTCTGCTCGGGCCCCTCGACGCGAGGACCACTCCGGCTGATTGCGGACGGCCGGAGGATCCAGCAACCGGACATCAGGGCTCCACCGTCGGCCCACCGTGCACTCATCCGCCCGTCCATGGGGCTTCGGGCCGCCATGTTGGGCAGCGCACGCGCACCCGGCGTCATCGTGAACCGCGATCGACCACCGGCGGCGTGGCGACATGATGCGCGTTTGATGGCCACACTGCCTACCGTCACTGGCTCAGCCGGTTCACGTCGACCCCTCGGTCGGTCGACCGTTCGACAAGGAGACAGATGACGAACACAGAGGTGTCTCAGCCAGGCCGCCGCCCGTGGCAATCCCGACTCCTGCTGGTGCTGGCCATGGGCATCGCGATGATCATCGGTTTCCAGGCCCCGGCGATGGCCGCCACGTCAGGGTGTGGCTCGGTCTGCGACGGCAAGGACCCCGACACCTACTTCGCGACGGTCGACGGGAAGGTCATGAGGTGCAACTACATCGACGTCATCACCCCGTACCGTGCGACGAACGTGGAGTTGCGGTACAGCCCCTTCTGCCGTACGGCATGGGCGCGACAGACCGACAGCTTCGGCTGGCTCTCTGGTGTCCTGGTCCAGAGCTACAACTCGAACGGGACGCTGCGTCGGACCGTTGACGACAAGTCCACCTCGGGCACCTGGTCGGCCATGGTCAACGACAAGGGCTTGACGGCGCGGGCTTGCTTCTACCAGTACGACACCGAGTGGGACTACGAGGCCGGCAACCGCCGCATCCTCTACTGCACGGCACGCTACTGACACTGAGACGGCAACACCATCGGTGGCCGGAGCGTCGCGCTCCGGCCACCGATGGTGTCTACCGCGTCCGGCCCAGAGCCGTCGCCGCTTCGACTGGCGCAGCTTGTCGAAGTCGCCAGCGGTCTGTCCAGGGGGCGTCCGGGGCGCCGTCGAGAACGCCGCCGTCCGGGTCGTCCGGGTAGGTGGCCCGCACCGCGTCCTGCTCAGGGTGCAGGATCTCCCTGACGACGAACACGCAGAGCACCACCACAGTGGCCAGCCGCAACGTCGAGGCCAGCACGAACACCCCCTCCGGGAAGACGGGCTTGCTGGTGGCCGCACCGAGCAGTTCCCCGTAGAAGGCGACGAAGTAGCAGACCTCGGCGATCTGCCAGGCCAGGAACGCGCCCCACTTCGGCCGGGCGAGCACCACCAGCGGGAGCAGCCAGAGCACGAACTGCTGCGACCAGACCTTGCTGAAGATCAGGAACACGGCGACCACCAGGAAGGCGAGCTGACCCAGCCGGGGCCGGCGCGGTGCCCGCAGCGCCAGCACGGCGATGCCGAGGCAGGCCAGCCCGAACAGCGCGTACGAGAGGGTGTTGAGAGTCGGGATGTTGGCGTTGAGCCACTCGAACGGGCCGAGATTGGCGGGGTCGTTGCCGACCTTGCCGTCCAGGTAGCGCCCGATGTACCAGAGCGTGCCCCAGTCGATGGGCCGGGTGGTGTTCAGCTCGAAGAACCGGTCCCAGTTCTCCGGGTACGCGCGGGCGGCCGGCAGGTTCACCAGGACCACCGCCGCGACAGCCGTCCCGATGGCGATGAGCGCGGCCCGAACCCGGTCGGCCCGTAGCGCCAGGATGAGGATCGGCCCGAGCAGGAACAGCGGCCAGAGCTTCGCCGCGCCGGCCAACCCGAGCAGCACGCCGGCCACTGCCGGTCGTTTTCGGGCCCAGGCCAGCAGGCCGAAGGCTGCCAGCCCGATGGCCAGCAGGTCCCAGTTGACGGTGGCGGTGAGTACCAGAGCCGGGGCGAGTGCGAACATCGCCGCATCCCAGGGTCGTCGTCGGCGCAACGACAGGATCACCGCCACCGTGGCCACCGCGAGCGCGCCCAGCACCAGCGCGTTGAGGTTGTAGAACCACTGGCCCTGGTTGATGCTCGGGTCGCCGTCACCGATGGCGTGCACCGGCAGACCCAGCGCCCCCATGAAGTAGCCGGTCAGCACCGGGTACTCGACCGGGTGGTCGCGGTAGGGCACCTTGCCCTCGTTGAGCCCTTCGGCGTAGTAGAGGGCGAGGACGTCGGTGTAGCAGAACCGGGTGTACTGGACGTTGTTCTGCCAGGCGCCGTTCTGGCAGGGCGATTTCTGCACCCAGTGCAGCGCGAGCGTGAGGCACACCAGCGCCAGCACGATCCGCGCGGCCGTCCAAAAGCGATGCTCCCGACCGGCCGGCCGGTTCAGCGTTGTCGCGTGGTCGCCGAGCGGCCCGCCGATGACGCTGGAGATGCCGCGGACGAACCCGTCGGAGCGGGACGGGTGATCGGTGGTTCCGGCGTCGTCGATGCCGGGCGTCGACTGGGTGCTCATGAAGAGGCATCCTGCCGTACGAGAGGGGTGCCCGTCCCGTCCCGGCGTGGAGTTCCGGGTACGAAAACGCCGCCGCCGGCCGGGACGTGTCGTCCGGCCGGCGGCGGCGTCGTGTACTGGTGCGGGTCAGTCCCGGTTGGGTGGCAGGCTGGGCAACAGCCCGCCGCCACCACCACCTGTGCCGCCGCCCGGATTGCCGCCAGGGTTTCCGCCGGGGTTGCCACCAGGGTTTCCGCCGGGATTGCCCCCAGGGTTGCCGCCGCCGCCGGGGTTGTTGCCGCCGGGGTTGCAGAGGATGTCGATCAGCGGGTTACAGGGTTGTCCCTGGCCGGGCTGACCCCCCGGGTTCGGCGGTGGCGGCGGGGGCGGCGGCGCTTCGCCGTTTCCGGAGTCCTTGTCGCCGATGTTCGCCGCCGGCGGGAAGTCCACCTTCGGTTTGCCCTTCAACGCCTCGTTCATGAACCGCTCCCAGATGTCGCCCGGGAGGTTGCCACCACTGACCTTGCGCTTGTCCTTGAGGATAAGCGGCTTCCGGTTCCCCACGTTGCCCACCCACACCGCGGTGGCCAGCTGCGGCGTGTAACCGATCATCCAGGCGTCGCCGTTGTCCTCGCTGCCACCCTTGAGTTCCCAGGTGCCGGTCTTGGAGGCCGCCTTGCGACCGTCATCGAGCCGGTGGTTGACGGCGGCCGGGTAGTCCTTCAGCACGGACGTCACATCGTCCACCACGCTCTTCTCGATTCTCCGCTTCGAGTCGAGCTTCTCGCTGTAGACCTTGTCCCACTTACCTGTGGTCGGGTTCTGCTTCTCCACCGAGTAGAGGAAGTGGGCCTTGTTGTAGACGCCCCCGTTGGCGAAGGTGGCAACGCCGTTGGCGTGGTCCAGCACGGTGATCGGATACTGGCCGTAGCCGACCACGTTGAAGAACGGCTCCGGCGTGATGTCCTTCGGGTCGGTCTTGGTCAGGTCGTAGGACTTCGCCGGGTTGGTGTCGGTACGCCACATGGTGGTGACGCCCGCCTGCTTGGCCATGTCCACGACCTTGTCCGCGCCGATGTCCTCGGTGACGTAGTAGAACGGCACGTTCAGGGACTTGAGCGTGGACACCCGCAGTGTGCAGGAGTTACCGCAGTCGGGGTTGTCGTCGCCCGCGTTGCTGACCTTGAACTCGGTGCCTTCCGGCTTGAATGCCTTGCCCTTCCAGCGAGACTCGAGCGCCTTCTTCTCCTTGAGCGCCGCCGCCAACGTGTAGATCTTGAAGCTTGATCCGGGCGAGTGACCGCCGCTGATCGCCCCGGTGGAGTCGGTGTTCTTACCGGCGTAGTCGGTGCCGGTGCCGTTGTCACCGCCGTAGTACGCGACCACCCGACCGTTTGTGGGATCGATCGACACCACCGCGGCCATGATGTTGCTTGGCTGACCGGCCACCTCGGAGCCCTTGGACTTGCGCTGGGCCGTCGCGACCGCCGCCGCCTGCATCTTGGTGTCCATCGTGGTGCGGATCCGGTAACCGCCGGACATCAGCGCCTGGGAGCACGACGGCTTGGCATCCGTCACCTCCGTGTCCTTCTCGACACAGATGCCCCTGTCCCGCATCTCCTGCCGGACGTAGTTGATGACGTTGCCGTACGGGGTGTCGACGCCGAAGTCGACGCCGATGCCGCCCTTCTTCGGGGCCTTGATGGCTTTCAGCGGGTACTCGGCAGGACGCGGCTCCATGCCGGGCACACCCAGCCAGCCCTCCTTGACCATGCCGTCGATCACGTAGTTCCAGCGATCCTGTGCGGCGGTCGGGTTGATGGCCGGGTCGTACCCCTGGTGGGTGGAGCTGGGTTCCGGTTGCTTGATCAGAGCCGCGAGGACGGCACCCTCGGCCGGGTTGAGCTTGCCCACCGGCTTGCCGAAGTAGGTCTGCGCCGCGGCCTCGATGCCGTAGGCACCCCGGCCGAAGTAGATCACGTTGAGGTAGTGCTGCATGATCTGCGGCTTCGTGTACTCGTCGTTGAGCTTGGAGGCGAAGATCGCCTCCTTCACCTTCCGGGCGTACGTGTCGTCCTTCAGGTTGTCGTAGGCGTTACGCGCGTACTGCTGGGTGATGGTGGAGGCACCCTGCTTGTCGCCGCCGGAGAGGTTGTTCCAGCCGGCCCGGGCGATGCCCTTGTAGTCCACACCCGAGTGTCGGTAGAAGTTCCGGTCCTCGGCGGCGGCCACCGCCTTCTGCACGTGGTCCGGGATCTGGTCGATGGTGACCAGGGTCCGGTTCTGATCGCCCACCTTCGCGATGATCGTCTTGTTGTCGAAGGCGTACAGCGTGGTCGCCTGCGGCGGAGTGATCTCGTCCGGAAGCACCACGTTCGTCGAGTAGTAGGTGAACCCGACCACGCCGATGCCGGCGAGCATGACGAAGACGGCGAACCCGGCGATCAGCAGGTTCATCCGCTTGCGCTTCTTCGCTCGCGCCGCGGCGCCCGAGTCGCCCGGACCACGGCCGCCCCGACCGGGACCACCCGGGCCGCCCGGCCCACCGGGACCCCCAGGGCCGCCCGGCCCACCGGAGACCGGTGAGACGCTCGCGCGCGCGACCGCCGCACGGCCACCGACCGACGCGGACCCGACGCTGGCCCGGCCCGCCGAGGCGGTGCCGACCGAGGCCGCACCGACGGAGGCGGCACCGACCGCGGCCCGACCTGCGGGCGCGCCCGGCGCCGGGGAGACGGGCACCGAGGCCCGACCGGCGCCGGCGCGGCCGGCTGCCGCACCCGGTGCCGGCGACACCGGCACCGAGGCCCGACCGGCCCGGCCGGTCGCTGCCGAACCCACCGACGCGGACCCGGCGGCCGCGCTGCCACGCGGCGGCACCGAGGCGGAGCCACCGACCGTGGCGCGGCCACCGGCAGCCCGGGGCGTCACCGAGGCGCGGCCCGGGGTTGCCGCGCCGCCCTCCGGGGCTGACCAGCCGCTCCCGCCGGAGTCACCGCCGGGCCGGCGGTACGCGTCGTCCGCGCCCGGTCCGGGGTCACCGTCCGGACCCGAGTACTGGGCCCGCCCGCGCGCAGAACTGGGATCACCGTACGAGTTCATTCCTCACACCCTGCCGGTCGCGGTGGGGCGCGGCTGCGCCGCCACCGGGTTGCCGTGAGTTGCTTCACCCGGGACGCCGGCACGGGGGTGCCGGCCGACCGGGGTCATTGCCGTATCAATCGGGCCAATCGGGCGAACAAGCGGTCGGCCGTCCCGGGTTTCGTCTGCCACTCCGGGGCCGGTCCAACCAGCTGATGTCACCGTTGCGCCTCTCGCCTCCGCCGACCGGCGCCTTCGGCGCCCGCCGCGTCCTGTTCGCTCGTGCCGTCGCTGTCGCCGGTCAGACCGTCCCGGCCGAGCAGGTACTGCTCGACGAGATGGTTCCAGTCACAACCGAGGCACACCTCCACGACGAAGACCTGGAACTCACGCAGCGTCATCGCCAGCACGGGCAACTCGGCAAGTGTCCGAGCCTGGCCGGCGGACTGCTTGAGTTCGTCACCGTAAATGTAGTGGACCAGCGTCAGGTTTTCGCTGCGGCAGATCGGGCAGCGCCGGTCCGTCGGCTCTCCGTGGAACCGAGCGGCGTTCTTCAGGTACGGCGACGCGTCGCAGACGTCGTACGTGCCGACCCGACCGGCCAGGAGCTCACGCAGCACTGCTCGCTTCTGAAGCGAGTAGTCGACGACCTGGCGCTGCGTACGCATGCGGAGAAGGGTACGCGGTCCGACCCGAGCAGGCGACCACGCTCACAATCCGTGACGACGACATCTCGGAACGGGGGTTTGCCCTGACCCACGCGACCCGCTAACGTGCGATGTATCGGTCCGATACATCGCGGCGGTTACCACTCCACGCCGGAGGGTAAAGAGAGGGTGGCCAGTGCTTGAGTTCGCCATCCTCGGCCTCCTGCAGGAGTCTCCGATGCACGGCTATGAGCTGCGCAAGGAGCTGACCGCCAAACTCGGCGCGATCCGGGCGGCGATCAGCTACGGCTCGCTCTATCCCACGCTACGCAGGCTGCAGGCGGCGGGATGGATCACCGAAGCTGCTGAGACACCCGTCACCGCCGAGGAGGTTCCCGCGCTGACCAGCCGACGAGGTCGGGTGGTCTACAAAATCACCGCGGAAGGCAAGGAACGCTTCGGCCAGCTGATCGCACAGGCCGGGCCCGAGACGTATGACGACACGGGCTTCGGGGTGCACTTCGCGTTCTTCGCGCGGACCGACCAGGCGACCCGACTGCGCATTCTGGAGGGTCGCCGCCGCAAGATCGAGGAGCGTCGCGAAGGGCTTCGCGACGTGCTTGGCCGAGCGGCCGAGCGCCTCGACGCTTACACCTTGGAACTGCAGCGCCACGGCCTTGACGCCTGTGAGCGCGAGGTCCGCTGGCTGGAGGAGCTCATCGCCAACGAGCGCTCCGGCCGAGCCCCGACGGTCCCGAACATAGGGACAGCCGGCGGCCGACGAGAAGACAACAGCCCGCCTCCGCCTGGAGAGACCAGGAATGAGCGGCCGTGACAGAAAAGAAGGAGGCAGACGCTATGGGCTCCGTCCGCGTCGCCATCGTCGGTGTGGGTAACTGCGCCTCGTCCCTGGTTCAGGGCGTCGAGTACTACCGGAACGCCGACCCGAACGACCGCGTCCCGGGTCTGATGCACGTCGCCTTCGGCGAGTACCACGTCTCTGACGTGGAGTTCGTCGCGGCGTTCGACGTGGACGCCAAGAAGGTCGGCATGGACCTCTCGGAGGCGATCGTCGCCAGCGAGAACAACACCATCAAGCTCTGCGACGTGCCGCCGACCGGCGTGTCCGTGCAGCGCGGCCCGACCTTCGATGGTCTGGGTGAGTACTACCGCGAGATCGTCGAAGAGTCCGACGCCACCCCGGTCGACGTTGCGCAGACGCTGCGCGACGCGCAGGTCGACGTCGTCGTCTGCTACCTGCCGGTCGGTTCCGAGCAGGCCGCCAAGTTCTACGCCCAGGCCGCGATCGACGCCGGCTGCGCGTTCGTGAACGCCCTGCCGGTCTTCATCGCCTCCAACCCCGAGTGGGCGAAGAAGTTTGAGGACGCGGGCCTTCCGATCGTCGGTGACGACATCAAGAGCCAGGTCGGCGCCACCATCGTGCACCGCGCCCTCGCGAAGCTCTTCGAGGACCGCGGCGTCGAGCTGCTGCGCACTTACCAGCTCAACTTCGGCGGCAACATGGACTTCATGAACATGCTGGAGCGTAAGCGCCTGGTCTCGAAGAAGATCTCGAAGACCCAGTCGGTCACCTCGCAGATCCCGCACGAGATGAGCAAGAGCGACGTGCACATCGGCCCGTCGGACCACGTGCCGTGGCTGGACGACCGCAAGTGGGCGTACATCCGCCTGGAGGGCCGCTCGTTCGGTGACACCCCCCTCAACGCCGAGCTCAAGCTCGAGGTGTGGGACTCTCCGAACTCGGCCGGCGTCATCATCGACGCGGTCCGGGCCGCGAAGATCGCCCTGGACCGGAAGATCGGCGGCCCGATCCTGTCGGCCTCGTCGTACTTCATGAAGTCTCCGCCGGTGCAGTACGCCGACCACGACGCCCACCAGGCCGTCGAGGAGTTCATCGCCGGTGAGGTCACGCGCTGACGCGCTGAATCATCAAGCACGTGGAAGGGCCGGGTCCGTGCGGACCCGGCCCTTCCACGTGGGTCGGCTTTCCCGGGGTACGACCGCCCGTCCCGTGACCTCCGCCACCGTTTTCGGGACCACGGCGAGCGGGGGAGCTATCGATAATCGATTCATGGTCTCCCGCACCAGCTCCGCACCGACGGGCCCGCACCCGGCCCGACCTCCTCGGCCGCGCATCGTCGCGCTGGCCTGCCTACTGCTTGCCCTGGCCGCCGTCGCGCAACTGGCCGCACTTCCGCTCCGCTACTGGCACCAGGACTTCTTCCACACGGCCGCCGACTCCTTCGAGCCCACGGACGGGGTGGCCTTCGCCGCCCTGGGCAGCACCGCCGATCTGGCTGCCGACCTGTTGACGGCGGTGCTGGCGATCGGACTCCTCACGCTGGCCGCAGCCAACGCCGTGGGCGTGAACCGCGCACGGATCGCCTCCTGGGCCTCGGCACCAGTCCTCGCCTGCTGCGCCGCCGTCGGGGCGGCCCGGTCGCCGCGACCGCTCTATTCCATCTATTCCGCCGAGAACATGGACCGGATCACCGAGATGGCACGGGATGACATGCCGAATTGGTTGGAGCCCCTGCTGCTCAGCCTGGGCCTGGGCGTGCCGGTGGCGATACTCGTCGCGCTGGTTCTGCTGGCCCTGCCACCGGCCAACGCCTTCTACCAGCCGCGGACCACGATCGACCCGCCGTGGCCCGTTCGGACCGCACCCGCCGGCGGACCGGAAGGGTCGCCCAGCGCCGGGTGACGCCACCACCGACGCCGGACGGCTCAGGACCACGCGTGCCGCAGCGCGACACCGGCCTCCAGCTCCAACAGGTTGACCTTGCGAGGTAGGCCTCCGCCGAAGCCGACCAGCTTGCCGCCCGCCCCGACGATCCGGTGACACGGCACGATCACCGGGACCGGGTTGCGGTTGCAGGCCACTCCCACCGCCCGTGCCGCCCCAGGGTCGCCCACCAGGCGCGCCACCTCGCCGTACGTCAGCGTCTCCCCGTACGGGATCCGCGTCATCTCCCGCCACACGGAGCGCTCGAAGTCGGAGCCGCGCGGCACCGACACCGGAACGGTGAACGTGGTCAGCTCACCGGCGAAGTACGCCCGCAGCTCGTCGACGGCCTGCCGGGACAGCGCGTCATCGGGCTCGTCGGTGGCCGCCTCGAGCCGGCCGAAGTGGGCACCGCAGACGCTCGTGCCGTCGGTGGCCACGGAGAACTCACCGATCGGTGAGTCGAGCACGGCCCAGCGCATCCACCTATCCTCCCCGACGCGGACCATCTGGCCGGCCCGGCCCGGCCTCCGGCGTCGGGCCGAGCGCCACTCCCGACCCGTACCGGTAGATCATCTTCGCGTCCTGTCAGGCCGTCTGGCGTTGCACGGCGTCGATACCGTCAAGGTCGTGGCAACGGGGACGCTCATCTTTCTGATCATCGGCGGGGCGGGCATCGGTGTGCTCGCGCTCGCGCTGCTCGGCACCGAGCTGCTCCACTTCGGGCACGCCGACGTGGACGGGCCGATCTCGGTCGAGACGGTCGCCGGCTTCGCCGGGGCTTTCGGGTTCGGCGCGGCCATCGTCAACGAGCTGCTCGGTGCGCGTACACCTGGCATGGTCGTCGGGGCGGTGGCCGGCGGCGTGCTCGCAGCCGTGCCCATCGGCTGGTTGGCGTCCCGGCTGAGCCGGGCGGCGCGGAACATGCGCACCGACCCCACCCCCACCCGCGACGACCTGGTCGGCGCGCTCGGCCTGGTCGTCACCCCGGTGCCGGCCAACGGGTACGGCGAGGTCCGCGTTCGCCTCGCCGGCCAACCGGTCAAGCTCAGCGCCCGCGCCGACCAGCCGATCCCGATCGGCGCCCAGATCTTCGTCGTACAGGCGCTCAGCGAGACCAGCGTGCACGTAGAGACCTACTGATCTCCCCCTCACAGACGGGACTTTTATATGGCCCTACTCATCGCCATCGGTGGCGCGGTCCTCCTCGTGCTCATCCTGGTGTTCTTCGTGCTCTCCCGGATCAAGGTGGCCGGCCCGAACGAGGCGTTCATCGTCACCGGTCGCAAGGGCCGCACCACGCAGACCGCCGACGGCGGGCGGTCCACCGACACCTCCGGTCAGAAGGTCGTGCTGGGCGCCTCGGTGTTCGTGCTACCGGTGGTGCAGAAGCTCCAGTCGCTCGACCTGTCCAGCCGGCGGATCGACGTCGGCATCCGCGGCGCTGTCAGCAAGCAGGGCATCCGCGCCGACCTGCACGGCGTGGCGATCGTCAAGGTCGGCGGGACCGAGGACGCGATCCGGGCCGCCGCCCAGCGGTTCCTGCACCAGCAGGACGAAATCGACAACTTCACCCGGGAGGTGCTGGCCGGCGCGCTGCGCTCGATCGTCGGCCGGCTCACCGTCGAGGAGGTCATCCGGGACCGTGCGGCGTTCGCCAGCGCCGTGGCCGAGGAGGCCGAGCACTCGATGACCAACCAGGGCCTGGTGTTGGACACCTTCCAGCTCCAGGACATCCTCGCCGAGGGCTCCTACCTGCAGGACCTGGGTCGGCCTGAGGCCGCCCGGGTGCTCAAGGACGCGGCGATCGCCGAGGCGCGGGCCCGGCAGCAGGCCGAGCAGGAGCGCCTGCTCGCCGAGGAGGCCATCGCCGAGGCGAACCGGAACCTGGCCCTCAAGCAGGCCGGCATCCAGGCCGAGATCGACGCGGCGAAGGCGAAGTCCGCAGCGGCCGGACCGCTCGCCCAGGCCGAGCGGGATCAGGCGATCCTTTCCGAGCAGCAGAAGGTGGCCGAGCGCAACGCCGAACTCAAGCAGCGCCAACTCGACACCGAGGTTCGCAAGCCGGCCGACGCGGCCCGGTACAAGGTAGAGCAGGAAGCCGAGGCGTCCCGCGCCGCGGCGGTGCTGCACGCGGACGCGCAGCGGCAGTCGGTCATCGCCGCTGCGCAGGCCTCCGCCGAACAGGCGCGGCTCACCGGTGAGGGCGAGCGGGCCCGGCGTGCCGCGCTCGCCGAGGCCAACGCCATCGAGGGTGCCAAGGAGGGTGAGGCCGAGCAGCGGCGACGCTCCGCCATCGCCGAGGCGGTGGAGCGGGAGGGCCAGGCCGAGGCTGCGGCCATCCTCGCCAAGGGTGAGGCCGAGGCCGACGCGATGGCGCGCAAGGCCGAGGCGTTCGCCGCGTACGGAGAGGCGGCCGTGCTGGACCTGCTGGTCAAGGTGCTGCCGCAGGTCGTCGAGGCCGCCAGCGCGCCGATCGGGGCGATCGACAAGATGACCGTCATCTCCACCGACGGCGCGTCGTCGCTCACCAGGTCGGTGGCCGGCAACGTGGCCCAGGGCCTCCAGCTCGGCAGCGATCTCACCGGGATCGACCTGCCCGGCCTGCTGGCACGGCTCGGTGCCGGACGGACCGACGCCACCGCGCCGGTCGCCGGGGGCGGCACTGTGGACGGCAGCACCGTCTCGCGCTGAGCACGCGCAACCGGCCGACAGTCAGGGCTCTGGCCGGCACGGATCACCCACCAACGGCCGGCGCCCGCCGGCACCGCCTCCCGAGGGAGGGGTGCCGGCGGGCGCCGGTCGTGATTCCGTGGTTGGTTCAGACGAGGCCCATGACGAAGCGCTCGCCCGCCGAAAGGCCGAAGTCCTCGCTCCAGAAGTCGAAGTCCTTGTTCGGGATCAGCTGGCTGGTGCCGGCGCTGCCGGCACTGACCGCCTGCCCGTCGACGTTCGCGTAGATCCAGCCCGACCCGTCCGTGGTCCCGACACCCCGGTGCCAGAAGGTGAAGGCCTCCCAGGCATTGATTCCGGCGGCCGAAGCGACCAGAGGCTTGCTGCCCGCACCGTCAGCCGAGACGAACTTGTTGTTGGCCAACGAACGCAGGCCGAAGTAGCCGTAGTAGTCCAGGTCGTACAGCTCGAACTTCTCCCAGGTGCTGACCTTCGTGGCCACCGGGATCAACGGCTTGCTGCCGGCACCGTCAGCGGAGACGAACTTGCCGCTGGCGGAGGACTTGAAGCTGACGATCAGGTTCGTCTCGAGGTCGAACTTCTCCCAGGTGCTGGCGTTCGTCGCGCTGGCAATCAGCGGACCACCGTTGCTGGGGGCACTGACGTACTTGTTGTTGACAGTGGCCTTCAGGCTCACGGTGCCGTCGGTCTGGTGAACCAGCTGGAACCTCTCCCAGGTGCTCACCGTCGAGGCAACGGCGATCAGCGGCTTGCTGCCGGCACTGGTGGCGCTGACGTACTTACCGTTGACGTTCGCCCGCAGTGCGACCAGGCCGCTGCCGGCGTCGACGATGTCGAGCTTCTCCCAGCCGCCCAGCACCGGGCCGACGGAGGCCAGGGGCTTGCTGCCCGCACCGTCAGCCGAGACGAAATAGCCGTTGGAACGCGCCAGCAGACCGTGCGCGGTGCGCGCCGGGGAGAGGGCCGCCGCGACGTTGAGCAGACGGTCCACCCCGCCCTGCGGGTTCAACACAGCGCCGGCGAGCCCTCGGGTCACGATCGTGTTGCGCACCTGCGTCGGGGACCACGTCGGGTTCGACTGGAGCAGCAGCGCAGCGGCTCCGGCCACGTGCGGTGAGGCCATCGAGGTCCCGCTGAAGGCCACCGACCCGTTGGTGGTTCCGCTTGCGGCCGAGACGATGTCCACGCCCGGAGCCCAGACGTCGACACACGGACCGTAGTTCGAATCGAAGTATTCGGTCGAGGCCCGACGGTCGAACCTGTCGGTGGCTCCGACAGTGATCGCCGCCGACACCCCGGCCGGGGTGTACGAGCAGGCATCGTCCGCTTCGTTGCCGGCGGCCACCGCATAGGTGAGACCGGTGGCGATGGAGTTGCTGACCGCCATGGAGATCGCCGGGTAGTCCGGGTTCTCCGGCCCGCCGAGGCTCATGTTGACCACGGCAGGCTTCTGCGCGTTGGCGGTCACCCAGTCGATCCCGGCCACGACCTCCTCGGTGGTGCCAGCACCATCGCAGTCGAGGACCCGGACGGCGACCAGGCTCACGTCCTTGGCCACGCCGTACTTCGTGCCGCCGACGGTGCCCGCCACGTGCGTGCCGTGACCGTGGCAGTCCTGCGCCACATTGTCACGCTCGATCGCGTCGTAACCGTTGGAGGCACGGCCACCGAAATCGCTGTGACTGATGTCGATGCCGGTGTCGACGATGTACGCCTTCACCCCGGCACCGGTGTTGGGGTAGGTGTAGCTGCCATTCGGCTTGGGCGAAACCTGATCGATCCGGTCCAGGCCCCAGGAGGGAGGCGAACTCTGCGTTCCGCTCGCGTGGACGCGAACCACCGGCTCCACGGATGCGACATCCGGGTCGGCGGCCAGCCGGCCGGCCTGCTTCGCGCTCATGGCGGCGGAGTAGCCGTTGACGGCGCTGCTGTACAGCCGGCGGACGGTGCCGCCGTTCTCCTTGGCCAGAGCCGAAGCGGCGGCCTTGATCTTGGCAGGCGTGGTCTTCTTGTCCTTGAGGACCACGATGTAGCGATTCGGTACGACCTCGGCGGGCTTGGCCTTGGCCAACCGGCCGTCCGCCTTGGGGGCGGTCAACTTGCTCGCGGGCTTCGGGGCCAACGGAGCGGTCGGCTCGGCCATGGCGGCCCCACCGGTCGCAGCGGTGACGATGATGGTTGCGGAGGCGAGAGCAACGCTCGCCACCGCCGAGCGGCGTATTACGCCACGGCGTTTCACTAGGTGATCTCCCCGTTGATCGTCGCCCGTCCAATCCGGACGACCGGACGGGCGGTGGGGTCGGCGGCGGTGTCGATGCACCGATAGCCGACGGACGCCCAGCCATCATGGACGACAATCAAAGCGATACACCTCAGCCATTCGGTCGATCCGCTCGCGTTTCGTCGTCGACCGGACAGCTGCGCGTCGCCGTCGGCGACGTCCTGAAGTGACGGTTCCCGCCACCGCACCGCAGAGCGCGCTGCCTGACCAGCATCGCGTTGAGCGCGTCAGCCGAGGATGCCCTCGGCGCGGGCCCAGCGCAGCAGCTCCGCCTCAGCGGCGTCGCGGTCCAGCGGACCCTGCTCGAGGCGTTGCTCCTTGAGGTGCTTCCAGGCCCGCCCGACCACCGGCCCCGGCGGTACGCCGAGCAGTTCCATGATCGCGTTGCCGTCCAGGTCGGGTCGAACCCGCGCCAGGTCCTCCTCGGCCGCGATCCGCGCGATCCGATCCTCCAGCGCGTCGTAGTCCGCCGCGAGCTGCGCGGCCTTGCGCCGGTTGCGGGTCGTGCAGTCGGAGCGGGTCAGCTTGTGCAGTCGGGGCAGCAGGTCACCGGCGTCGGCGACGTAGCGGCGCACCGCCGAGTCGGTCCACTCGCCCCGCCCGTACCCGTAAAAGCGCAGGTGCAGCGCGACCAGCGCGGTCACCTGCGCGGTGACGTCCTTGGGGTAACGCATCGCCTTCATCCGGGCCTTGGTCAGCCGGGCGCCGACCACCTCGTGGTGGTGGAAGCTGACCCGGCCGTCGGACCCGACCGCCTTCGTCGCCGGCTTGCCCACGTCGTGCAGGAGGGCGGCCATCCGCAGGATGAAGTCGCAGCCCTCCTCCTCGAAGGAGACCGCGTTCTCGACGACCGTCAACGTGTGCTCGTAGACGTCCTTGTGCTGGGCGTGCTCGTCGATCTCCAGTTTCAGCCCGGTCAGCTCCGGCAGGAACCGCTCGGCCAGCCCGGTGTCGACCAGCAGCCGCAGGCCGGTGATCGGATCCGCGCCGCAGAGCAGCTTGGTGAACTCGTCGCGGATCCGCTCGGCGGTGATCCGGTCCAGGTCGGCGGCCATCTCGGTCATCGCCCGGTGCACGTCCGGGTGCACGGCGAAACGCAGCTGGGCGGCGAACCGGGCGGCCCGCAGCATCCGCAGCGGGTCATCGCCGAACGACTCGCCAGGAGTGCTCGGGGTACGGATCACCTTCGCCGAGAGATCGTCCAGCCCACCGTGCGGGTCGGTGAACCGGTGGTCCGGCAGGCTGACCGCCATCGCGTTGATCGTGAAGTCGCGCCGCTTCAGGTCCTCGTCGAGGCTGGTGCCGTACACGACCACCGGGTTGCGGCTGACCTGGTCGTACGACTCCGCGCGGAAGGTGGTGATCTCCAGTCGGAGGCCGTCGCGCTGAGCGCCGATGGTGCCGAACTCCCGACCGGTCTCCCAGATCGACTCGGCCCAGCCCTTGATGATCCGCAGGGTCTCGTCGGGGTGCGCGTCGGTGCAGAAGTCGAGGTCGTCCCCGAGTCGACCGAGCAGGGCATCCCGTACCGAACCGCCCACCAGGTGCAACTCGTGACCGGCGCGGACGAAGCGGCGGCCCAACTCGTCGGCGACCGGGGACACCCGGAGCAGTTCGGCGACGGCGTTGCGCTGCGCGGCGGTGAGTTCGCGGCGGTCGGCGGCGTGAGGAGCGGAGGCTTCGGACATGGGATCGCCAGCTTATCGGGCCGGGGTGTGATCCGATCCGCCGGGCGCGGGTAACGGGTGGGGGTTGACTATGGTCTGTGGCGTGCGGGTCGGTGTCCGACTCGACGTACCCCTGGGAGGCTGGAGATGAGCGGCGGGCTCTACCGCAGCGCCAACGCCGCGAATGACGGCGATCCCGGTGTCCGTCCCGGGGATGGCGCCACCTTCATCTCCGCCGAGCCGCTGAACCAGCCGGCCATGGAGTCGACCGCGCCGCCGCAGGAGCAGGTGGGCGAGGCCAGCGCGGCGGCCAACAGCGCGGTGATGGCGATCGGCAGCCTGGTCAGCCGGGGTACCGGCTTCCTGCGCACGTTGGCGTTGACCGCCGCGCTGGGTGGGGCGCTGGTGGGTGACGCGTACACCACGGCGCAGATCCTCCCGGGGATGGTCTACGAGTTCCTACTCGGCGGCATCCTCACCAGCGTGCTGATCCCGGTGTTGGTCCGTCGGCGCAGGGTCGACACCGACGGCGGGCAGGCGTACGCCCAGCGGTTGCTGACCCTCGCGGTGCTGACCCTTGCCGGCGCGGCGCTCCTCGCGGTGCTGTCGGCGGGACTGTTGACCAAGCTCTACGCCGGTGACGACACCGGGGAAGGCTTCCGGAGTCTGGTCAAGGCTCTGTCGTACCTGATGCTGCCGATGATCTTCTTCACCGGTCTCAGTGCGCTGATCAGCGCGGTGCTCAACACCCGGGGGCACTTCGCCGCACCGATGTGGGCGCCGATCCTCAACAACATCGTGGTGATCGCCACCGCCGGGTTGTACATCGCGATCTTCGGCGCGGAGATCGTCAAGCCGGAGGAGATGACCCCCGGACGGATCCTGCTGATCGGTGGCGGCACCCTGCTCGGCGTCGCGATTCAGGCCGCCGGGCTGCTGCCGGCCTTGCGCAAGGTGGGCTTCCGGTGGAAGTTCCGGTTCGATTTCCGCACCCTCGGCCTACGGGAGCTGGGGCGTCTCGGCGGCTGGATGTTCTGCTACGTCGCGGTGAGCCAGGTCGGCCTGATCGTGCTGTTCAACCTGCTGAACCGGGCAGGCAAGGAGAACGCCGCCGGCCCGCTGATCTACAACAACGTGTTCCTGCTGCTGATGATGGCGCACGGCATCATCGCCGTATCGATCATCACCGCGCTGATGCCCCGGATGAGCGCGGCCGCCGCCGACGGCCGGTACTCCGACGTCGCCGCCGATCTGTCCCGGGGTACTCGCACCGTCTCGGCGGTGCTCGCCCCGATCGCGGTCTGCTACGCGGTACTGGCGACTCCGCTGGCCGTGACGTTGTTCCGCTACGGCGCGTTCACCGACGAGAACGCGGCGGACACCTCGCTGGTGCTGCTCCTGGCGGCACTGGCGTTGGTGCCCTTCGCGATCAGCCAGCTCTTCACCTTCGCCTTCTACGCCCTGCCGGACACCCGCACCCCGGCGCTGATCAACATTCCGGTGGTCGCCCTGCGGATCGGCGTTCAGGTGGTGCTCTACGTGGCCTTCGCCGCCCACTTCGCCGCGGCCGGGATGATGATCGGCAACGCTGTGTCCTACCTGGCGGCCGCCTTCGCCTCCGCGTGGCTGTTGCGGCCCCGAGTGGGCCGGATCGGAATGGGTGCCATCCTGCGCACGCTCGGCCGAGTCGCGGTCGCCGCGCTGGGCGCCGCCCTGGTCGGCCTCCTCGTGGTGAGTCTTCTGCCCGGCGGCGACCGGCCGAGTTGGATTCAGGCCGTTGTGCAGCTCGTGGTCGGCGGCGTGGTGATCGGCGGGACCTATCTGGGTCTGGCCATGCTCCTGCGGATCGGGGAGATCACCGAGGTGGTCGGTATGGTTCGCCGCCGCCTCGGTCGCTGAAAGTCCGCATCCGATTACAACAAGTTGGCACTCATACGGAATGTGACTACGGATCACCAGGCTGGGGATGCGCCTGTGGATAACTCCGCGATTCGCCGGTCAACCGCCGCTTCGGCCTGTGGATAACCAACCGTACGGCTGAGGGTGGCGACCCGATCGGTGGGAACGTACGGGGCAACGCGAGCGCCACGCCAGCCCAGCCCCGGCGTCGGTCACTTGCGGTGAAGCCGTAGATTAGCTAGTACATGTGCCAGCAACGTGGCTGACAACGGTCGTAACCGGACGAGTTTTCTGACAGCCAGAACCCCGCCAGGTACGGCGGGAAGATGACATGTCGGAGAGACGGGCAACCCGGGTAAGGTCGCTCTCGACGGGTACGGCAGGGGCCGACGCTGGGCGTCGACACCGGTCGGCCGGTTCCTTCAACGGCAGAGCGGGAAGCCACATGCCCAGCAGTTCGGGTTCATCGATCGACACGATCACCGAGGGAGGACGGGTGACCCAGGTCGGCGAGGGTCAGGAGGCAGACGAAAGCGCTCCTCCGGTCATGACCTTCGGTGCTCCCACGGCCGGTGAAGTCCTCGCCGAGCGGTACGAACTGGTTGAGCACATCAACAACGACAGCGCGGGTCGGCTGGTCTGGCGCGGGGTCGATGTCATCCTGCGCCGTCCCGTTGCCGTCGTGCTGCGTTACCCCGGTGGCGACTCCGCCACCGAGATGCTTCAGGCCGCCGTCGCGGCCAGCCGGGTCATCCACCCCAACCTGGTCGGCGTCTACGACGCGATCGACGAGGCCGACCGGGCGTACGTGGTGCGCGAGTGGGTCGACGGGCAGTCCCTGCGGGACCTGGCGACCGACGGCCCCCTGGACCCGGCTCGGGCCACCGCGATCGGCAACGCCGTCGCGAGCGCGCTCGCCGCGGTGCACGCCACCGGCATGGTGCACGGCAACGTCCACCCCGGCACCGTCATGATCAGCGATGAGGGTCGGGTGGTCCTGGCCGACGCCCGCACCGACGGCGCCGACAGCCAGGAGAACGACATCCGGGCGGTCGGCGGGGTCCTCTACTTCGCGCTGACCGGCTCCTGGCCGCACGCCGAGGCCCCACTGCACGGCGCCACCGCCGGCCACGGCCGCGCCGCCATCCCGGACGCTGTTCGGGACGCCGGGGGTGCCATCGCCGCACCGCGCCAGGTCCGGGCGGGCGTTCCGGCGTACCTGGACGACCTGACCATGGACCTGCTCGACGCCGAGATCGCGCCGCCGTCCTCCGACGTGCTCGCCGCGGAGCTGGCGCGACTGGACGTGCCGGCCGAGGATGAGCACTACCTCGACAACAGCGGGCCGCTGCGGTTCGCCGCCGAGACCGGGGAAGAGCCGTCGCCGCTGGCTGCGGCCGGGGGTCGCAAGGTCGCCGTCGGCATCGCTGGTCTGCTGGCCGTCGCCCTGGTCGGTCTGCTGATCGGGATCATCGCGTTGGGCGGCGACGACGAGGACCCGCAGTCCAACCCGGTCGCCGCGCCGACCTCCAGTGCCCCGGCCGGCGACGCCACCCCGGCCGCCGCGGCGACGCGCAAGCTGACAGTGAAGAACGTCCGGATCATCGACCCGGAGAGCAAGGACCGCAGCGAGGTAAAGGACGCCGAGAAGGTCATCGACGGTGACGAGGACAAGGGCTGGGAGACGGAGACGTACGTCAACAAGCCCAACTTCGGCAACCTGAAGAAGGGCATGGGCGTCTGGATCGATCTCGGCGAGCCGCACACCGTCAAGTCGGTGCAGGCAGTGTTGTCGGCCACCAACGCGTCCGCTCAACTGCTCGCCGGCACGACGACCTGGCCGTCCAGCTCCAGCGGTGACAAGCAGTTGGTCGCGAGCTACAAGACCGCCATCGGCCAGCCGTTCGAGGACCACGACGGCACCACAATGACGTTCAACGGCTTCGACGCCGACACGAAATACCAGTACCTGCTGTTCTGGATCACCGAATTGGCTCCGGTCGAGGGTGGGTTCAAGCTGGGGGTGCAGGAGATTACGGTCCAAGGGTCGTGAGCCAGGCGCCACGATCCGGGCATCGCACGCACTGGACTTGGTGATGGACGGGCGCGCGGCCGCGAGTGACCTGGAGCTGCTGCGCGCGCACGTCGCCGGAGACCGGGACGCCTTCGCCGAGTTGTTCCGCCGGCACCGGGACCGGCTGTGGGCGGTGGCCCTGCGGACGCTCGGCGACCGCGAGGAGGCAGCCGACGCGCTCCAGGACGCCCTGCTGTCGGCGCATCGGGCGGCGGCCCGGTTCCGTGGTGACTCCGCCGTCACCACCTGGCTGCACCGGATCGTGGTCAACGCCTGCCTGGACCGGATCCGACGTCGGCAGGCGCACCCCACAGTGCCACTGCCGGACGGCAACCGGGCCGACGGCGGATCGGGCACCGGCGGGCTCGAACCGGCGGCGCCGGCAGCGGACCACGACACCGCGCTCGTGGTCCGCGAGGCGCTCGCCGCACTGCCCCTTGAGCAACGCGCCGCGTTGGTGCTCGTCGATGTCCAGGGTTATCCGGTCGCCGAGGTGGCACGCATCCTCGGCGTCGCCGAGGGGACGGTGAAGAGCCGGTGTGCCCGGGGCCGGGCCCGGCTGGCCGTGCTGCTCGGGCATCTCCGCCCCGCCGTCGTGGCGACGCCTTCGCACCGGCCGGACCCCGCCGCCCCGAGCACCGGCGTGCCCGGCGTCACGCCGGGGAACCCAGGCCCGGTGCAGGGCGTCGGATCGGGGTCAGGTCGATACCGGCGGGACGCCAACCAGGAGGACACGTGACGACCGAGGGGTTCCGGGAGGTCGACGTCGACCTTCTCGCTGACTACCTCGGCGGGGCGTTGGACGGCACCCCGCAGCAGGACGAGGTCGCCCTGCTGGTCTCCACCGACCCGTCCTGGGCCGAGGCGTACGCGCTGTTGGCCCCCGCCGTGGCCGAGGTGCGGGCGGATCTGAGCCGCTGGGCCGAGCCGTCCCCGGAGATGCCCTCGGAGATCACCGACCGCCTCCTGGCCGCGCTGGCCGCCGCGGAACCGACGAGCGACGCCTCGACCGGGCAGACCGGCGATGCGACCACGCCGTCGGTCGTACCGGCGCAGGGTGGAGTCGGTCGCCGACCGCCCGCTCCAACGCCCGCCGGGCGCTGGGCGTCCACCGGTCCGGGCCGCCGACGGCGTGGCTGGGCCCGCCGTGGCGCACCCGTGGCCGCCGCCGCGATCGCCGTCGTCGCCGTCGCGCTGGGCCTCAACCAGCTCTCGATGCGGGCGTCGGACGACTCCGGCGGCACCGCCATGAACCAGCCGGCCAGCGCGCCGGAGGGCGTCGCGGGGGCCGGGACGGCCCGCACCACCGGCCCAGCACTGCGCAGTGGTACGAACTACACCCCGCAGACCCTCGGGGACGCCCGCGGCCCGGATGCTCCGGCTGCCAGCCGGGCGACCGGCAACACCCCGGGCGGGCAGCCGCACGTGGATGCCGAGGGCGGACGCCTTCCGTCTCCCGACGGGTCGGACCAGCTCGCCCGGCTCACCGACGAGGCCGCGCTGACCAGCTGCCTGACCAGCGTCGCGGCGGAACACGGATCGGCCCCTCTGGTGGTCGAGGTGATCGACTACGCGCGGTTCCAGGGCGACCAGGCACTGGTCATCCACTTCACCGACGCGAACGGGGCCCGGTGGGCCTGGGTCAGCGGCCCGGAGTGCGGCGTGCCCGGGTCCGGCTCGGACAGCCGGTATTCGGCGCGGGTAGGGTGAATCCACGGTCAATGGCACGATGACCCCCCACGTGACCTGACCCACCGGATGCCCGGCTCGGGAATCCCCGGTTCGTACGATGACGTTCTGGAAGTCAGCTGCCGGCCCCACCCAGGCGTCGGCGACTCGGATCAGCATCGGTGCTCGCGCCGACGCCGAACACACACAACTCGGGAGACGGCAGTGGACGAGGTCCGCAACCTGATCATCATCGGCTCCGGGCCGGCCGGCTACACAGCGGCGGTCTACGCCGCACGTGCCAACCTGAAGCCGCTGATCATTGAGGGCGTGCAGTCCGGTGGCGCGCTGATGACCACGACCGAGGTGGAGAACTTCCCCGGCTTCGCCGACGGCATCCTCGGCCCCGAGCTGATGGACAACATGCGCAAGCAGGCCGAGCGGTTCGGTGCCGAGTTCCTCACCGACGACGTGACCCGGGTCGAGCTGGTGGACACCGGCGACGCCGGCTCCGGCGCGGTGAGCACCGTCTGGGTTGGCGAGACCGCCTACCGGGCGCGATCCATCATTCTCTCCACCGGTTCGGCCTGGCGTCCGCTGGGCGTGCCCGGTGAGCAGGAATTCCTGGGCCACGGCGTCTCCGCGTGTGCCACCTGTGACGGCTTCTTCTTCCGCAACCAGCAGATCGTGGTTGTTGGCGGCGGCGACTCGGCGATGGAGGAGGCCACCTTCCTCACCCGCTTCGCGGAGTCGGTGACCATCATCCACCGCCGCGACTCGTTCCGGGCCAGCAAGATCATGGCCGACCGGGCGCTGAGCAACGAAAAGATCAAGGTCGAGTGGAACAGCACCGTCGAGGAGATCCTCGGCGAGGACGGCAAGGTCACCGGCGTACGCGTCCGTAACGTGCACACCGGCGAGACCAAGGTGATGGACGTGACCGGTGTCTTCGTCGCCATCGGTCACGACCCTCGCAGCGAGCTGTTCCAGGGCCAGGTCGAGCTGGACGACGAGGGCTACGTGAAGGTCCACGCCCCGAGCACCCGTACCAACGTGCCAGGTGTCTTCGCCGCCGGCGACGTGGTCGACCACACCTACCGTCAGGCGATCACCGCAGCCGGCACCGGTTGTGCCGCAGCGCTCGACGCCGAGCGGTTCATCGCGACGCTCAGCTGAAACAAGGAACACATCCCGGAGGAGGGGCATAGTGGGAACAACCAAGGCGGTCACCGACAAGAGCTTCGTCGCTGACGTGCTGCAGGCCGACAAGCCGGTGCTTGTGGACTTCTGGGCGGAGTGGTGCGGGCCGTGCCGCAAGGTGTCGCCACTGCTCGAGGAGATCGCCCGGGAGATGGGTGACCAGGTCACCATCGTCAAGCTCAACATCGACGAGAACCCGGAGACCGCCCGGGCCTACCGGGTGATGTCGGTGCCGACCCTCACCGTCTTCAAGAACGGTCAGCCGGTGCAGTCGATCGCTGGCGCCAAGCCGAAGGGCGAGCTGGTCCGGCTCATCGAATCGGCCCTCTGAGCAGCAGAAACATCAACCGAACCCCGTACCCGCTGGTCGGGTGCGGGGTTCGGTGCCTTCCCGGCCGTACCGTCGACGTATTTCCCGGCCCAGCCACCTCGCCGCCCCCGGAGCGCATAGCCTCAAGCCTGGGCCGCCCGGCCAGCGAGTGTCGTGCAGAGGGGGTCGTGCGTGCGTCCGATCCGACCCGGTGACCGGGGACCCGCGGTCACGGAGATCCGTACCATCCTGACCGGCCTCGACCTGCTGGCCGCCGCCGACCCGCACACCGACGAGTTCGACCTCGACACCGAGCGGGCGGTCCGCGCGTTCCAGCAGTCGCGGGGGCTCAGCGTGGACGGCCGGGTCGGCGCGGAAACCTGGCGCGCCCTGGATGCCGCCCGTTGGCGGCTCGGCGCCCGCACCCTCTACCACGCGGTTCCCGAACCGCTCACCGGCGAGGACGTCCGGTCGCTCCAGGAGCGACTGCTGGAGATGGGGTACGACACGGGCCGCGCGGACGCCATCTACGGTGTCCGGACGTCGCGGGCGCTGGCCCAGTTCCAGCGTGAGGTCGGGCTCACCCCCGACGGCTCCTGCGGCCCGCACACGATGAACGCGCTTCGCCGGATCGGCCGCAAGGTGGTCGGTGGCCGCCCGCAGTGGCTCCGCGAATCCGACGCGATCCGCCAGTCCGGGCCGGCGCTGGTCGGCAAGACTGTCGTCATCGACCCGGGGCACGGGGGCACCGACCCCGGGATGGTGGTGCCCGACGGCTCACTGCGCTGGACCGAGGCGGACCTGGTGCACGACCTGGCCAGCCGACTGGAGGGACGCCTCGCCGCCTCCGGAGTGCGGGTGCAGCTCACCCGGGGCCCGTCGCCCGACAGCTGCCTGCCGGACGCCGACCGGGCCCTGCTCGCCAACTCGCTCGGCGCCGACGTGTTCATCTCGCTGCACCTGGACGGGCACGCCAACCCGGATGCGGAGGGCGTGGCGACCTACCACTACGGCACCGACAACGGGGTGACCTCGGCGACGGGTGAGCGCCTGGCCGGGCTCGTGCAGCGGGAGATCGTCGCCCGCACCGGGCTGCGGGACTGCCGCACCCACGCCAAGACGTGGGAGTTGCTGCGACTGACGCGGATGCCCGCCGTCCGGGTCGAGGTCGGCTATCTCACCTCTCCGACGGACCGCGCCCACCTCGTCGACCCCCGGTTCCGGGACCGGGTGGTGGAGGCGATCGTGGCCGCTGTGCAGCGGATGTACTACCCGATCGAACGAGACGTGCCGACCGGATCGCTCGACGTCAGCGAACTGCGTGCCGTGGTGACCGCCGGCACCGTGCTGGACTGATCAGCCGGACGTCAGCCGTTGGTGGAGCGGGTGGCCGGGGCTGGACGGACCGGCCGGAGCAGCGTCTCCGGGCTCATCGACCCGAGCAATTTCTCCAGCGCGTACTCGACGTCTGACTTCCAGCTCAGCGCCGTACGCAGCTCAAGACGCAACCGGGGGAAGCGCGGATGCGGACGTACGGTCTTGAAGCCCACAGAGAGGAAGAAGTCGACGGGGGCCACGCAACCGCCGGCCGGGTCGTCCGCGTCGCCGAACTTGGCGTCGCCGAAAGCCTCGATCGCCTTGATTCCACGCTTGGTGAGATCCCGGGCGACACCCTGCACCAGCATCCGGCCCAACCCGCCGCCCGAGAACGCGGCGACCACGTTGGCGGTCATCAACAGTGCCGCGTCCGCGGAGACCGGTGAGGTCGGGAACGCCATCGAACGGGGCACGTAGGCGGGCGGGGCGTACATCACGAAGCCGGCCGGCATGCCGTCGACGTACGCGAGCTTGCCGCAGGAGCCCCACTCCAGCAGCGTCTGGGAGACCCACGCCTCCTTCTCCAGGCCCGGATCGCCAGCGGCGCAGGCGCGCTCCGCGGAGACCGGATCGAGCTCCCAGTAGACGCACTGTCGGCAGGGGCGCGGGAGGTCTTCCAACGTGTCGAGGGTCAGGCTGACCAGACGTCGCGACATATGGCGCATCCCCACAATAGGCTCGGTGGTGAGACCGGCATGGAACGACAGCGCCGCCTTCCTGCCCCCGACGAGCGATCGTACGCCGCCGATCGACGATACGGGAGGGGACGCGCGAATGCCCACCGCGACGGGGGACGCCGAGGACGGTCCGCGATGTGGTCGATCTGCTGCGGTACGGCGGCAGTACGGTTCAGGCGGACTAGGATCGACAATCGGTGTGTCCGCCGCCATGGTCAGCGGTGTGCGGGGTACCCGGGGCGGGAGCCACTCGAGCAGCGATCGAGGTGAGGTCATGACCGGCACGACACTCGACGACTACACCGACCGGTACGCCCGGCGGGTACGCGGGATGACCGCCTCCGAGATCCGAGCACTGTTCGCGGTGGCCAGTCGTCCGGAGGTCGTCTCGCTCGCCGGTGGCGCACCGTACATCGCGGCCCTCCCGCTGGACGCGGTCGGCGAGATGCTCGGCCGGCTCGGTTCCGAGCACGGCGTGAGCACCCTTCAGTACGGCATCGGTCAGGGCACCCTCGAACTCCGCGAGCGGATCTGCGAGGTGATGTCGCTCTCCGGGATCGACGCCGCGTGTGGGGCCTCCCCGGAGGACGTCGTCGTCACCGTGGGCGGGCAGCAGGCACTGGACCTGGTGGCCCGGCTCTTCCTCGACCCGGGTGACGTGGTGCTCGCCGAGGGGCCTACGTACGTCGGTGCGCTCGGCGTGTTTCAGGCCGCCCAGGCGCAGGTCGTCCACGTACCGATGGATGCGGACGGGCTGATCCCGGAGGCGCTGGAGACGGCCATCGCCGACCTGGCCCGCGCGGGCCGGCGGGTCAAGTTCCTCTACACGATCCCCACCTACCAGAACCCGACCGGCGTGACGCTCAGCGAGGAGCGCCGGGAACGGGTGCTCGACATCTGCGAGCGCGCCGGCCTGCTCGTCGTCGAGGACGACCCGTACGGCCAGCTGGGGTTCGAGGGTGAGGCCCCGGCCCCCCTGCGGGCCCGCCGCCGCGACGGCGTCTTCTACCTCAGCACCTTCTCCAAGACCTTCGCCCCCGGGCTGCGGGTCGGCTGGATCCTGGCGCCGCACGCGGTGCGCGACAAACTTGTCATCGCCAGCGAGGCGCAGATCCTCTGCCCCAGCGGTTTCGCCCAGGCCGCGGTGGCCACCTACCTGAGCACGATGCCCTGGCGGCAGCAGCTCAAGGTCTACCGCGAGGTCTACCGGGAACGCCGCGACGCCCTGCTCGACGCGATGGCCGACCTGATGCCCGAGGGCACCAGCTGGACCACCCCCGCCGGCGGTCTCTTCGTCTGGGCCAGCCTGCCCGACGGGCTCGACTCGAAGGCCATGATGCCGCGAGCGGTCGCCGCCCGGGTCGCCTACGTTCCCGGCACCGGCTTCTACGCCGACGGCACCGGCACCGACGCCATGCGGCTCAACTTCAGCTTCCCGCCGCCGGAGCGGATCCGTGAGGGCGTCCGCCGGCTGGCCGGGGTGATGGAGCAGGAAATCGCGATGCGCCGGGTCTTCGGTGCCGTGGGTGGCGCCGCCGGCCGACGCGGCCGGGCGGGCTCCGACGTGCCCGGGCCCGACTTGGCATGATGCCGGCATGGCTACGACCGCCGAGCGCCTCCTCGTGACCGATTCCGCCATCTCGGCCGACCTGCGCGTCGTGGTGCTCGCCGGTGGGCTCTCCTACGAACGGGACGTGTCGCTGCGCTCCGGTCGCCGGGTGCTCGACGCGCTGCGCGCCGTCGGGGTGGAGGCCGAGCTGCGGGACGCGGACGTGGCGCTGCTGCCGGCGCTCGCAGCCGACCCGCCGGACGCGGTGGTGATCGCACTGCACGGCGCGACCGGCGAGGACGGCTCACTGCGCGGGGTGCTGGATCTGTGCGACGTCCCGTACGTCGGCTGCGACGCTCGGGCCTCCCGGGTCGCCTGGGACAAGCCCTCGGCCAAGGCGGTGCTCCGCGAGGCCGGCATCCCCACCCCCGACTGGGTGGCGCTCCCGCACGATCGTTTCTCCGAGCTCGGCGCGGTCGCCGTCCTGGACCGGATCGTCGACCGTCTGGGCGTACCCCTGATGGTGAAGCCTGCGCAGGGCGGGTCCGGGCTGGGCGGGGCGGTGGTCCGGGACGCCGCCGCACTGCCCGCCGCGATGGTCGGCTGCTTCGCGTACTACTCCACCGCGCTCGTGGAGCGGTACGTGCCAGGGATGGATGTGGCAGTCTCCGTCGTCGACCTGGGCGACGGCCCGCAGGCGCTGCCCCCGGTGGAGATCGTGCCGCGTAACGGCGTGTACGACTACGCCGCCCGCTACACCGCGGGGCGGACCACCTGGCACGCCCCCGCCCGGCTGGACCCGGAGGTGGCTGCGACTGTCGCTGACGTGGCCCTCGCCGCGCACACCGCGCTCGGTCTACGGGACCTCTCCCGCGTCGACGTGATCGTGGACGCGGACGGCCAGCCGCACGTGCTGGAGGTCAACGTCTCCCCGGGGATGACGGAGACGTCGCTGCTTCCGCTCGCCGTGCAGGCGGCCGGGCTGGACTTCGGCCGACTCCTCGGCACCCTCGTCGCCCGAGCAGCCGCCCGCCTCACCAGGCACTGACCTACCCGCCAACCCGTTCGGCGGAGCGGACCACCCGCGGGCCGACCATGAGGTTGGCCTTGTCCTGCCGGGTCAACCTCATGGTCGGTTCCAGATCAGTGAGTCGCGCGTACGTCGGGAGTGCCGCTGCCGTCGGTGCGCGCGGCCTCGCCCGGAGTGCCAGTGCCCCTCTCGGGGGCGTTCCTGCTGACGGCCTCTCCGGAGGCTTCTCCGTTCGCCGGGTCGGACGCTGCCGGGTTGGCGGATCCAGCCTCGTCGCTTCCGCTCGCCGGGCCGACGTGGGGCCCTCCGGTGGGCTTCTCCGCCGAGCCGACGCCGTGAGGTCTGGCGGTGGGCTGCTCCGCCAGGCCGGGACGGAGTCCGTCGGTGGCCGTCGTGGCGGCGCTGCCGGATGCCGCGCTGCCGGATGCCGCGGTGGTGGACTCCCGGGTGCCGGCGGCCGGGACGCCGGGCAGGTCGGTGGCGGATGCCGTCCGAGCGGGTTCAGCCGCCGGACGGTTGACAGTGCCCGACTGGGCGGGCTCAGCCGCGCGGTCGGTGACGGTGGTCGTCGTCGAGCCGGCACCGGCGCCGGGGTCCGCTACCGGTTCGGCCCGGGGGCCGCTGTCGGCGTCGGTCGGATCAGGAGTGGAGTCGAGGGGCGGTTCCGGGATCTCCTCTGCCGCCTCGATGACCGAGACGGCCTCCGTCCCGGCTGCTGCCGCTGAGGCAGCCTCCGCTGCGGCAGCGGCGTCCGCGGCGGCGGACTGGGCCAGCAGACTGGACGGCGCCTGCCACTGGATGCGGGGCGGCTCGGCGAGCGGGCGGCCACCGAACTCGGCGAGCCAGGCCGCGACGAGCGCCAGATTCTCCCGCCACTGCGCTTCGGAGATCGGCGGCAGGATCGAGTCCCACAGGGACAGGAACGTGCCCCGCAACTGGAGGCGGCCGTACGGGCGAGCGAGGAACCACATGTGCAGATGAGCGGAGCCGTCGCCCCAGCGGTTGACGTGGACCCGTGCCACGCCGTCGAGCGACCGGATGGCCCGCTCCAGACGTACCGTCATCACCCCCAGCTCGGCAGCCAGCAGGTTCGGCAGGTCGCCGAGGTCGAGGTGGGTGCGCGATTCCAGGATGAGCACCATGGGCAGACCGGTGGGCCGGTCCATCGCGCGGACCCGCCACCGCTCGCCCACCCAGATGTAGGCGTCGTCGGGTGCGTTGCAGGCAGTGCATTCCCGGAGACCCTCGCCCTTCCGGGGCGGTTCGACCGGGACCGGATCATCGAGTTGCTTCACGTGGAGGTCACCCTCGAAGGGAAATGACGGCCACTGGGTGAAGTCCGGGACTGAGGGAGGGTTGTCGTGCACGACGCTGACCCTAACCGAGTCTGGCACCGCTGTCCCTACCTGATCGAGCGGTCCCGGGCCACCGGATCGGTGCCCGCCGCCGGCCGGCTGCTCGTGCTCGCGCAGGCACCGAAAGGCGATATCCACAGGCTGCCGAGATCCTGAACACAGGCCGTCATCCACAGGCTCACACCCGCTCCCACGCGCTGTTTCACGTGAAACGGGGGGTGCCTGTGGACAACCGGTGTGGATAACTTTTTGGCCAGTCGGTCGTTGTCCGCGAGCCTCCAGATCGGCGGGTTCGACGGCCACCGGAGACGGAATCGAACGGGTGCCTTCCGAAGGGCTTCGCGTGCCACCGTCGGAGCGGTATCGAGCCGCCGGCGACCCGTCCGCTGACTCATGTGACCCACGTCGGCGCTGACGGGTTGACTCGTTCGCGGACCCGCACCAGCACAGACCTCGACCGTGCGGCCTGGACGCCCCGGAGGCCCGGATGCTCTGAACGCCGACGGACGGAGAGGCCGCACCGCAGCACCGACATCGCGTGTCTGAGGTGAAGGGGTCACGCCGCTTGACTAGCCACTCCGAACGCCGGGTTTTCGATCGGTGCCAGCGAGCCGCTGTCTCGGTTTCACGTGAAACCGCGCGCCGGCTGCTGAGGCGACCGGCGGCGGCTCGCGCTTCCGGGCCATCGCCGCCGGCACCGCGCGTACCCACGGTCGGTGGGCGCGCATGCGGCCTACCGACCGTGCACCTGGTTCACGAGGTGTCGCGGCCGAGCGGTGTCGCGGCCGAGCGGCCGAGCGGTCTAGCGGTCTTCGCGGTGTCGCGTTGTGGCGGTCCACCGACCAGCGCCCGGCGGCCCAGCGGTCGCTGTGAGGAGGCCGCTCCGGAAGACCCAACCACGATCGCGGGCCTCGGCCCCTTACCGATAGCCACGGAGACGTCGTTTCGCGCCTCTCAGCGGCTCGCTGGTGCTTTGAGCGGCGCCAGGGGCAGTTGCGGACGAGTGGACCTTCCCGAAGGCTTCTGCGACGCGTGTAGGGGTTCCAGCAAGGCCCACACTCGCCCAGTGGCGCCGCCAGTAGCGAG
Organism: Micromonospora sp. NPDC005205; assembly: GCF_040608275.1. NCBI lineage: Bacteria > Bacillati > Actinomycetota > Actinomycetes > Micromonosporales > Micromonosporaceae > Micromonospora > Micromonospora sp. NPDC005205. Next base: position 197,847 of record NZ_JBEXHV010000001.1, read on the forward strand.
CGACGCGCCCCGCCGCCAGTCGCGCCACCGCGCCCCGCCCGTCGCTGCGTCCGCTCCGCCACCAGCCCCGCTCACGACACCAGGCCCGTCGCCCACCGCCGCGCGCACCGCCTACCGCCGCGCGCACCGCCTACCGCCGCGCGCACCGCCCACCGCCGCGCGCACCGCCTACCGGCGCCCCGCCGCTCGCCGATTGCGCTTCCGAACCTGCCGGCCAGCGCGACCAACCGGACCCCTCCGGCCCGCCTCCGTCAACTTCTCCTGCGGTAAGAGCGGGACCCCTGGTTGGCTGGGCGACCCAAGGATGGCGACGGGTCCACGGTCATGCCGATCTCAAAATCAGGTCCGACGCCTGTTTCACGTGAAACAGGCGTCGACGCCGGGATGCGGAACGGCCGCGCTCCCGGTGGGGTGGCGCGGCCGTAGGTGAGCGGGCGGGGTCAGTCCTCCCCGCTCTCCTCCTGTTGCACTCCGATGATCCCGACGATCCGCTCAAGGTCGTCCACCGTCGCGAACTCGATCGTGATCTTGCCCTTGCTCCGGCCGATGTCCACCTTCACGCGGGTGTCGAACCGGTCGGAGAGCCGATCGGCGAGATCGGTCAGGGCCGGCGCGTGCGCCTTGGGTCGCCGCTTCGCGGCCTGACCCTTCGCCGGCCCGTCGTTGAGCGCCAAGGCCACGATCTCCTCGGTCGCCCGAACCGACAGCCCCTCGGCCACGATCCGCAGAGCAAGCTGTTCCTGCGCCTCCGCCTCGTCGAGGCTCAGCAGGGCGCGAGCGTGCCCCGCCGACAGGATGCCGGCGGCCACCCGGCGCTGCACCTGTGCGGGCAGGTTCAGCAGTCGGATCGTGTTGGAGATCTGCGGGCGACTCCGGCCGATCCGGCGGGCCAACTCCTCGTGGGTGGCCCCGAACTCCTCCAGCAGTTGCTGGTAGGCGGCGGCCTCCTCCAGCGGGTTCAGGTTGGCCCGGTGGATGTTCTCCAGCAGGGCGTCGCGGAGCATCGCGTCGTCACGGGTGTCCCTGACGATCGCCGGGATGCTCTCCCGTCCCACCGCCTGGGCGGCCCGCCAGCGCCGCTCGCCCATCACCAGTTCGTACTTCTCGGCGTCGAGCTGCCGAACGACGATGGGCTGGAGGAAGCCGACCTCCTGGATCGAGGTCTTCAGCTCCTCCAACGCCTCCTCATCGAAGACCTGGCGGGGCTGCTTCGGGTTGGGCATGATCGAATCGACCGGGATCTCGGCGAATCGAGCACCGGGCACCGGGCTCAGCACCGGCTCCGGCTCGCGGATCGGCGCGTCGGCGGGCACAGCGGCGATGGCTTCGGTGCCGCCGTCGTCCAGGTGCTCGTTCTCCGGCTCGGCCGTCGCGGTGCCAGCGGCACCCGGCGCGGGCCCGGTCGGGATCAGCGCCCCCAGGCCCCTACCCAGACCGCCCCGAGGACGGTTCTTCATGCGACGCCTCCCAGCGACTCGTCCGCACTACGCATTCCGGCCCACCGGCTCCTTGACGCCCCGCTCGGCGATCTCCTGGGCGGCCTCGAAGTAACTCGTGGCGCCCCGCGAACCGGGATCGTAGGTCATCACCGACTGGCCGTAGCTCGGCGCCTCGGAGACCCGGACGTTGCGGGGGATGACCGCCTGGAGAACCTTGTCGCCGAAGTGGTTCCGGACGTCCTGCTCGACAGCGTCGGCCAACCGGGTGCGACGGTCGTACATGGTCAGCAGGATGGTGGAGACATCGAGCTTCGGGTTGAGGTGCTGGCGTACCAGGTTGATGTTGTTGATCAGCTGGTTGAGCCCCTCCAGCGCGTAGTACTCGCACTGGATCGGGATCAGCACCTCCTGCGCGGCGACCAACGCGTTGACAGTGAGCAGGCCGAGCGAGGGCGGGCAGTCGATGAAGACGTAGTCGAACTCGCCCGGGTAGGCGGCGATCGCCCGGTCCAGACGCGACTCCCGGGCCACCACCGACACCAGCTCGATCTCCGCGCCCGCCAGGTCGATGGTCGCGGGTACGCACCAGAGGTTGGGGATGCCCTCGACCGCCTGCGCCACCTCGGCCAGCGGCACGCTGTTGATCAGGCAGTCGTACACGTCGGGGATTCCGGTGTGGTGTGGGACGTTGAGCCCGGTCGAGGCGTTGCCCTGCGGGTCGAGGTCGACCACGAGCACCCGGTTGCCGTGCAGGGCGAGCGCCACCGCAAGGTTGACGGTGGTGGTGGTCTTACCCACGCCACCCTTCTGGTTGGCGACGCACATGACCCGGGTCCGGTCCGGCCGAGGCATTGTCACCTCGCCACTGGGATTCAGGATCTGCACGGCGCGCATCGCCTCCATAGCCAACGGTGGGTCATCCTCTTCGCGCGTCGGGGTTTCACGTGAAACGTACGTGGAATCGGCCGCCACAGCGGCCAAGGACTCGGTCGAAGCGACAGGGGCGTCGGCAACCACCGGCCCGGCGTCCCGAACGGCCGCCGCAGTGGGTTGGTGTGGGACGGCCGGCTCGAAGCGAACCGCTGCGGCGGTGTTGCGACGACCTGAGGTCGACCGCACCTCGGCGGCGTTGACGGGTCGACCCGACGCCTCCGGCGTCCGGCGACCACTCGCCGGCTCCGGAATGGTCGAGCCCTCCGGCCGCCCGGCACCCGAGGGCGGGTCGAGCGCGGCCGGCGGATCGCCGTCGGTAGGTCGGGTAGATGGCCCGGTCGCGCCGGGCGACCAGCTCGGGTAGTCGGTTTCACGTGAAACGGGATCGCTGGGCGACCCGGTCACGCGTGGATCGTCGTACCTGCCGTCGTCATGCACCTGTCATCCCTGCCCGCTTCGGATGGTCGGTCCGCGCCCCGGTCAACTTGGCCGCATCCTCGCCCGCAACCCGGAGCGTACGGCCCGCGGGAGCGGTCGGAGACCCGCGACGTCCGTCACCCGCTCCACACTATCGACGCGCGGTCAGCCTACGGCGGACGGGCGCGGCCGGTCCACGTCGGGTTCTCATCCCCTCGTCCATCCGTACCGGTACAACGAGGCAACCCACCGGCCGGAAGCCCGATGGCGCGAAGTGTCAACCTCGGCGGGAGCGTCCGCCCCGGGCGCGCTTCCTGGCCGCCGGGCGTGCCGGGCCGACCATCCGCTCGCGCACGATCTCCACAACCGTGGTGGGCGGATCGATCACCCCGACGCCGCAGAGCTGCACGGCCGGCACCCCGCCGCCGAGTCGCGCCACCACCTCGGCGTGCTCCTCGATCTCAGTTGCGGCGGATGAGCCCTTGAGCGCCAGCAGCCGACCACCGCGAACCGCCAGGGGAAGGCTCCAGCCCGCGAGCCGATCCAGTGGCGCGACGGCGCGCGCGGTCACCACGTCTCCGCTGATCGGCTCCCGGCCGCTCGACCCGCTGGCCGCCTCGTCGGCCCGACCACGGAACACCCGCACCGACTTGGCCAGACCGAGTCGCTCGACGACCTCGATCAGGAACGACGTCCGCCGGGCCAGCGGCTCGATCAGGGTGACAGTGAGGTCGGGGCGGGCGATGGCCAGGACGAGACCCGGCAGACCGGCGCCGGAGCCCACGTCGAGCACCGTCGCGCCGGCCGGGATCCGCTCCGCGACCGCGGCGCAGTTGAGCAGGTGCCGGTCCCAGATCCGGGGTGCCTCCCGGGGACCGATCAGGCCGCGGACCACCCCGTCGGTGGCCAGCAGTTCGGCGTACGCGGCAGCCAGGTCGAGACGGTCACCGAAGAGCGTCAGCGCGGCCGGCGCCAGCTCGGGCGGCAACGCCGCGTCGGCCGGGGCCGGGGCGGTGTCGCGCCCTGCCGAGTCGGCATCGGCGTCGCCCGTGGCCGGGCGGACAGCGGACGGCCCGGGCGGCGTGCCGCCCGGGCCGGACACGGCATCGGCCGTGTTGTCGTCGTGAGTCACCCGGTCAGTCCGCGGGCCGTACGACGATGCGCCGGTTCGGCTCCACACCCTCGGACTCGCTCGCCACGCCGGACATGGCGTTGACGACGTCGTGCACGCACTTGCGCTCGAACGCGGACATCGCGTCCAGGCGGACCGGCTCGCCGTACTCCTTGACCTTCTCGACGGCGTTCTTGGCGACCGCGGCGAGTTCCTTACGGCGGTTCGCCCGGTAGCCACCGACATCGAGCAGCAGACGGCTCGGCGTACCGGTCTGCCGGAAGACGGCAAGGCGGGTAAGTTCCTGGAGCGCCTCCAGGGTGGCGCCGCGCTGACCGACCAGATTCTGCAGCCGCTCGCCGACCACCTCGACCATGGGACGGCCGGCGGCGACCAGCTCGTCGATGTCGCCGTCGTAGTCGAGGATGTCGAGCAGGCCTTCGACGTAGTCGGCGGCGATCTCGCTCTGCCGGAACAGGTCGCCCTCGCCCACAGCCTTCTTCACCCGGGTGCCGGCGGCGGTGTCGGTGTGGTCGTCCGCCTCGGTGTCATCGGCTTCGGTGTCGTCACCGTCCACCGCGATCGTGGCGGTCTCCTCCTCGTCCACTGACTGCTCGGCGCGGGGGATGCTGGTCTCGGTCACGGTCTCATCTCCGTACTCGCTCGGCCGGACCGTCGGGTCCGACTGGTTTCCCGGGGCCGGCTGGAGGTTGCCGGTGACCACAGGCACGTCTGTACGGGCAGTGTCGCCCGTGGCCGCGCGGTGCGCGGTCGGTTCCGCCCGGCGCCGGCCGTACGGCGGCTGCGCGGTGCGGAACGGGCCGCCGCCGGATCGCCGGCGACGGCCCTCGCTGGTCAGCCCTGTCGCTTGGCGGGGCGGCTCTTCTTCGGGTTGTTCACCGGCTTGGCACCCGGCTTCGGCCCGGCAACCTTGGGCGCGGTCGCCTTGACCGGGGCCGGCGGGGTGGCCTTTCCGCGACCGAACAGGCCACCGGACTTGGCGGGCTGCACCGGGTTACGGCTGGCGGCGGGCGCGACGGCCTTCTTGGCGGTCACCGGCGGCGGGAACTTCCGCAGCACCCACTGCTGCTGGCCCAGGGTGAAGAGGTTGTTGGTGACCCAGTAGATGATGACGCCGATCGGGAAGATCGCGCCGGAGATCAGCAGCGACGCGGGGATGCCGTAGAGCATCAGTCGCTGGATCATCCGCTGCTGCGGGTCCTCGGCCCAGCCGGTCTTGAGGATCATCTGACGGCTGGTCAGGTAGGTGGTGGCGATCATGACCAGGACCAGGACACCAGCAATGATCTTCACGGTGCTGCCGTTGGCGCCGAGGCTGGCCAGCTCGTCGGCCGTCGAGCCGAACTTGCCGGCGATCGGGGCGGTGAAGAGCTTCGCCTGCGAGGCGCTCTCGAACTGGTCGGCGGTCCAGCCGTAGAGGGTCTTGTTCTGCTTGTCCGGGTCGAGCCGGCGCAGCACGTGGAAGAGGCCCAGGAACACCGGGATCTGAAGGAACATCGGAAGGCAACCCATCAGCGGGTTGGCCTTCTCCTTCTTGTAAAGCTCCATCATTTCTTTCTGGAGCGTCTCCCGGTCACCCTTGTGCTTCTCCTGAAGCTCCTTGACCTTGGGCTGGAGCGCCTGCATCGCCCGCTGGGACTTGATCTGCTTGACGAAGACCGGGAACAGGATCACCCGGACGGTGACCACCAGGAAGATGATGGCCAGGATCCAGGCGAAGTTGGTGCCGATCACCGCACCGACGGGCACCCCGATGGCGTCCCAGGCAGAGTGCCAGGTCAGCAGGATCCACGAAATCGCGAAGTAGATCCAGTCGAGACTCAGACTCAATTCGGGGCTCCAGTCACATCAGCACGGCGGCGGCCGCCCGGCTCCGGCACCGGGTCATGTCCACCAGGGTGAAAGGGGTGGCAGCGCAACAACCGCCGGGCCGCCAGCACGGCTCCCCGGAGCGCGCCGTGCCGAACGACCGCCTCCTGGGCGTACGCACTGCACGACGGGTAGAACCGACAGCGAGCCGGCAGTGCCGGACTTATCCACCGACGGTACGCGATGATGGGCGCGATCAGCACCTTGGCACCGGTTGTCGACGGCCGTGGGCTGCTCTGCTCGGTGCCGCTCATCGGGACCGCCGTTCGCGCGGCGACCGGGCGACCGCGATGGCGGCGTCCAGGTCGGTGGCGAGCCGAGGGTACGACGCCTGCGCGGCGGCGGGGAGCGCCCGGACGACAAGCGTGCTGCCGGCGGGCAGGTCGGTCAGTCGTTCCCGGACCAGCGCCCGCAGTCGGCGCCGGACCCGGTTACGGGTCACCGCGTTGCCGACCGCCTTGGACACGACGAAGCCGGCACGGGACGGCACGGACGACTGCTCCGCACTGTTGTCCCGTACCGGCTCCGGCAAGGTCGGTGTGCTGGGGTCGACGGTCACCGGCACGCTCAGGTGGACCACGACGGCACCACGTCCGGCGCGTCGGCCACCGCGAACCGCTGCGGCGAAGTCAGTGCTGCGCCGCAGTCGCTGTGCGACGGCCAGCACGACTGCCCACGTCCCCTGGACCGGCCCGGTCGGCTCAGGCCGACAGGGTGGTGCGACCCTTGGCGCGACGGCTCGACAGGATGGCACGGCCGGCACGGGTGCGCATGCGCAGCCGGAAGCCGTGGGTCTTCGCGCGCCGGCGGTTGTTCGGCTGGTAGGTGCGCTTGCTCACGTCAGGCTCTCCGTTTTCGTACGCGCCCCGCGCGACGGGATCGCCGGGGTCGTGTGGTGGTCCAGGCCACCTCGACGGTGGCCCACGATCGGTGCTGTCCGGCGGAGCGGGACCTCGGCGATGCGGGGTTGCGACCGCGGACAGCAAGCACCCATCACCCTAGCAGAGGGCGAGAAAGCAGCCGTTCCAGCCTACGCAGGGGTGCAATGACCGTCAAACACCCCGAGCAGGGGGACAACGGGACGCGCCCGAGGCCGAAGGGCGGTTTTCACTGATGCCGACAAGGCCGTCGCCGCGTCGCCGGTTGATGGCGCAGGGACAACGCTGTTACCGTGCCCGATTGCGGTGAGCGTCGGAAGCTCCGGTCGTCGCGCAGGCAAGACCGGACATGGCAGTGAATCGTTCGGCACGGTGAACCCGCTTCAGCGCCCGATCAGGCAGGGGCAGGTCCCACCCGCGTCCGGCGGCGGCCACAATCGGTCGGTACACAGGCTGTGGATAACTTGTGGATGACCACCGGTCGACCGTCCGGGTGGGTGTTGTTCCACCCGCGAACGCGGCGGGCCCGGGACGGCCGGCTGGCAGACAGCGGCGGCCGGGAGCAGAAGCGAGGGGGTGGCACGACGGTGGCCGGTACGACCGACCTTGCCGCGGTGTGGTTAGCGGCGACCGACGAGCTCGCCGACGAGATCATCTCCGCCCAGCAGCGTGCCTATCTCCGACTGACCCGGCTGCGAGCGATAGTCGAGGACACCGCACTGCTCTCCGTCCCGGACGCGTTCACCCGCGACGTGATCGAGTCACGGCTGCGCCCGGCGATCACCGAGGCGCTCACCCGCCGGCTCGGCCGACCGATCCAGGTCGCGGTCACCGTCCGGGTGGCCGAGGACGCCACCGGCCGACCGGCCGGCACCGTCTACCGCAGCGCCCCGGAGACCGGGCAGCTCGACATCGACGGCCCGGGTGTCACGCCGTACGACGACGACCAGGGCGCTCGACAGTCGGCCGACGCGATGATCCCTGAGCAGTCGCCAGCGCCGCGTCACCCCGATCCGGGTCCGCTGCCCGCGCCGGCGGGTCCGCCGCTCGCGCCGCCGGTGGAGGGGCATCGCGCGGGGTTGATTCCCGCCAGCAGGGACGGGCAGGAGGCGCTGTTCAGCGCCTCCTTCGCGGAGCCCCTGCGGCCCTCCCGGTCGGGTCCGGACCGGCGCGGTTACGACGAGCAGGCCGCCCGCCTGGACCCGTCCGGCCCCGACACCCGGCCCTACGATCCCCGCTACCGGGACGACTCGGCGTCACCGCGCGACCAGCACGTGATCCGTTCGCTCCCCCGGGACAGCGGGACGGACAGCGGCCCGGGTCGCAGCGCGGTGGACCACCGGCCCGGTGGGCGGGACGACCGCCGGTTGCCCGGGGCCGACACCGGCGGCAACCGGCTCAACCCGAAGTACATGTTTGAGACGTTCGTCATCGGCTCGTCCAACCGCTTCGCCCACGCCGCGAGCGTGGCGGTGGCGGAGTCGCCGGCCAAGGCGTACAACCCGCTGTTCATCTACGGGCACTCCGGGTTGGGCAAGACGCACCTGTTGCACGCCATCGGGCACTACGCCACGACGCTCGGCAACGCCCGCTCGGTCCGGTACGTGTCCACCGAGGAATTCACCAACGACTTCATCAACTCGCTCCGGGACGACAAGACCAGCGCGTTCCAACGGCGCTACCGCGACGTCGACATCCTGTTGATCGACGACATCCAGTTCCTGGAGAACCGCGAGCGCACCCAGGAGGAGTTCTTCCACACCTTCAACACCCTGCACAACGCCAACAAGCAGATCGTGATCACCTCTGACCGGTCGCCGCGCCAGCTCGCGACCCTCGAGGACCGGATGCGAACCCGGTTCGAGTGGGGGCTGCTGGCCGACATCCAGCCACCGGATCTGGAGACCCGGATCGCGATCCTGCAGAAGAAGGCGGCGCAGGAGCGGATGTACGCCCCGCCGGACGTGTTGGAGTTCATCGCCTCCAGGGTGTCGAACTCGATCCGGGAGCTGGAGGGCGCGCTGATCCGGGTGACAGCGTTCGCCAGCCTGACCCGGTCGACCGTCGAGCTGTCGCTGGCCGAGGAGGTGCTTCGGGACTTCATGCCCGACGGCGCCGGTCCGGAGATCAACGCTGACCAGATCATGGCCTCGACCGCTGACTACTTCGGTGTGAGCCTGGAGGATCTGCGCGGCCAGTCGAGGTCCCGGGTGCTGGTCAACGCCCGCCAGGTGGCCATGTACCTGTGTCGGGAGTTGACCGAGCTGTCGCTGCCCCGGATCGGGCAGGCGTTCGGTGGCCGGGACCACACCACTGTGATGCACGCCGACCGGAAGATTCGTCAGCAGATGGCGGAGCGCCGTTCGCTCTACAACCAGATCGCCGAGCTGACCAACCGCATCAAACAGAACAGCTGAGGCGTACGACCGCCCGCACGGCGGCGCACAGCCGCAGGACACGCCCGACCGGATCTCCGGTCGGGCGTTCTTTTTGGTCAGTCAGCTGGACTCTCAACATGGTGCAGACCACAGCATTGAGGCCGTGACCGCCTCGATCCCCACTCGTTGTCCACAGCTCGTTGTCCACCGTCGGTGGATAACTACGGACCGTCCTTCGCCAGTTACCCACAGGCTGTGGAGAAACCCTGTGTACGAGGCTGTGGACGCCTGGGGACGACGGTCAGGTTATCCACCGATCATCATCAACCTGTGTACGAGCTGTTGAAGGTTCTGGGGATGACGGCAATGGTGATCTTCCCCGCGGTCCACAGGCTTGGGGAGAAAGTCGGTGGATTACCGGTGGACAACCGGTGGACAACGGTGGACAACCGGCGGTCGTCGGCGAGCTGTGGACACACAAGCCGGTTGTACCCCGGGTTCTCCACAGCTAAATCACCGGTGGATAACGTGTCTGACCTGCGCAGACTTCGGTTTTCCACAGTTTGCACAGGTGCGATGAAGACGATGAGTTATCTCTTCTAAGAGAACAAAAACCAATCATCACCGTTGGGCTTTCTGTGGATCGGGCCGAACGCTGTCGGATCAGCCGGTCAGCATCGACACGATCCATGGGGTCGGGCGCACAGCCGATGTCCCCGCGCCCTAAGGTGCGATGGGTACCCGCACGGTCGGGCGGGACGGTAGGCAGCGGTCGGCATGAGAGAGTTGTCGCTGACGTCGACGCGGAGGCATTGATGAAGTTCCGAGTGGAGCGCGACGCGCTCGCCGAGGCTGTGGCGTGGACCGCGAAGAGCCTGCCCAACCGGCCATCCGTACCGGTGCTCGCCGGGGTGATGCTCCGCGTCACCGACGGCAACCTGCGGGTCTCCGGGTTCGACTACGAGGTCTCCAGCCAGGTGACCGTCGAGGTGCAGGGCGACGCCGACGGTGCCGCGCTCGTCTCCGGCCGCCTGCTCGCCGAGATCACCAAGGCGTTGCCGGCCAAGCCGGTCGACATCGCCGCGGTCGGCGCGCATCTCGAGTTGGTCTGTGGCAGCGCCCGGTTCACGTTGCCCACCATGCCGGTGGAGGACTACCCCGCGCTGCCCGAGATGCCGCAGAGCGCCGGCACTGTCGACGCCGCGGCGTTCGCCACCGCTGTGGCCCAGGTGGCCATCGCCGCCGGTCGTGACGAGACGCTGCCGATGATGACCGGCGTCCGCGTGGAGTTGTCGGGCGACACCCTGTCGATGCTCGCCACCGACCGTTACCGGTTGGCGCTGCGCGAGATCCAGTGGCGGCCGGACGACCCCGAGGTGAGCATCAACGCCCTGGTGCCCGCCCGCACCCTGAACGACACCGCCAAGGCCCTCGGCCCGCTGGGCGGCGAGGTCACCCTCGCCCTCGCCCAGGGCGCTGCGGGCGAGGGCATGGTTGGCCTCGCCGGCGGCACCCGACGTACCACCAGCCGGCTGCTCGACGGCGCCAACTACCCGCCGGTGCGGTCACTCTTCCCGGCCACCCACAACGCCGCGGCGCGGGTGCCGGTCAGCACGCTGATCGAGGTGGTCAAGCGGGTCGCGCTGGTCGCCGAACGGACCACCCCGGTGCTGCTCAGCTTCAGCGCCGACGGCCTGGTGGTCGAGGCCGGCGGTTCCGAGGAGGCACGGGCCAGCGAGGCGATGGAGGCGACCTTCACCGGTGAACCGCTGACCATCGGCTTCAACCCGCAGTACCTCATCGACGGTCTGGCAAACCTGGGCGCTCAGACGGCCGTGCTCTCGTTCGTCGACGCCTTCAAACCCGCGGTGATCTCACCCGCTGGCGAGGATGGCGAGGTCATTCCGGGGTACCGGTACCTCATCATGCCGATCCGCGTCTCGCGCTGATCGCGCCCAGCAACACCCAGATCCACGGAGGTAGAAACACATGCAGCTCGGCCTGGTAGGACTCGGCCGTATGGGCGGCAACATGCGGGAGCGGTTGCGTTCGGCCGGGCACGAGGTGGTCGGCTTCGACCACAACGCGCAGATCAGCGACGTCACGACCATCGCGGGCCTCGCCGAGAAGCTTGAGTCGCCGCGCGCGGTCTGGGTCATGGTGCCCGCCGGTGTCACCGACGCCACCATCGACGAGCTCGCCGAGGTGCTCGGCGAGGGCGACATCATCATCGACGGCGGCAACTCGCGCTTCAGCGACGACGCCCCCCGCGCGGAGCGACTCAACCAGCGGGGCATCGGCTACATGGACGTCGGGGTCTCCGGCGGCGTCTGGGGCCGGCAGAACGGCTACGGGCTGATGGTCGGCGGTGCCCAGGAGCACGTGGACCGCCTGATGCCGATCTTCAACGCGCTCAAGCCGGAGGGTGAGTTCGGCTTCGTGCACGCCGGCCCCGTCGGTGCCGGGCACTACTCGAAGATGGTGCACAACGGCATCGAGTACGGCCTGATGCACGCCTACGCCGAGGGCTACGAGCTGATGGCCGCCTCGGAGCTGGTGACCAACGTGCCGGGCGTCATCAAGTCCTGGCGGGAGGGCACTGTCGTCCGTTCCTGGCTGCTCGACCTGCTCGACCGGGCGCTCGACGAGGATCCGGAGCTGGCCGATCTGAGCGGCTACACGGAGGACACCGGCGAGGGCCGGTGGACTGTCGACGAGGCGGTCCGGCTGGCGGTGCCGCTGAACGTCATCACCGCTTCGCTCTTCGCCCGGTTCGCCTCGCGGCAGGACGACTCGCCCGCCATGAAGGCCGTCTCCGCGCTGCGTCAGCAGTTCGGTGGCCACGCCGTCCACAAGCGCTGAGCGGTATCCACAACCTGTGTACGTTCACCGGCTGGAACTGGTCGACTTCCGCTCGTACGAGCGGGTGGCCGTCGACCTCCAGCCGGGAGCCAACGTCCTGATCGGGGCCAACGGCGTCGGCAAGACCAACCTCGTCGAGGCGCTGGGCTACGTGGCGACCCTGGACTCGCACCGGGTCGCCACCGACGCGCCTCTGGTCCGGATGGGCGCCACGTCCGCGGTGATCCGCTGCGCTGTGGTGCACGACGGCCGCGAACTCCTGGTCGAGCTGGAAATCGTGCCCGGCAAGGCCAACCGGGCGCGACTGGGCCGGTCACCGGCGCGGCGGGCACGGGACGTGCTCGGTGCGCTCCGGCTGGTGCTCTTCGCCCCGGAAGATCTTGAGCTGGTCCGGGGCGATCCGGCTGAGCGCCGCCGCTACCTGGACGACCTGCTGGTCAACCGGCAGCCCCGGTTCGCGGGCGTGCGGGCCGACTACGAGCGGGTCGTCAAGCAGCGCAACGCCCTGCTGCGCACGGCGTACCTGGCCCGCAAGACCGGTGGCTCCCGCGGTGGTGATCTCGGCACCCTCGCGGTCTGGGACACCCACCTGGCCCAGCACGGGGCGGAGCTGCTCGCCGGCCGCCTGGAGCTGGTGGCCGCGCTCACCCCGCACGTGGCAAAGGCGTACGACGCGGTGGCCGCCGGTCGGGGTGCGGCGGGCATCACCTACCGGCCCTCGATCGAGCTCGCCGAGCCGACCACCGATCGGGCCGCGCTGGCCGAGGCGCTGACGGCGGCGCTGTCCGCGTCCCGCTCCGCCGAGATCGAGCGGGGCACCACCCTGGTCGGCCCACACCGCGACGAGTTGGCGCTGAGCCTCGGTCCACTGCCCGCCAAGGGGTACGCCAGCCACGGTGAGTCGTGGTCGTTCGCCCTCGCGTTGCGGCTGGCCGGGTACGACCTGTTGCGCGCCGACGGCATCGAGCCGGTGCTGGTGCTCGACGACGTCTTCGCGGAGTTGGACACAGGCCGCCGGGAGCGGTTGGCGGAGCTGGTCGGCGGGGCGAGTCAGCTGCTGGTCACCTGCGCCGTGGACGACGACGTGCCGGCCGCCCTGCGCGGCACCCGCTACCAGGTAGGCGAAGGGACGGTACGCCGTGTCGGATGAGCCAGGCAGCAAACGACCAGCGGCCGGCGACGGTCCTGCTGCGCGTACCCCGAAGGCGGCACAGGGTTCGGCGGGCGGTGAGCCGTCGGCGGCCGCCAGCGGGCCGGAGCTGGCCCGGGCGGTGCTCGACGCGGCGCTGTCCCGACGGCAGGCGGCGGCCCGCGCCCGACGTACCCCCGGTGGTGGCGGCGACGCTGCCGGCGGCTCGGGGCGGCGGTTGCGCGGCTACTCCGGCCCTGGGCCCGACCCGCGCGATCCGCAGCCGCTCGGCGCCGTGCTCAACCGGCTGGTGAAGGCGCGCGGCTGGCAGCAGCCGGCCGCCGAGGCCACCGTGTTCGGCGCCTGGGAGCGGGTCGTCGGCGCGGAGGTCGCGCAGAACAGTCGCCCGGTGAAGTTGGAGAACGGCGAGCTGACGGTGGAGGCGCGTTCGACAGCCTGGGCCACCCAGCTGCGGCTGCTCGCCGGCTCGCTGCTCAAGCAGATCGCCAGCGAGGTCGGGCACAACGTGGTGCGCAAGCTGCACATTCACGGCCCGGCCGCGCCCTCGTGGGGAAAGGGGCCGCGCCGGGTACGCGGCCGGGGCCCGCGCGACACCTACGGCTGAGCTGCGCCGGTCAGCCTCGCCGGTCGGCCTCGCGTGCTGCCCGCTTGCGTTCCCGCTGTTCCCGGGTGAAGCGCTTGCGCTCGGCCAGGTCACGTTTCCACGCCTCACGGGCCTCGGCCGAGCCGCCCTGCACCGCGCCCTGCACACCCTCGGCCGGGCCCGCGAGGTGCCGGAAGGCCCACCGCATCAGTCGGCCGCCCTCGCCCGGGGCCTTGGTGACCGCGCCGTCCTCGCTCATCTGCCGCCCTCTTCCGCGCGTCGCCTCGCCGGTGCTCGCCCATCGCACGAGCAGACCTTTGGGGCACCAATGGTTGGTGTACCAATGATCGGTACGATAGTCACCGTGCGCAGGGAGGGCAACCGATGAGCGAACGACCGGGCGGCGTCGACCCGCTGGCCCTGGAGCAGCAGGTCTGCTTCGCCCTCTCGGTCGCCGCGCGCAGCGTGGTGGCCGTCTACCGGCCACTGCTGGAGCCGATGGGGCTGACCCATCCGCAGTACCTGGTGATGTTGGCGCTCTGGCAGCACGCGCCACTGTCCGGTCGTGACCTCAGTCGCCTGCTCCAGCTCGACCCGGGCACGCTGTCACCCCTGCTCAAGCGGCTGGAGGCAGCCGGCTACCTGCGCCGGGAACGCGACCCGAGCGACGAGCGCAGCCTCGCCGTCACCCTCACGGCCAGCGGTGCCGCGCTGCGGAGTCAGGCCGAGCTGATCCCGGCCGCGATAGTGCAGCGGCTCGGGCTGCCCGTCGAGGACCTGCAACATCTGCACGCCGTGCTCACGAAGGTGATCTCGGCAGCCAACCGGCCGGCCGCCTCGGAGACCGACGCGGCGGCTCAGGCGTCGGCGTAGACGGCGAACCCGCGCTCGGCGCAGCGCCGGTAGAACGCCGCCAGCACGCCCAGCTCGGCGCAGGTGAAGTTCCACTGCGGCGGGTCACCGCTCTCGTCGCGCAGCGCGTCGAGCCGGCTCTCCAGCCAGCGCAGCTGCTGCTCGGCCAACCGACCGTCGCCGAGCAGGGAGCGCAACACGGTGCTCACCGACTCGAAGGTGACCGCCTCGCCGGTCGGACGGTGCGCGGCCACGAACCGTTCGATGCCGCTCGCGATCCAGGAGCAGCCGTCCGGGTCGATCACCGGGTCCTCGTCCTCGGCGGCGGCGTCTGTGGCGTACAACACACCTTCGAGGCCGAGGAGCAGATCCACCAACTCGGTGTACGCGGTCGCCCGGATGGTGCCGGTCTTCGCGATCAGCTCGGCCAGCGCCGCGGTCGGCGCGGAGATGCGCGGCAGGTCGACGATCTCGCCGAAGTCGACGAACTCGGCCGGCGCGACCGGATCGTAGAAGCGGCCGGTCCGCGGCCAGTGCACCGCGACGTTGTCCAGCCCCATCTGTCACCTCTTAAAGAGCACGTGTCGGGTCGATCGGGTCGATCGTCCCGGTTCCAACCGGTAAAGATCAAGGCCGGTTCCGGGGCGCCGCAAACGTACGGCACCGACGCTTCGGCCGCGACCCCCGACCCGCCCGACTGCGGGTCAACCCGTCCTGGGGCGGCGCGTGCGATGGGGGTCAGGCGTGTGGGGGGAGTCGTGGGCGGCAGGGTTCTGCCGGCTATGGACTTCTCAGCCGCCTCGCTGAGGGTGCCGAGTGGCGGTTCTGTCCCCCGCGCACAGTAGGATTGACAGCGAGACGAAGACCCGGTGCGGGAGTGCGACGGGGCCGGTGGGCCCCAGATTCATTCTCCACGTCGGGTCGAGCCGATCGCGATCCGCGGGCAACCGCGGCGACCGGCGCGTTCGACCCGCTGTCCGGAGTTCTTCGGCACAGGTCTGCGCGCCGACGTCGCGTCCTGTCCGCCGAACCCGCGCCCGACGCGCCCTACCGGCGCGGCTGACGCGAGAAAGTGGCCGAGGGTGGCAGCGCAGGACAAGCAGGAGTACGGCGCAGAGTCGATCACCGTTCTCGAGGGGCTGGAGGCAGTTCGCAAGCGGCCCGGTATGTACATCGGGTCCACCGGCGAGCGCGGTCTGCACCACCTCGTCTGGGAGGTCGTCGACAACGCTGTCGACGAGGCGATGGCCGGCTACTGCGACACCATCGACGTGGTGCTGCTCGCCGACGGCGGCGTCCGGGTCACCGACAACGGCCGTGGTTTCCCGGTCGACCTCCACCCGAAGCTCAAGAAGCCGGGTGTCGAGGTCGCGCTGACCGTGCTGCACGCGGGTGGCAAGTTCGACGGCAAGGCGTACGCGGTCTCCGGTGGTCTGCACGGCGTCGGCGTTTCCGTGGTGAACGCGCTGTCGACGAAGATGGCCGTGGTGATCCACAAGTCCGGCTTCGTCTGGCGGCAGCAGTACACCAACTCCAAGCCCGGCCAGCTGGAAAAGGGCGAGACCACCGACAGCACCGGCTCGGCCGTCTCCTTCTGGCCCGACCCGGACGTCTTCGAGACGATCGACTTCGACTTCCAGACCATCTACCGACGCCTGCAGGAGATGGCCTTCCTCAACCGGGGCATCACCATCCACCTGCTCGACGAGCGGGTGGCGGAGGACGAGGAAGGCAAGACCCGCGAGGTCACCTTCCGCTACGACGGCGGTATCGCCGACTTCGTCCGGCACCTCAACGCCTCCAAGAACCCGATGCACAAGACGGTGGTCGAGTTCGAGGCCGAAGAGGAGGGCATGTCCCTCGAGATCGCCATGCAGTGGAACGAGTCGTACGGCGAGTCGGTCTACACCTTCGCCAACAACATCAACACGCACGAGGGCGGCACCCACGAGGAGGGCTTCCGGTCGGCGCTGACCAGCGTCGTCAACCGGTACGGCACCGACAAGAAGCTGCTCAAGGGCGACGAGAAGCTCTCCGGCGAGGACATCCGCGAGGGCTTGGCCGCGATCATCTCGGTCAAGCTGACCAACCCGCAGTTCGAGGGCCAGACCAAGACGAAGCTGGGCAACACTCCGGTGAAGAGCTTCGTGCAGCGGGTCTGCAACGACCGGCTTGTCGACTGGTTCGACCGCAACCCGGCCGAGGCCAAGACGATCATCCAGAAGGCTTCCCAGGCGGCCCGGGCGCGGATTGCCGCCCAGCAGGCGCGCAAGCTGGCCCGGCGCAAGTCGCTGCTGGAATCCGGCTCGATGCCGGGCAAGCTGGCCGACTGCCAGTCGACCGACCCCCGCGAGTCCGAGGTGTTCATCGTCGAGGGTGACTCGGCCGGCGGCTCGGCCAAGCAGGGCCGCGACCCGCGGACCCAGGCGATCCTGCCGATCCGCGGCAAGATCCTCAACGTGGAGAAGGCCCGGATCGACCGGGTGCTGAAGAACAACGAGGTCCAGGCGCTGATCACCGCGCTGGGCACCGGCATCCACGACGACTTCGACATGGAGAAGCTGCGCTACCACAAGGTGGTGCTGATGGCCGACGCGGACGTCGACGGCCAGCACATCCAGACGCTGCTGCTCACCCTGCTGTTCCGCTTCATGCGTCCGCTTGTCGAGATGGGGAACGTCTACCTGGCCGCCCCGCCGCTCTACAAGATCAAGTGGAACAAGAAGGGCGACGACGCCCAGTACGCGTACTCCGACCGCGAGCGGGACGGTCTGATCGCGCTGCGCCAGCAGAAGAAGCCGAATGCGAAGCCGGATGACATCCAGCGCTTCAAGGGCCTCGGCGAGATGAACTATCCCGAGCTGTGGGAAACCACGATGAACCCCGCGACGCGTACCCTGCGTCAGGTCACTCTCGACGACGCGGCGACCGCCGACGAGTTGTTCAGTGTGTTGATGGGTGAGGACGTCGAGGCGCGCCGGTCGTTCATCCAGCGCAACGCCAAGGACGTGCGGTTCCTGGATATCTGACGGGCTGCGCCGGATCGGCCGGGCATCGCTCGGCCGATCCGGCGGTCCACAGAGTTATCCACAGCTTGGCCGGTATCCACAGCCGTTATCCACAGCACGAAAACGACTCTGAGTCTGATAAGGGTACACAGTGACTGATTCGCCCGAGTCCACACCGAACGAGCCAGAGGTCCCCGCCGAGGCCATCGCCGCGGTGGTCGCGCACGACCGGATCGAACCGGTCGGGCTCGAGGTGGAGATGCAGCGCTCCTACCTCGACTACGCGATGAGCGTCATCGTCGGTCGCGCGCTGCCGGACGTCCGGGACGGCCTCAAGCCGGTCCACCGCAAGATCCTCTACGCGATGTTCGACTCTGGCTACCGCCCGGACCGCGGCTACGTGAAGTGCTCCCGCGTCGTCGGTGACGTGATGGGTCAGTTCCACCCGCACGGCGACTCGGCGATCTACGACGCGCTGGTCCGGATGGCGCAGTCGTGGTCGCTGCGCTACCCGCTGGTCGACGGCAACGGCAACTTCGGCTCGCCGGGTAACGACCCGGCCGCCGCCATGCGATACACCGAGTGCAAGCTCGACCCCCTCGCCATGGAGATGCTGCGGGACATCGACGAGGACACCGTCGACCTGCAGGACAACTACGACGGCCGGGCCAAGGAGCCCACCATCCTGCCGTCGCGGATCCCCAACCTGCTGGTGAACGGCTCCGAGGGCATCGCTGTCGGTATGGCCACCAAGATCCCGCCGCACAATCTGCGGGAGATCGGCGCGGCGGTGCAGTGGTGCCTGGAGCACCCGGAGGAGGACGAGGAGACCACCCTCGAAGCCCTGCTCGGCATCGTCAAGGGCCCGGACTTCCCGACCTACGGCCTGATCGTCGGCACCACCGCGATCCAGGACGCGTACCGCACCGGTCGCGGCTCGATCCGGATGCGCGCCGTGGTGGAGGTCGAGGAGGACAAGCGGGGCCGCCCCTGCCTGGTCGTCAGCGAGTTGCCCTACCAGGTCAACCCGGACAACCTCGCCGAGCGGATCGCCGAGCTGATCAAGGAGGGCAAGCTCGCCGGGATCGCCGACATCCGTGACGAGTCCTCCGGTCGTACCGGCATGCGGATCGTCCTGGTGCTCAAGCGCGACGCGGTCGCCAAGGTCGTGCTGAACAACCTCTACAAGCACACCCAGCTCCAGGAGACCTTCGGCGCCAACATGCTGGCCCTGGTCGACGGGGTGCCGCGCACGCTCAACCTGGCCCAGTTCCTCCGCTACTACGTCGAGCACCAGATCGACGTGATCCGCCGGCGGACCGCGTACCGGCTGCGCAAGGCCGAGGAGCGGGCACACATCCTGCGGGGGCTGGGCAAGGCGCTGGACGCGCTGGACGAGGTGATCGCCCTGATCCGGCGCTCCCCGACGGTGGACGACGCCCGGCAGGGCCTGATCCGGCTGCTGGAGATCGACGAGATTCAGGCGACCGCGATCCTGGACATGCAGCTGCGCCGGCTCGCCGCCCTGGAGCGGCAGCGGATCATCGACGACCTGGCGAAGCTCGAGATCGAGATCGCCGACCTCAAGGACATCCTCGCCAAGCCCGAGCGGCAGCGGAAGATCGTCTCGGAGGAGCTGGGCGAGATCGTCTCCAAGTGGGGCGACGACCGCCGGACGCAGATCATCCCGTTCGACGGCGAGGTCTCGATGGAGGACCTCATCGCCCGCGAGGACGTGGTCGTCACGATCACCCGCACCGGGTACGCCAAGCGGACCAAGGTCGATCTGTACCGCTCACAGCGGCGCGGCGGTAAGGGCGTCAGCGGCGCCACGCTGCGGCAGGACGACATCGTCAGCCACTTCTTCGTCTGCTCGACCCACGACTGGATCCTGTTCCTCACGAACAAGGGCCGCGTCTACCGGGCCAAGGCGTACGAGTTGCCGGAGGCCAGTAGGGTAGCCAAGGGCCAACACGTGGCCAATCTGCTCGCCTTCCTACCCGACGAGCAGATCGCGCAGATCATTGAGATCCCGAACTACCAGGTAGCCCCCTATCTGGTACTGGCCACGAAGAACGGCCTGGTGAAGAAGACGCGGCTCGAGGAGTTCGACTCCAACCGTTCCGGCGGCATCATCGCGATCAACCTGCGCGATGAGGACGAGCTGGTCGGTGCTGCGCTGGTTGCGCCGGAGAACGACCTGCTGCTGGTCTCCAAGAAGGCACAGGCGATCCGGTTCAACGCCTCGGACGAGGCGTTGCGGCCGATGGGCCGGGCCACCTCCGGTGTGATCGGCATGCGCTTCACGGACGACGACGTCCTGCTCGCCATGGAGGTCGTGCGGGAAGGTCTGGACGTTCTGGTGGCCACGAACGGGGGATACGCGAAGCGGACCCCGATCGAGGAATACCCGGTGCAGGGCCGGGGAGGTAAGGGCGTGTTGACTGCAAAGATCACCGAACGGCGCGGTGGTCTGGTTGGCGCTGTGGTGATCGATCCGGACGACGAGCTGTTTGCGATCACCAGCAACGGTGGTGTCATTCGGACTCCGGTGAAGCCTGTACGGCGTACACGTGACCGGAACACAATGGGGGTCAAGCTGATGGACCTCCCGGACGGCGTGACTATCGTGGCGATTGCTCGCAATGCCGACGAGCCTGACGAACAGGACTAGTTGAATGACGGAGACACAGGCGAAGTCGGGGAACACGGGGACCTCGGCCAAACCGGTCGACGAGGAGGCCGCCAAGGGCGGCACACCAGCGACCGGCCGCGCGGCCGTGGGCCGGGCAACGGTCCCCGCCGATGCGCCTGCCCCGAAGTTCACCAGGGCTCCAGGTATGACACCCCCGCCGGAGCAACCGGGCGAGGACGGCGAGTCCAGCGACAAGACCGAGGCGACCAGCGCCGAGGCGCCGACGTCGGCCGCCGCCAATCCTCCGGGTCCGGCGGCGGCACCCTCGGCACGTCCGGCGACCACCCAGCCGATCGGTCTCCGGGCCGGTCAGGCGGCGTCAACCGGGTCCACCGGCACCCAGCCGCGGATCACACCCGGGATGACCCAGCCACAGCCGGACGCGGCGCGGGCGACCGCCACCGCCGGCCGCCCGGCCAGCGGCGGTGGCCTGCCACCGGGGATCGGCAACGCGTCCGCCGTCGGCGCAGCCCGCGTCGGTGATGCGGTGCGTGCGGCGCGTACGTCGGTCAGTTCGGCCGCCTCCCGAGGACCGCGACGGGCCCGGCTGAACCTCAAGCGGATCGACCCGTGGTCCGTGATGAAGTTCGCATTCGCGGTGTCGGTGGTGCTCTTCATCGTCGTGGTGGTAGCCACCTCGGTGCTCTACCTGGCGCTGGACGCGATGGGTGTGTTCCAGAGCGTCAACGAGAGCCTGAGCGATCTGGTCAACGCCGGCGGTGGGCAGAGCACCAGCGGCTTCCAGATCACCGCCAAGGGCGTGATCCTCAGCTCGGCGCTGATCGGCCTGGTCAACGTGGTGCTGTTCACCGCGCTGGCCACCCTTGGCGCGTTCGTCTACAACGTCTGCGCCGACCTGGTCGGCGGGATCGAGCTGACCCTCGCCGAGCGGGACTGAGCGACCGGGACGCCGGGGCGCCGCGGAAAGCGGTCGCTCCGGCGTCCCGTACTCGGGTAGGTTTTGCAGGCGGCGACGGGCCTGGCTCGCAAGCCGGACCCCCGATTTGGGGCCGGCGGAGCGGATGGGTTAATCTTGCTCGTCGCAACGCGGGGCTATAGCTCAGTCGGTTAGAGCGCAGAGCTGATAACTCTGAGGTCGATGGTTCGATTCCATCTAGCCCCACCGCATGTCGTCCGACGGTAGTCGAGCGCGAGGGGTCGCCCCATGTTCAAGAAGCTGCTGATTCTGGCTGGCGTCGTCGGTGTGGCCGCCGTCGTGTTCAACAAGATCAAGGCATCGAACGACGAGCGTGCCCTGTGGCACGAGGCGACCACCGCGCCCGACCTGCGCTGACGCTCGCGCCGCGCGCCAATCGCCGCGCAATCGCGGGGCCCTAGCTCAACTGGCAGAGCACTGCCTTTGCAAGGCAGGGGTTAGGGGTTCGAGTCCCCTGGGCTCCACCAGCACTTCCTTGGTTGATCTCGGTCCCGAGTACAGCCATTCGTCCGGATCGTGGAGTGCCCGAGCAGCTCCATGACTGTCCGCAGCTCCTCGCCCTGGTCGAGCAGGAACGTGGCGAAGGCGTGCACCTTGATGATGCTGGCCGGCGCTAGGTTCCCGCGCAGCCCGGTGAGGAACCGCTCCACGTCCCGAGGCGTCAGATGCCGCCGCAGATCACCTCACCGGGCACCACGAGGGCTACCAGCCTACGACTGCCCGACGAGGAGATCCGCCTCCCTGCCTGGTTGCTACGCTTCGCGGCCTGACAGGGAGGGAACCGTGAGCAAGTTCCTAGACCGCTTTCGCAAGGTTGACCGAAGTGAGCCTGCTCCGGGCCTCAACCCGGAAGGCGCTGCCCTCGGTATCGCGGCGGCCCGTCGGCTGAGGGAACTCGGACACGTCAAGATTCAGCGCGGTCTGACGGAAGCGGAACTTGCTCACGTGGAACACGCCTTCGGCTTTCAGTTCGCCGACGACCACCGCGCCTTCCTGGTCGCCGGGCTACCGACCGGGCCTTCTTGGCCAGACTGGCGAAGAGGAGACCACGCGGCCCTCCGTGATCGCCTTGCGTGGCCCGCTCATGGCGTGTTGTTCGATGTCGAGCACAACGGCTACTGGCATGAGAGCTGGGGGGAGCGGCCCAGTAACCGCCGTGAGGCTGTAGCAGCTGCCGAGCCGCACCTTCAGAACGTGCCGCAGATGGTTCCGGTGTTCGGGCACCGTTTCCTGCCCTCCGGCCGCGGCTCGTACGGGCACCCGGTCCTGTCGATTCATCAGACCGACATCATCTTCTACGGCGACGACCTGGAGGACTACATCTATTCGGAGTTTGGTGGACCAGCACCGGACCGAGACCAGGAGCCGCAAGCCACCGTCCCCTTCTGGAGAGACTTCCTCTAGCTGGTCCTGTACAGCCATCTGTACAGCCAAGCCGGCTGACAGCCAGGAGTGACCAGCGACGGCGGTCGACAAGTCGAGCCGGTCAGCGGCACCGGCCGACGCTTACCTAGAGTCCAGTCCGGCCGCCGCGCGGAGCTGCTCGGAGCGCCGGTTGACGTTTCGTGGCTCCATCGCGGTGCCGATGGCGCTGGCGAAGTCCAGATAGGTCGCGGCGGCGACCTGACGCACCAGCGTCCGAGGGATGGTGTGTAGCCGAGCGAGAGGAGCCTCCTGTGCCCCTGCGAATCATGGTGCTGAGCTTCGCTAGCCTCTGCACGTGATCTTCTACCGCGCTGCCGCCCTCGGAGACATCGACCGCGTGACCCCGTGGATCGTGACCGAGCCCGTTGGGTGGATCCCCGCCGACCGTTACCTGGCCGAACTGGCCGAGGACATGTACCGGCCGGAATGGACATGGATCGCCGAGCATGACGGCCAGGTCGTGGGGCGGGCATTGTGGTGGGGGCCGAAGGGCAGCCTGTATCCGGTCGCGCTTGACTGCCTCGATGTGGATCCTGCCGTGGGTGACCGCGCCGCTGTCGCCGCCGAGCTGATCAGGGCGGCGCTGGCTGGGTTCCCGGAGCCGGTTCAGTACCAGATCAAGGTCACCGGTGGCTGGCGTGACGATCCGGCTACCTCGGCTGCGGTGGAGTGGCGGCGGGCGGCGGCGCACGCGGCTGGCCTCACCCGGGAGGTGGAGCGGCTGCAGTTCGAGTGGGCACCCGCCGACGGGGTGCCCCCCGCGGCCGGCAGGCTGCGGTTCACCGAGGCCTCCGACGAGGAGTTCCTCGCGGTGTTCAGGAGAATCGCCGAGGGGAGCCTGGATGCCCAGACCCGTGCGAACCTGGCCGCCAAGGGCGTGGACGCGACCGCGCGCGAAGAGATGGACTTCTATCTCAGGGCGCCGGGGAAGCGGGAGTGGTGGCGGATCGCCTACACGCGCGAGGGCGAGGTGGCGGGCATGGCGATTCCCTCCGCGACCCCGTACAACGTGAACGTCGGCTATCTCGGGGTCGTGCCGGAGTTCCGCGGGCGCGGCTACGTGGACGAGGTGCTCGCCGAGATCACGCGCCTTCACGCGACCAACGGGGAGTCGCGCATCACCGCCACCACCGACATGGGCAACGCGCCTATGGCGGCCGCTTTCGGTCGCGCCGGATACCGCACCACGGAGATCCGGATCAACCTTTCCAACGACGTCGAGCACTAGACGAGGAAAGGTCGGTGCCGACGTTGCAGCACCAGCAGACGCCGACCGACAGCAGTCTTGACCTTTGCAAGGCAGGGGTTAGGGGTTCGAGTCCCCTGGGCTCCACCGCCGCTTCCCTGTTCAGTCCTGCTGCCGACGGCCGGATGGGCCGGCGTCGAGGTCTGGACCGAAGCCCTCAGTTCGCACTGAGTCCGCAGCAGCTTCCGGTGGGGTGTGGTTGTGGAGGACGTCAACCCGGCCGCGGACGCCAGCAGCGTCGGGACCGGGATCGGAGCCGGTGGGGAGACGAGGGTCTGGCCGAGGTCGCCGCCTGTTCGCTCGATCGCGTCCGTGGTCAGGAGGTCGTCGGGGCGTGGCCCCGAGGGGCTGCTTCCCAACGCACGCCGGGCGGGATGATGCCGAACCAGGCTCCGGTGGCGGCCATCAGGGCGACGAGGTACGCCGCCCACCACCCGAGCAGCGCCCACATACCGTGGGCGAGGGCGTTGGCCAGGCCGGGCACGAGGAACACGAGAAAGAGATAGGCCAGACGGCCGTACGAGAGGCTGGCCCTCTTCGGCAGCCCCCGGGCCTTGCGGAACGGAATGAGTCCGACCCCGTAGGGACGACGGCGCAGCGTGAAACTCGCCGGCCAGAGCCGCCCGTACCCGGCCACGTCGACCACGCTGACGCCGGGCCCGTGCCGGACCGTAGCCTGACGCGACCTGGTCAGCTCCCGCAACCACGGTTCCCAGACGACACGTTGGTGCAGGACACCGCCCCCGCCCCGGCCGCTCACCGTCAGCCACACGGAGTATCCCTTGGGGCTGGTGTCGATCCCGCCGGCGGCGCTTACGGCGTGCGCCGCAGCGGTGACCCGCCCCGCGCTTCCCGGCTGCGGCGACTGCGCCAGATGCGCGATCACCATGGCGCGCCTCGCGGGAGCACGAGCGGCACCCCACCACTGCACCAGGCGGACGAGCCAGGACAGCACCAGAAAAGCTCCCGGAGCCAGCGCCACGCGGATGACGTCCCCTCCGTGCCCGACCCGCGGGCCGTTACCCAGCATGTACCCCAGCGCGATGAGGGCGGCCAACGCCACGACGCTGCCGATCACGACCATCGGCGCGCGAGCACGCCGATTCGCCAAGCTAGCTGTGCTTCCGCCGCTGGCCATCGCGTCGTCCTACCTGTTCGCCCCGAGACGTAGCCGCGACGCTAGCAACGCCGAGCAAGGCTCACATCGCGCGTCCGTGGCAGATTTTCACCGCGTTGTACGGCGGTGGCAGGCTCTCGTGCAGTGCAGTGCAGTGCACTGCACTGCACTGCACTGCAGTGCGGTCGCGGACGGGCCCCTGAGCCGATCGGCATCGTGCACTCTGCTGCGAGCGCCGCCAGTCAGCCTTCGGAGCCACCGGCGGCCCTGGGACGGGTTTCCGGGAGGCGTTCCACCAGCTTGGTGAGCGCGCCGTTGGCGAAGGTCGCGCCGAGCGCCGACCCGGCCCCGATGGTCCAGCCCACCGGCCCGAGCGGGGTGCAGCCGAAGAACTGGCTCACCCCCGGGGTCTGCACCACCACGACCAGGACTCCCAGTGACGCCACAGTGGAGGCCAGCACGGTCGGGCTGGTGCCGCCGGCCAGGATGGTCTGCCCGAGTTGGGTGCCGACCAGGGAGACCAGGGCGACGGTGCCGGCCCGCTGCCGGCGTCCGGTGTAGCGGGCCAACGTCCAGCCCGCAGTGGCGCCCAGCGTGGTGGCTGCCGCCCGCAGCCCGATCTCCCTGGTCAGGCTTTCGCCGAGCGCCGTGTCCGGGCCCTCCTTGAGTAGCGCGTCGGTCCGGTCGGACGCGGGTGGGCGGACCGCGATGGCCAGCGCCGGCGCCAGGTCGGTGAGCAGGTTGACCAGCAGGAGTTGGCGTCCGGTGAGCGCGGAACGGCCGGTCGCGGCAGCGGTGAGCACACTGAACGCGATCTCGCCGAGGTTGCCGCCGACCAGGATGCTGAGCGCGTGCCGCACCGACGACCACATGGCCCGCCCTTCGATGAGGGTGGCGATGATGGTTTCCAGCCGGTCGTCGGTGACCACCAGGTCGGCTGCGGCGCGGGCTGCCGGGGTGCCCCGTTGGCCGAGGGCGATGCCGACGTCGGCCAGCCGGATCGCCGGGGCGTCGTTGGCGCCGTCGCCGGTCATCGCCACGGTCCGTCCGCACTTCTGCAACGCCTGGATGATCCGCACCTTGTGCGCAGGGGTGCAGCGGGCCACCACGTCGGTGTTGGCCAACCGTTCGGCGAGCGCGTCGTCGTCCAGCTGGTCGAGTTCAGCGGCGGTGACCACCCGCTGCTCGTCGTGTTCACTGATGGTGGCGGCGATCGCCTCGGCGGTGGCCGGGTGATCACCAGTGATCATGATGGTGTGCACGCCGGCCTGCCGGATCCGGCGTACCGCCGGGGCTGCGCTCTCCCGGACGCCGTCCGCCAGGGCCAGGAAGCCCACGAAGGTCAGCCCGCGGACGTCGGAGTCGGTCACCTTCGGGTCGTTCACCGGGCACTCCGCGACGGCGAGGATCCGGTTTCCCGCACCGGCCCGGTCGGCGAGCATCCGCTCCAGCTCCGCGCGGCCGGCGTCGTCCAGTGGCTCCTGACGACCGTCCATGCGTCGGGACGAACAGCGCGGCAGCACCGTCTCCGGAGCACCCTTGACGCTCAACAGCAGGTGACCATCGGTCTGTCCGATGCTCGCGTGGTAGCCGCGGGACGGCTCGAACGGCAGCCCCCCGGCGGCCCGCCACCCGACGGCACCGGTCTGCTCCACCACCCCGGCCTCCCCGGCGCCCTGGCGGACCGCCCGGTCGGTCTGCAACGCCAGCTCCTCCGGGTTCTTCGCGGCCGGGGTGGCCCGCAGTGCCGCGGCCAGCGTCATCCGGAGCCGGTCGTCCAACCGGTCCGGCGGGGCGTACCGGTCGCCGACGCTGTCGCCGACCCCGGCCAGCAGCAACTGGCCCTCGGTGAGGGTGCCGGTCTTGTCGAAGCAGAGCACGTCCACCCGGCCCAGCGCCTCGATGGTGCGCGGGTTGCGGACCAGCGCGCCGTGCTCGGCCAGCCGCCGGGCCGCGGCCAGCTGCGCCGCGCTGACCAGGAACGGCAGCCCCTCCGGCACCGACGCCACGGCGAGGTTCGCGGCGGTCGCCGCCGTTTCGGCCAGGGGTACGCCTCGAAGCAGGCCCGCGCCGGCCACCGCCACCGCGGAACCGGCCGCCAACGGGATGGCGGCGCTGGTCAACGCGCCGAGCCGAGCTTCCACTCCACTGGCCGGCGGGTCCTGCTTGACCAGGGCGAGGCTGCGGCCGGATTCGGTGTCCGACCCGGTCGCCACCACCACGGCAGTGCCGTGCCCGGCGGCGACGGTGGTGCCCTCGTAGAGCATCGAGTGTCGGTCGGCGATGGCGGCGGCCACCACCGGTCGGTTGGACTTGGCGACCGGCAACGACTCGCCGGTCAGCGACGACTCGTCCGCCTCCAGACCCACCGACTCGAGCACGCGGCAGTCGGCTGGCACCGAGTCGCCCGGCTCAAGGGTGATGACGTCCCCGAGGACGAGGTCTTCGGCGGCGAGGACCTGCTCGGCACCGTCCCGGCGGACCCGGGCGGTCACCGCCGACCGCGACAGCAGTTCCGCCAGCGACCGCTCGGTGTTGCGCTCGTGCACCGCCCCGATCAGGGCGGACCCACCGACGACGCTGCCCACCAGCGCGGCATCGACAAGCGAACCGAATGACGCGGAGAGCACCGCCCCGGCGGCCAGCACCGGGGTGAGCGGGTTGGACAACTCGTCCACGAAGGCACGCAGCAGCCCCCCGCTCCCCGGTGCGGCATTGCCGTTCCCGCCAGCGCCCTGGTGCCGGCGCTGCGCCTCCGCGCTGGTCAGACCGTCGGGCGTGGAGCGCACGTGGTCGAGCACGGTGCCGACGGGCATCAGGTGCCAGGCGGTCGTGACCGGTGCCGGGGTGTCCGACTGGTCGTGCAACCGGCGGGCCTGCCAGACCCCGTTGGCGAAGGCCAGCCCGGCCGCGCCGTTGACCGCGACGAGCGACCGGCCGGGCAGCTCGGTCGGCGGGGCCGTGAACGCGCCCAGCGCCCCGAGACCGGTGCCGGCCATGGCCAGCCGGATGTTCTGCTGGGCCGTACGCCGAGCCACCCCGGTCGCCTCGATCACCAGGGCCACCACCCGCAGGTCGGCACCGACCAGCAGGTGCGCGCCCCACGGCGGCAGCTCCTCCGGCGCGGCGAACCCGAGACCGCAGTCGGACGCGCCGAGCGCCTTCCGGTCCGCGGAAACGAGCATCACCACCGCGCCGTCGCGCTGCAACGCGCGTACCGACTCGGCCAACTGGTCCCCGCCGGGGAGTTTCGCGTCGGCGAAGCCGTACCGCTGCTCGTCGCCGCCGGCGACGACCAGCCGCAGGCCGGCATGTCGGGCGGCGGAGGGCAGGCCGTCGACGCCCGGCGCGGGTTCCGGCTCGACCCGCAACAGTGCGGCGAGCCGGTCGCCGTGGGCGAGGCCGAGCAGTTGGCCGCCGGCCGAGCGCAGCCGGTCGCCGTCCGGGACGGTGCCGGGGTCGTGGTCCGGCATCTGGTCCAGCGGCCCGAGCCGCCAGCCGTCCGCCGTACGGGAAGCGGCCGGGTCGTCCGGGTCGAACAACGCGAAGGCCCGCTCGGCCACCTGGTCGACGTCCGCGTCGGCCGCTGGCGCCAGATCGGCCAGAACGCCCCGGTCCGAGCCGAGCACCGCGGCGTCCAGCACGAGCGTGTCGATGCGGTCCAACTCCCGCAGCACACTGCGGTCCATCGCGATCACCCCGCGCCTGGCCAGCATCCGGCCGAGCTGGGCGCCGTACCCCTCGCGTCCGCTTCCGGGCGCCTTCGGCAGCGCGGACAGGCCCAGCGCGGCGGCCCGCTTACGCCCGGCGAAGGGCACCGCCGCCGCGCCGGCCGCCGTACCGGCGGCGAGCGCCCGGTTGATGTACCGCTCGACCGGGCCGTGTGGCTTGGGTCGGGGACGGTCGGCTATCGGCCACCGGGCGACGGCACGCTCGGGGGCGCCGGTCAACCGCGGTTCGGCGCTCTCCCAGGCGGAGAACTGGGCCCGGTCCTCGCTCCACTCCACGAGCCGTTGGGCGCTGTCGACGACGATGCCGGTCCAGCGGCCGGCCAGGCCCTGTACGACAGCCTCGGCCAGGGGAAAGAGAATCTCCGCGCGCGGGTCGGAGCGCAACGTCCTGCCAAGGAACGCGTGCAGCTTCGGCTGAAGATCCACCGCGGCGAGCAGACCGGCCACCTCACCGGGCAACGGCGCGAACGGCAGGATCCGGGTGGCCGCCCAGAGGGTCAGACCCAGCGCGTCCGAGGCGAGCGCGCCGAGGGTGCGCGGGTTGTGTGGGCCCTCCTCGGGCGGGTGCGGGGGCGGGATCTCCGGGTCGGGCTCGTGGTCGCAGGTCCGTTCGACGCGGTCGATGGTGGCGATGAGGTCATCGAGATTCGGTTCGGGGGCCCGCACGGCCACCACCACCCGCCCGGAGGGAGCGTTCACCCGGGCCCAGGCCACCCCGGGCATCCGCTCCAGCGCGCCCTCCACCTGGCGGGCGAGCTGGTCGCCGCCCTCCTGGCAGACACCGTGCACCTCGATGTGGTGCCGGCCCGGCCGGGACCAGACCCGACGCCGCGTCAACCCGACCGTCCGGGCCAGCCGGACCGCGGCCGAGCTGACCGACCGGGACGCCTCGCCGACCAGGTGCGGCACGCCGAAGGACGGCAGGATGCGGCCGGCAGCGCGACCCGCCGCCGTCATCGAGGCGTACGGCTGGACGGGCGCCGGCCCGGCTCCCTGTTGCCGCTCGTCCTGAGCTTGGCCATGTCGTCCTCCCACCGCACTCACGTCCGGCGGCCTGGCTTCCCGACCTGCCATCCGTTATGCCCCCTGGGTGGCGGAATTTTCCGCCGTCGCTGGCGCATGGACGGGATGGGCCGTGGAACCCGACCATCATCACCGGACATGGGGAGGCCGGCATGAGCACGCTGACGCGACATCTCAACGGTGCACGGGAGAACGTCAACATGTACAACCGGCGGGTGCACCTGCCGATGCTGGGTGAGATGGCGGTGCCGCCACCGGACAAGGTCATCTACTACGCCGGGCTCGGGGCGCTCGCCGCGCTACAGGTCATCGAGTGGCCGATCGCTGTGGTGATCACCGCTGGCCACCTGCTGGCGGACCAGCATTTTTCCGGGCTGGCGCGCGGTGTCGGGGAGGTGTTGCAGGACGCCTGACGAGAGCCGGGTCACCGGACTGTTGACATGAATCCGGGTTCAGGTCGCATGCTCGGTCGATGCCGAGCACCGCCGTCACCGATGCACCCGCCGCACCAGGACTCTTCGCCCCCCGGCTGCGCGCGATGACGGTGGGCAGCGTCGCGCTGATCTCACTCCTCGCGTTCGAGGCGTTGGCGGTCGGCACGGCGATGCCGACCGTCGCGCGCAGCCTGGACGGGCTGGCGCTCTACGGGATCGCCTTCGGTGGCCCGTTCGCCAGCGGTGTGCTGGCCATGGTGGTCTCCGGCATCTGGTGCGACGCGCGGGGTCCTCGGGGGCCGATGTGGCACGGCGTCGCGTGGTTCGTGGTCGGGTTGCTGATCGCCGGGACCGCGCCCGTGATGAGCGCGCTGGTCGTCGGGCGGGTCGTGCAGGGTTTCGGCTCCGGGCTGCTCTCGGTGGCGCTCTACGTGATCGTCGGCCAGGCGTACCCGCCGGACCTGCACCGGCGGATCTTCGCGGCGTTCGCGGCGGCGTGGGTCGTGCCGTCGCTGGTCGGGCCGGCGGTTGCCGGCCTGATCGTGCAGCACCTGGGCTGGCGGTGGGTCTTCCTGGCGGTGCCGGCGGTGGCGGTGCCGGCGGGGCTGCTGATTCATCCCGGCCTGCGGTCGCTGGGCCGGAGTGCGGCCACGAGCCCGCCGACGGGTGCGGCGGCACGGATCGGTTGGGCGTGCGGGGCCGCAGTGAGTGCCGCACTGCTGCACATCGGGGGACAGCAGCGCGGCGCCACGGCCCTGGTGCTGGTCGCGTCCGCCGTGGTCGGCCTGCTGGTCTGTGCCCCGCGCCTGCTGCCGGCCGGGTTCCTTCGGGCCGCACGAGGGTTGCCCACCGTCGTGGGACTGCGTGGCCTGGCGTCGGCGGCCTTCGTCGGCAGCGAGGTGGTCATCCCGTTGATGCTCTCCCGGGAACGAGGTTTCTCGCCGACTGCGGCCGGGCTGGTCCTCACTGTCGGCGCGCTGGCCTGGTCGGCGGGCTCCTGGTTGCAGGGCCGGATCCCGGTGCCGGCGTCGCGGGCGAGCCTGCCGCGCGCCGGGTTGACCTGCATCACCGTCGGCACGGCCACCGTGGCGCTGGCCGTCCGGCCCGAGCTGCCGGTGGCCGTCGCCGTGGCCGGTTGGGCGATCGCCGGTCTGGGCATGGGGTTGCTCTATCCGCCGTTGTCGGTGCTCACCCTGGAGTTGTCCGCGCCAGGTGAACAGGGCCGCAACAGCTCGTCATTGCAACTGAGCGACTCCCTCTTCGCGGCGACAGTGCTCGCGCTGACCGGGGCCGTGTTGGCGGCAGGAAGTGCGCCGGGCCCGGCGAGCTACGCGACGACGCTCGTGGTGACGGCGGGCCTGGCGCTGCTCGGGGCGCTGCTGGCCGGCCGGGTCGTGGTGGGCGGGGGTGCGCGACAGGCCGGGTGATCGGCGGATTCCGCCGCGTCCCACCTGCTCGTGCCGGGAGGATGGCGGGCGATGAACTTCCTGACCGTGCTGCCGCTCGCCGTGGTCATGGTCGCCGGGACGCAGTTGGTGGTGGCGGTCTTCCTGGCCTCGTCGGATCGGCCCCGGGCGGCGTCGCTGGGCTTCCTCGCCGGCGCGGGGCTGGTGGTCGCCGCCGGGGTGACCCTTGCCTGGTTGTTGACCAAACTGGTCGGCGGCGCGGCCGCCGACGCCAGCGCCGTCGCCGGGAAGGTCGACCGCGGCCCCGCCATCGACCTGGTGGTGCTGGTCCTGCTCGTGATCCTGGCCGTGCTGATCTGGGTACGCCGGAACCGCTCCGGACCGCCGCGCTGGCTGGGGAGCATCGAGCAGGCCGGTCCGCCGCAGGCGCTGCGGCTGGGTGCGCTGCTCTTCGTGGCGACGCCCACCGACGACCTGACCATGGCCACCGTCGGGGCGAGCGTGGCCCGACACGACCTGCCGTGGTGGCACCTGGTGCCGTTCGTGTTGGTCACCGTGCTCCTGCTCGCGCTGCCTCTGCTGGCGTTGCTGCTGTTGGGGGGCAGGGCCTCGCGGGTGCTGACCCGGATGCGCGAGTGGGCCGAGGGGCACGCCTGGATCGTCAACGAGATCGTGATCGCGTTCTTCGCGCTGCTCACCGTGTTGGACCTGATTCGATCGGGATGATTGGCCGCCCGCCGTCACGGGTTGCCGCGATGTCTCGTCAACACCAGTCGACCGAGTGGGGAGGGCGAGATGAAGGTTCTGGTCACCGGGGCGTCCGGCAATCTGGGCCGTGCGGTGCTGGGCCGGTTGCGCGACGACGGATTCCCGGCCGGCTCGGTCGCGAGCTGCGGGCCGGTGGTCTGGCCACCGAGGCACTGCCCCGGGGCGTGCGTACCCGGGCCGACCATCTGGCCGACACGTACGGGGGAACCGGCCGGAAATGAGAGCAACAACGGTTCACGTTCGTCTTACCGTGACGCCATGTTCGCTGTCGTCACCACTGTGATCCTCTACGTCTTCGGCTTCGTCTTCCTCTACGGCGTGATCCGGCTGGGTGTCCGGCACGCGTTCGAGGATCTGGAGCTGCAACGGGCCAAGGCCCAGCGCGAGGAGGAGTTGGCCGCTGGCCGCGACCGCTCCTTCATGCGCGACAACGCGTTCCTCGCCGGCAGTTGAGCGCCGGATCGATCCGACCCCGGCCGGTGGCGTCGCCGGGGGGTCGGGGAGCCGCTGGGCGGTTCAGCGTCGCGGATGCGAGGATCGCACCCGTGATGGGAACGCTGAAGACCGAACCGGCCCGCGCCCGCCTGGATCTGCTCGCCCCGCCGGTCGCGGAGGCCATCGCGCAGTGGCCGGCCGACGCGCCGGTGGACGTCAACGACGTGCTGGTCGCGCCGATCGACGCCGACCTCGCCGACACCGCGGCGTTCTGCGCGGCGTACGAGGTGGGGTTGGACGTGTCGGCCAACTGTGTCGTGGTGGCGGGCAAGCGCGAGGGAGTGGTGCGCTACGCGGCGTGCATCGTCCTGGCCACCACGCGGGTCGACGTGAACGGGGTGGCCCGCCGGGCGCTGGACGTCCGCAAGGCGAGCTTCGCCCCGATGGACGACGCTGTCGAGTTGACCGGCATGGAGTACGGCGGCATCACCCCGATCGGGCTGCCGGCGCAGTGGCCGATCCTGGTGGACTCGCGGGTCATCGCCACACCGCACGTGATCGTCGGGTCCGGCGTACGGCACAGCAAGATAGCGCTGCCGGGGCCGGCGTTGGGCGCGCTGCCGGGAGCCCAGGTGGTCGAAGGGCTGGCCAGGCCAGCCTGACCAGGCATCGGCATCGATGTTGTTGCACGTGAAACATCGTGATCATCGATGCCAGACGCCCGACCCCCGGTGACTCAGTGTGAGTGCGCTGCGGACTCCCGCTGCTCGACCTCGGCGAACGCGGCGAGCAACGTCTGCACCTCCTGCGCGCCGGAGACCGCGTACTTCCCGGCCAGCACGAAGGTCGGCACGCTGGTGATGCCCAGATCCCGGGCGGTGGCCAGTGCGGCGGCGACGTCGGCGACGCGCTCGTCGGAGTCGAGGAACCGGCGCGCGTCGGCCGCGTCGAGGCCGATCTCGCCGGCCAGGGCGGCCAGCGCCTCCCGCGAGCCAACGTCGACAGCGTTGTTGAAGTGCGCCTGGTAGAGCGCCTCCACCATCTCGGGCGCCCGGCCCTGGTCGGTCGCCCACGAGACGAGGCGGTGCGCGTCGAAGGTGTTGGCGATCACCGCGCGGTCGTAGTCGAGCCGCAGCCCGTCGGCCGCCGCGACCTGGGTCACGTGGTCGACCATCTGCCGGGCGCGCTCCGGGCCGCCGAACTTCCCGGCCAGCGCCTGCACCAGCGGCAGGGGCTGCGGCACCGGCGACGGGTCGAGCTGGAACGGCCGGTAACGGACCGTCACCTCGCCGTCGTAGCTGGCGAGGGCCTCATCCAGGCGGCGCTTGCCGATGTAGCACCACGGGCAGATGACGTCCGCGTAGATCTCGATCTCCATGCTCGGTGGCAACCCCGCGGTCAGCCGAGTTGTTCCCGGATCTGCCGCTTCAGGCGGCCCAGGATCGCGGTGCCGCCACGGACTCGTAGTGGGCTGATCGCCTGGGCCAGCCCCATCCGCTGATAGAGGTCGTCCGGCACGGCCAGCACCTGCTCAGCGCTCGCCCCCGCCAACCCCTCGGCGAGGATCCCGGCGAACGCCCGGGTGGTGGGCGCTTCCGGAGGGCAGTCGAAGAGCGTCTCCACCGTGCCCTCCGCGGTCACCTTGGCCCGCAGGAAGAACGCCGTCTGACACTCGGGCACCTGCTCCATGCCCTCGCGTTCCGCGGCGCCCTCCGGCAGCGCCGGGACGACGTCCGCGTACTCCAGGAGCATCTCCAGCACCAGGTCGCGCGGCGCGGCGGCGAACTCGTCGACGATCTCGGCCAGTCGGGCCGGCATGTCAGCCATGCGTCGAGGCTACCGCCGTCATGCCCGGGCCCCGCTCACACCGTCGGTGACTGCTCGCTGATCTCGCTGAGCGCGCTGGTGGGGTCGAGCTGCATGGCCAGGTCGCCGAGCGAGACGATCCCCACCAGCTTGCGGTCACTGTCACAGACCAGCACCCGTCGGATGCCCCGATCCCGCATGAGCGCCGCCGCCTCACCCGCAGTGCAGTGCTGCTCGATCATGACGACCTCGCGGGTGACGATCGAGCCGATGGTGGTGGCCGCGGGGGAGCTGTTCTCCGCCACGGCCCGCACCACGATGTCCCGGTCGGTGAGCATGCCGGCGAGGCTGGCGCCGTCGGTGACCACCACATCACCGATGTCGGCCTCCTTCATCACCCTGGCCGCCTCGTCCAGGGTGGTCTCGGCCGGCAGGTACACGACCTGCTTGGTCATCACGTCACTGACCCGGTAACCGGTCATGAGAGCCTCCGAAGACGTATCCAGCCGATCCGACTGCACTACCCCGTGACACCGTCGCTACACCAGGTTCGCACGTTCCTGCCGTACCTCGTCGACGAGTCGATCCACC
This sequence comes from Micromonospora sp. NPDC005205, assembly GCF_040608275.1. NCBI lineage: Bacteria > Bacillati > Actinomycetota > Actinomycetes > Micromonosporales > Micromonosporaceae > Micromonospora > Micromonospora sp. NPDC005205. The sequence goes on from NZ_JBEXHV010000001.1 coordinate 232,962, forward strand.
AGACCGGCCAGCGGCAGCTCGATGCGCTCGCCGCCGGCCCGCTCGCGCAGCTCGACGTACCCCTCGGCGAGCCGGCGGCCGACCACGACGGCCCGGGGGATGCCGATCAGCTCGGCGTCGGTGAACTTGACCCCGGCCGAGACGTGCGTGCGGTCGTCGACGAGCACCCGCAGGCCGGCGGCGGCGAGACGCCCGCCGAGCTCCAGCGCCGCGTCGAGCTGCGGGCCCTTGCCCGCAACCACCAGGTGTACGTCACACGGTGCGATCGCCGCCGGCCAGACCAGCCCCCGGTCGTCGTGGTGCTGCTCGGCGACGGCCGCCACCGCCCGGGAGACCCCGATGCCGTAGCAGCCCATTGTCGGCCGGACCGGCTTGCCGGCCGGCCCGAGCACGTCGACGGCGAAGGCGTCGGTGAAGCGGCGACCGAGCTGGAAGATGTGCCCGATCTCGATGCCCCGCCGGATGGTCAGCTCGCCCGCCTCGCACGCGGGGCAGGGGTCGCCGGCGCGGACGTCGGCCCCCTCGATGGTGCCGTCGGGGGTGAAGTCCCGTCCGCACACCACGTCGGTCGCGTGTCGGCCCGGCTCGTTCGCCCCGGTCAGCCAGGCAGAACCGGTCACCACCCGAGGGTCGACCAGGTAGCGGATGCCCAGCTTGTCGAGCAGTTGCGGTCCGAGGTAGCCGCGCACAAGCTCCGGATGCTCGGCCCACTCCTCGAAGACGGCCACCTGTGCCGGGTGCAGTGCGGCGGCGACCCGCTTCAGGTCGACCTCCCGGTCACCGGGCAGCCCGACGACCAGGAGCTCGGCCCGGTCGGCACCCGGCTCACGAACGGACAACACGACGTTCTTCAGGGTGTCGGCGGCGGTCCAGCCGTCCCGACCGCCCAACCGGCGCGCGTTGGCCAACTCCACCAGACTCGCGATGGTCGGAGTCTCCGGAGTGTCGTGCACCTCGACGGCCGGCTGCGCGCTCGGGTCACCGGCGCTCGGCACCCGGGTGGCCACCGCCTCGGTGTTCGCCGCGAAGTCGCAGGAGGTGCAGCCGACGAACGTGTCCTCGCCGACCGACGTCGCCGCCAGGAACTCCTCCGACGCTGAGCCGCCCATCGCGCCGGACATCGCCCGCACCACCGTGTAGTCCAGCCCCAACCGATCGAAGATCCGCTGGTACGCGGCACGATGCCGCCCGTACGCCTCCCGCAGCCCCGCCTCGTCCAGGTCGAAGGAGTACGCGTCCTTCATCAGGAACTCCCGGCCGCGCAGCAACCCGGCCCGCGGCCGCGCCTCGTCGCGGAACTTCGTCTGCACCTGGAACAGCGTCACCGGGAAGTCCCGGTACGAGTTGAACAGGTCCTTGACCAGCAGCGCCGCCATCTCCTCGTGGGTGGGTGCCAACAGGTGCTCGGCACCGCGCCGGTCGGCGAGGGTGAAGATGTCGTCGCCGTACTCCGTCCACCGGCCGCTGGTGCGGTACGGCTCGGCGGGCAGCAGCGCCGGAAAGTGCACCTCCTGGTCGCCGATCGCGATCAGCTCGGCGCGTACGACGTCGGTGATCCGATCCAGCACCAGCTTGCCCAGCGGCAGCCAGGTGTAGCCGCCCGGTGCGGCACGACGGATGTAGCCGGCGCGCAGCAGCAGCCGATGACTCGGCACCTCCGCGTCGGCCGGATCCTCGCGCAGGGTCCGCAGCAACAGGGTCGACATGCGTAGCAGCATCCGCGCAGCCTACGGCCGGTAAGGCAGGATGAGCGATCCATTTCGATCCGAACCGGACCCGACACCGGCAACCATCGACGCCGTTGCTGGCGTCTGCAAGGACACCAAGCCCTCGTACCTCGACCTGAAGGATTGGCCCGTGTGGACCCTCTGCTGAGTGAGTTCGACTCGTTCGTCCGTGCCCGCACCCCGGCGTTACTGCGCTCGGCCTACCTGCTCACCGGCGACCAGCACCTGGCCGAGGACCTCGTCCAGTCGGCCCTGGCCCGGACCCACCGCTCCTGGAACCGCCTGCACCACAGCGGCAACGCCGAGGCGTACACCCGCAAGACCATGTACCACCTACAGGTGTCCTGGTGGCGACGGCGCCGGGTACCCGAGTCGATGCCGGGCGATATGCCCGAGCCACGCGGAGGCGACTCGGCCCCGGACCACGCCCACCAGACCAGTCTGCGGCTCACCCTGCGGGCGGCACTGGCGAAGCTCTCCCCGAAGCAACGTGCCGTGCTGGTGCTGCGGTTCTTCGAGGACCGCACCGAGGCTGAGGCGGCGGACCTGCTCGGCGTCACGATCGGCACCGTGAAGAGCCAGACGGCCAAATCACTGGCCAGGCTGCGCGCCGTCGCGCCCGAACTCGCCGAGCTGTACGTCCTGGAAGGGAGTACCCAATGAACGACCAGCGCCTTCGGCTCGACCTGACCGCCCTGGCCGACGAGGTCACCTCCGTCGACCTGCGGGACCGGACCCTGCGTACGTCCCGTCGGCTTGGTATCCAACGGGCGGTTGCCACGTCGGCCGCCGCGCTGGTGCTGATCGGCGTGGCGGCCGGCACCGCCTTCGCCGTCCGATCGGACCAGTCCCCGCCTCCGCTGCCGGCTGACACCCCGTCGGTCACCGCGTCGCCGTCGCCGACTCCGACGCCCACCCCGACGCCGTCCAACAGCGCCGGCGACACGCCTGGCGCCCCGCCCAGCGGCGGGTCGGGCACGAACACCCCGTCCGTGCAGTTCGGCAAGCTCTTCTACGGCCCCGCCAAAATCGCCAAGGCCGAAACCGCGAACCTGTGGTCCTGGCGTCCGGGCAACAGTCCGGTACGACTAGGGGCTCTGCCTGAACCCTTTGCGGCCGTCAGGCGGGTGAGTATCTCGCCGGACGGGCACCGGGTTGCGTGGGTGCAGGGTGACGGCGAGGGTAGTATCAACCTCTACACGGCCGACGTCGACGGCTCCGACAGGCAGCGGATGCGCACAGAGGTCGACCAGTTATGCGTCCACCCGGTCTGGTCGCCCGATGGGCGGTACTTGCTGTTCGGCGAGTGGACCGAGGCGGAGGGGCCTGGCCGTTACGGGGTGCTGGACACAGGCTCGGCGAATAGGACGGTGCGCTGGTGGTCCAGCGAGCTTGCTGGGTGCAATCCCCGCTGGTCGTCCGACGGTGCCACCATCGCGATGAACACCCATGACGGTGTGGTGCTGCTCGATAGCAGTGGCAATCGAAAGCATGACATGCCAGTGCTGGATCCAAGTGACTTCTTGGCGAGCGGTGACGTTATGAGCCTCTCCCCACATGGTGATCGCATCGCACTGAACCGCCGCGACTCTGGCAGTAGAAATCAGGAGGCCGGGGTTCTAACTTCCGGCGTCGCCGTGGTGCGGGCCACACAGACGGGCAAGGAGATACGACTGCCCCTGGGTGGCCGGAAGCCGCAGCAGGTCTACTTCCAGGCGGACGGTTCGATGGTCGTGCGGGTCAAGACCAGTAACGGGTACGCGGTGCTGCTGGTGGACGAGGACGGGAAGAAGATCTCCGAAATCGCCGAGCCGGCGAGTCTGAAGAACGAGCAGATTCTGACGGTCGTCGACTAACGATCAGCGCGAGATGGGCGGGTCACCCTCGGGCGGCCCGCCCTTTCTGCGTCTGCGCACCGCTGCGGAGTCGGTGTTGATCACGGTCGGTGATCTGCGGAAAAGGTTGCCGGCGCGAGCGGATCCGACTGTCCGGTAGTAGCGCGCCGCGGCGGCAACTCGCCACGGCCAGGCGCTCGTCTTGGGTGGTGTCAGGCACGGTAAGCCTCCACAAAGGACAACGACGATGAACCTCGGTCCGTTCACCCGCACCACCCGCCCCGCCTCGGCCCGCCGTTCCGGCGCGCTCGCCGGCACGGCCGCACTGCTGCTGCTGACGTTCGGCGCTGCGGCCTGCGGCACCGCCGACCCGAAGACCACGCCCGCTCCGACCGGTACCGCCACCGCCACTCCCGTTCCCGCAACCGGCGACACCTCGGCCGCCGGCACGGGCGGAGCCGGCGACGCGCCTGGCGCCCCGCCCAGCGGCGGGTCCAGCACGAACACCCCGTCCGTGCAGTTCGGCAAGCTCTTCTACGGCCCCGTTACTAGGCCCAGCGGCGAGAATGGGAATCTGCGGTCGTGGCGTCCGGGTGACAACCCGGTACGACTCATGGCGCTGCCGGAGAGCGCAGCGGTCCTCAACGTCAACGTGTCGCGGGATGGCCGCCGGGTGGCCTGGGCGGGCGAGGGTGCCGACGACGGCGGCGATCTCTACATCGCCGATGTCGACGGGTCGAACAAGCAGAAGATGCGCTCGGAGGTGGATCCGTACTGCGTCACTCCGGCCTGGTCTCCCGACGGACGGCAGTTGCTGTTCCGCGAGGACAAACCAACTGGTGGATTTGGCCGGTTCGGATTGCTGGACGTGCGCTCGGCGAAAAAAACGGTGCGCTGGTGGACCACCGAACCTGAGGACTGCCACGCCCTTTGGTCGGCGGACGGTAAGACCATCGCCATGAGCACCTACGCCGGGGTCACGCTCTACAGCCCGGACGGCACGAAGCTACGCGTCATCCCCGGCTTTTCCCGTGACGGTTGGAGCGCCGACGATCTTGCCAGCCTTTCGCCGGACGGTTCCCGGATCGCCTTGCTGCGAATGAGGCCGGGTGATGCTGCGGTCATGGTGAAGCGCGATCTGCGGGCCAACGTGGTGCTGGACACCCGTACGGGCAAGCAGGTCTCGTTGCCGTTGGGTGGGCGCACGCTGGAACAGGTCTACTTCCAGGCGGACGGTTCGATGGTCGTGCGGGTCAAGACCAGTAACGGGTACGCGGTGCTGCTGGTGGACGAGGACGGGAAGAAGATCTCCGAGATCGCCGAGCCGGCGAGTCTGAAGAACGAGCAGATCCTGGCCGTCGTCGACTGAACGATCAGCGCGAGAAAGGGCGGGTCACCCTCGGGTGGCCCGCCCTTTCTGTGTCTGCGCACCGTCGACGGGCGAGTGTTGATCACGGTCGGTGAACTGCGGAAAAGGTTGCCGGTGCGAGCGGATCCGACTGTCCGGTAGTAGCGCGCCGAGGCGGCAACTCGCCACGGCCAGGCGCTCGTCTTGGGTGGTGTCAGGCACGGTAAGCCTCCACAAAGGACAAAGACGATGAACCTCGGCCCGTTCACCCACACCACCCGTCCCGCCTCGGCCCGCCGTTCCGGCACGCTCGCCGGTACGGCCGCACTGCTGCTCCTGGCGTTCGGTGCCGCGGCCTGCGGCACCGCCGACCCGAAGACCACGCCCGCTCCGGCCGAAAGCGTCACCGGCACCACTACCGCCACCCCCGTTCCCGCGACCGGTGACACCCCGGCCGCCGGCACGGGCGGCTCCGTGCCGGATGCGGCCCCGGCCGTCGCGCCGGCCCGTCCGGCGGTCGGCTCGACGCAGTGGCCGCAGATGACCTGGTACACCGCCGAGGAGTACGGCCAGAAGCAGAACGACCCGGCCCGGATCTGGCGGCGTACCGCTGCTGGGACGTGGCAGGTGGTGCGTTCGGGTCGTCTCGGGAACAGCATGGACGCCGGCCCACTTGCCGTCTCGCCGGACGGCCGACGGGTGGCCTGGCTGGAAGGGTCCGCCCGCCGCCTGGTGATCAGCGCGTTCGACGGCACGAAGCGGCACGTCATTCCGACCCAGGGTCAGCAGACCTGCGCGCCGAGCTGGCTCGACTCCGGGCGGGTGCTGTACGGCCTGGGGCGGGAGAAGGAGCTGACGCTCATCGCGGTCAACGCCGACGGGACCGGGCAGAAGGTGCTCGCCACCCACCACCCGAAGTGCCCGACGGTGTCCGGTGGGTGGATCGCCCAGGTCGGCGCGCAGACCGTGGCGATCTCTGACGAGCGAGGCGTCCGACGGGCGGTCAGCCCGCGCCTCCCCGCCGGCCTCGTCATCGGCGGAGTGGCGGCGATCTCCGGTGACAGCCGGACGCTGGTGATCAGCGCCCACACGACCAGCCCCGGCGGATGTGCCTGCAGCGAGCGGTTCCGCAACTACCGGCTCGACGCCGCCAGCGGGGCTCTCACCGAGCTGGCGCCGTTGGACCCGGCGTGGAAGAAGCCGACCGGGCACGGCCAGGCCATCGACGGTGTCGTCCTGGCCGACGGCGGTCTGGTGGTGCAGGTCAACGCGGCGACGCCGGCCGACGGCGCGCCGGCGTACCGGCTGGTCCGGTACGCGGCCAGTGGCCGGGTGCTGGCCACCGCGTCGGTGCCCGCCGGCCAGCCGTGGGGTGGCCTGCTGGGCTGAGCTCCCGGTGCAGCGTCACCGGGTAGGAGGGACCGGCCACTCACGGGGGTGGCCGGTCCCTCCCGTCGTCGTCGGCGCAATGACCTCCGACACGTAGTGGATTCGGGGCGGTGCCGGGCGTTGCCGCGGTGACAGACTGGTCGCCGCAGGCAACGGGTGGCGTAGGGGAGGCGCGGGTGCGCTGGCGCAGTTATGTCGCGGTCGGGGACAGCTTCACCGAGGGTATGGATGACGCGTACCCCGATGGCACCTTCCGGGGTTGGGCGGACCTGGTGGCGACCCGGCTCGCCGCCGACGCGGGGCCCGACTTCCGGTACGCGAACCTGGCCATCCGGGGCCGGCTCTTCCCCGGCGTGGTCGCCGAGCAGGTGCCCTCCGCCGTGGCGATGAAGCCCGATCTGATCAGTTTCGCGGCCGGTGGCAACGACGTGCTGCGGCGCACCTTCGATCCGGACACGCTGGTCGCCCGCTTCGACGAGGTGGTCCGGCAACTGCGCTCGGGTGGCGCGGACGTGCTCCTCTTCCGGTTCGCGGACGTGATGGCCCGACTGCCCGGTCAACGCCTCGTCGCCCCCCGGGTGCAGCTGCTCAACCAGGCGGTCGGTGAGACCGCCGAGCGGCACGGCGCCATCATGGTCGACCTGTACGCCGACGACACGTTCCTCAACCCCATGCTGTGGAGCACCGACCGGCTGCACCTCTCCCCGGCCGGGCATCGCCGGGTCGCCGGGCAGGTGCTGAACGCCCTCGGGGTTGGTTGCGACGAGGAGTGGCTGATGGTTCCGCCGCACCCGGCGCCGTCACCATGGTTGGCCGCCCGCGCCTCCGACCTGCGGTGGGCCGGTCAGTACCTCGCTCCCTGGGTGAAGCGGCGGTTGACCGGTCGGTCGTCCGGCGACACTGTGACGGCGAAGCGCCCGCAACTCGGCCCGCTCGTCGACTGATCATGCTCACAGTGCACACGGCGGCCCTGCTGCGCCGTGACCCGGACGGCGAGCCGGTGCCCGACCACGCCGTGCTGGTCAGCGGCGACCGGATCGAGGCCGTCGGCCCACTGGCCGAGCTGACTTCGGCGTACGCCAACGCCCGGCTTCGCCGCTGGCCCGGCTCGCTGGGGCCGGGTCTGCTGCACGACGGTCCGCTGCCGCCCGCCCCGACCCCGCGTGAGCGGGTGCACGCGCTGCTGCGTACCGGGGTGACGGCGGTGCTGGCGGAACACCTGACCGACCCCGCCCTGCGCGCCGCTGCCGAGCGCGGCGACCTGCTGGTGCTGGCCACCGCCGTGGCGCCGACGCTGCGTCCGGGCGGGCGGGCCGACCTCGCGGTGCACGGCCTCGACGGCACCTGCCTGGTGACCGTCGTCGCTGGTCGGATAGCCCACCGGCGCGCCTGAGCAGGGCCGTGGCTTCCACTGTGGATTGACCTGGCCGGATCGGGGTCGCCCGATGTCCGCCTTCCTCGATAGCATCCGCTGCCCCCGCTGATCGGAAGGCGGGGACATCGGGGAAAGGTAGATGAGGGATGACCTTCATGCCTGGCACGACGACATCCGCAAGACCGGCCCGGGCCCTGCTGACCGTGGGGCTTTCCGTGGCGGTCGCCGCCGGGATCCTCACGCTCCCGGCCGCGCCGGCCGCAGCGAACGAGCTTCCCATTGGTGCCAACAACCCACCGGGCGCGCCGACCGAGCTGCAAACCTCCGGCGAACCGTGTACGACGGCCGAGCCGTACCAGTTGTGGCAGAACGACGATGTGGCGCTCTCCGCCATCCTGCATGACCAGGACATCAACGAGAGCGGTGGCACCGACAGGTTGACCACCACCTTCGCGCTCTGGCCTGTCGACGAGCCGACCGCTCGGATCGAACGGTTCGGCCAGTACGGTCGGGAAGGTGATCGGGAGAGCGTCCTCGTCGAACGGGAGACGCTCACCCACGACCGGGTGTACGCGTGGCAGGTGCGGGCGGCGGACAGTTGGGCAACCGGGGAGTGGAGCGGCCTCTGCTATCTCCGGACCGACTTCCAAGGCCCGGTGGTCGCCCCGATCGTCACCTCCACCGACTTCCCCGTCGAGGGCTGGACCCCGGCGCTGCCGGGTCGGTTCACCTTCGACGCGGCGGCGACACCGGACGCGGTCGGCTTCCGGTATGAGCTGCTCGGCGGGGACGGCGTCCACGCGGTGTCGGCGGACCACCTCGGCGGCTCGGCAACCGTCACGCTCCACCCCGATGCGGGCCCCAACACCCTCCTGGTGTGGAGCCTGGATGCGGCCGGGAACAGGTCTCCCGAGGCGAGGTACGAGTTCCGGGCCAGCGACGTCGCACCGATCGTCACCGGCAGACTCACTGAGATCGGCGTGCCGACGACGTTCACAGTGCAGCCGCAGATGGCTGGGGTGGTCCGCTACCGGTTCCAACTGGACGGCGACCCCGAGCAGACCGTCGAGGCGGCGGCCGACGGCACCGCAGCGCTCACCGTCACCGCCACCAGGGGCGGCAACCGGACGCTCTCCGTGACCAGCGTGACCGCCGACGGCGTGACCGCCACCACGACGAGCACCTTCGTGCTGTCCACCACCCCGAAGATCACCGCGACGGTCTATCGGCAGGGCGCCACCAGTGGGGCGCCGGGTGTGCCCGGTGTCTTCACCTTCACGCCGCGCCAGGCTGACGTGGTCAGCTACCGCTACAGCTTCAACACGGTGACCAGCACCGTGGCCGCGGCGGCCGACGGCACCGGATCGGTGACCTGGACGCCGGCCAAGGCCGGGCTGACCATGCTCACCGTCTGGAGCATCGACCGGAGCGGCACCGAGTCGGCTTCGGCATCCTTCATCTTCTTCGTCGGCAACCCGCCGCCCAGCAACCCGGCGCAGGCCGGCGACCAGTAGCCAGTGGATCGGCCGACCGGCCCACCATCCCGTGCGGGTGGTGGGCCGGTCCCGTTACAGCGGTCGCTGGCGGCGATCCGGCGTACCTTGGGGATCATGTCTGTGCCGAACGATCCCGATCCCCGCCTCCAGTCGTACGCGGACCCGCAGCGGCTGGTCACCACCGAGTGGCTGGCCGAGCATCTGGGCGATGAGGGCCTCGTCGTCGTCGAGTCCGACGAGGACGTGCTGCTCTACGAATCCGGTCACATTCCCGGTGCGGTCAAGGTCGACTGGCACCTGGAGCTGAACGATCAGGTGACCCGGGACTACCTGGACGCCGCGAGCTTCGCCGAGATGTGCGCCGCGAAGGGCATCGGCCGGGGCGACACCGTCGTCTTCTACGGCGACAACTTCAACTGGTGGGCCGCGTACGCCCTCTGGGTCTTCTCACTCTTCGGCCACGCCGATGTGCGACTGCTCGACGGCGGCCGGCAGAAGTGGATCGCCGAGGGGCGCGAGGTGACCCGCGACAAGACGGCTCGCCCGCGCGCCGACTATCCGGTGCCGTTGCGTGACGACGCCCCACTGCGGGCCTTCCGGGAGCAGGTCATGGCGCACGTCGCGTCCGGCCGGCCACTCGTCGACGTCCGGTCGCCGGGTGAGTACACGGGCGAGATGCTGCACATGCCGGACTACCCCCAGGAGGGTGCGCTGCGCGGTGGGCACATCCCGGGCGCGGTCAGCAAGCCGTGGAAGTCCGCCGCCAACGAGGACGGCACGTTCAAGTCGGCCGACGAGCTGAAGGTGATCTACGCCGACCAGCTCGGGCTGAGCCCGGACGACGACGTGATCGCGTACTGCCGGATCGGCGAGCGGTCCAGCCACACCTGGTTCGTGCTGCGGCACCTGTTGGGCTACCCGCAGGTGCGCAACTACGACGGCTCGTGGACCGAGTGGGGCAACCTGGTCCGGGCGCCAGTGGTCAAGGGCGATCAGCCCGGCGGCCTGGCCGTCTGACCGGTTCGTTGTGTGATCGACTCGGGTTCCCTGATGTCGAGCTGTCCCCTTCGCTGGGACACCGCGGTATCCATGAACCCGAGTCGATCACGTCGAGGCGACGCGACCCCTGTCAGCTGGCCAGCACGATCACGCCGCGCAGGTCGCGGATGATTCCGGTGATCTCGCCGGTCTCCGGATGCCAGCGCGCCAGGGCGGCCGGTTCCAGTCGGAGCAGCACCGCGCCCCTGTTGTCCCAGCCCAGCACCTCGCAACAGCCCTTGCCGCGCTCCCGGCCCAGGTCGAGCAGGTGGAGCACGGCGCCGGTCCGCGCGTCCAGCACCGCGGCCCCCTCGGCGCCACTGATCTCGCCGCTGGTGATCCAGGCTGCTCGGGCCAGCCGCTCGCCGTGCAGCCAGCCCCGGCCGTAGAACTCGTTGACCTGGTAGGGCGACGGCAGCGCCGAGGCGTTGATCGGCTGTTCGGAGCGGAGCTTGCCCTCCCGGGCGGTTCGGCTGCGCAACTGCAGGCTGGTCCCCTCGCCGTACGTCTCAATGAGCGGGGCCTCGCGGCCGGCGGCCGGGTCGGGCGCGATCAACTCCCAGGTCGACACGTCGATCGGGCTGGCCGCTCCGGTAGCGCGGTCCACCGCGTACGTCCGGTCGTCGCCCCCGACCAGCACCCGGTCGTGCGCCCACACCACCTGCTCCAGGTAGCCGTCGAGCGGTATCCGGCGGACGGCCGCCGTGGTGAGGTCGATCATGATCAGCTCTTTGGTCTGCGCGAACGCGGCCGACCGGCCGTCCGGCGACAGCACTCCCGGCCTGAGGGCCGCTACCTCATTGCCGCTCGCGTCCCGGGTGGGTGCCAGCGGCACCACGTCGAGGCTGCGCACCACGCCGTCGTTGCCGAGCACCCGAACCGAGCCGTCCTCGCGACCCTCCTCGTCAAGCGGCTGGAACAGTGCCAGTGCCCGCTGGACCGGTCGCTCGGAGAGCGGCACCGTCGCCGGGGCACCGAGCTTCGCCAACGGATCGGGCGGGTAGGTCAGGTCTGCGGGCGGTCGCTGCACCGGACCAGCGTGGGTGGGATCGGCGGTCGGGGTCACCGTCGGGCCGACCGGTGGGACCGGTACCGGATCGGCGGGCGGTCGCAGCGCCGCAACGGTGCCACCGCCGACAAGGAGCACGGCCACGGCGACCACTCCGACGGCCCGCCGGTTACGCCGGGTGCGTCGAGCCCGCTCCCATCCGGCGGCGGCCGGCTGGCTGGGCAGCACGTCCTCGACGCTGACTGTCAGCAGTTGGCGCAGTTCCTGCTCGTTCACGGGTTCACCTCCAAGCCGCTGGCCAGATCGGCCGAGCCCTGGCTCGGTCGGGCATCGCGGGCGAGGTCCGGGGCGACCTCGCGGAGTCGGCGCAGCGCCGCGTGGCACTGGCTCTTCACGGTGCCGACGGTCACCCCGAGCGCCTCGGCGGTGGCGACCTCGGTCAGGTCCTCGTAGTAGCGCAACACCAGCACGGCCCGCTGCCGTGGTGGCAGCAGGCCCAGCGCGTCGTGCATCGTCAGCCGTAACGCGCCGTCACGGTCGTGGGCCACCTGGTCCGGCGGTGCGGCGCTGAGCCATTCCCGCCGTCGGCGACGCCACCACGACACCGAGTCGCGATAGAGGATGGCCCGCACGTACGCGGAGGGGTCGCCGTTGCGGACCGAGGGCCAGCGCAGCGCCAGCTTCAGCAGCGCGTCCTGGAGGAGGTCCTCGGCCTGATGCTGGTTGCCGCAGATCAGGTAGGCCGCGCGGAGCAGCCGGTGCTGGTGGTTCTCCACGAAGGCGAGGTAGCCGTCGCGTCCGTCGTCCTTCGGCGGCGCCATCCGCCCCCCTCCCGGCCGTCGCGCTGTACGCGTCAACTGGCAGACGCACGGGAGGTGGGAAAAGGTTGGGTCAGCCCGGTGGCGTTCCGGTCAGATAGCGCTGGAGCGTCGGCGCGATCCAGGAGACCAGGTCGTCCGGCGGGGTGTCGACCATGGGCGGCAGGCGGACGATGTACCGGGTGAAGGCGAGGCCGAGGATCTGGCTGGCCACCAGGCCGGCCCGTCGGGCGGTCAGCGCCGGGTCGCCGCCGAACGTGGCCACGGCGGCGGTGAGCTGGTCGGCGAAGATGCCGCGCATGCGTTCGGCCGCGCCGGGGTTGGTGCTGGCGGCCCGCAGCAGCGCCACCAGGGTCTCGTCGCCCTCCCAGCGCGCGAGGAAGTGCCGGACCAGCACCTCACCGAGTCGAGCGGGCGGCACCGAGGTCAGGTCGGGCAGGCGTAGGTCGAACTCGGCCGCCGCCGCGAACAGCCCCTCCTTGCTGCCGTAGTAGCGCATCACCATCGAGGGGTCGATCTGGGCGTCGGCGGCGATGGCCCGGATCGTGGCGCGCTCGTAGCCGTCCGCCGCGAACCGTTCCCGGGCCGCTCGCAGGATCGCCGCCCGGGTGGTGTCGGAGCGTCGGGAGCGCGTCGGGCTGGTCATGCCAACGACCGTAGGCCAACAAGTGTTGACACGCAATCGGGCGGGCCCTAGCGTTGCCAACAAGTGTTTGCCAACAAGTGTTGGCAACGGCTTTCTGGAGGTGGCCATGCTGCCCACGAGCACCGACGTCCTGGTGGTGGGCGCGGGCCCCACCGGTCTCGCCACCGCGTTGACGCTGGCAAGGCGCGGCGTCGAGGTGACGGTGCTGGACCGGTTGGCCGCGCCGCCGACGACCTCCCGCGCTGCCGTCGTGCACGCGTACACCTTGGAGGTGCTGGACCGGATCGACGCCGCGGCGCCGCTGATCGCCCAGGCGGTGCGGACGCCGCGCTTCACGGTGCGCGACCGGGACCGGGTGCTGCTGTCGGTGCCGTTCCACGAGTTGCCGTCCCGCTTCCCCTACGCGCTGCTGGTCTCCCAGGCGGTCACCGAGGCCGTGCTCACCGAGAAGTTGGCTGAACGCGATGTCCAGGTACGACGGCCGTGCCAGCTCACCGGGCTGAGCCGCGCCGGTGACGGCATGCTCGCGCAGGTCGACGGGGCGGCGCTGCGGGCCCGGTTCGTGGTCGGCGCGGACGGCCTGCACAGCACGGTCCGACAGTTGGCCGGCATCGGCTTCACCGGCAGCAGCGACGAGGAGTCCTTCGTGCTCGCCGACGTGCGGGTGCGCAGCGTGCTGCCCCGCGACGAGGCGGCGCTCTTCCTCGCCCGCCCCGGGCCGCTGGTCTGGGCGCCGCTGCCCGGCGGGGTGGTCCGGTTGGTCGCCGCCGTGGCGGACGCCCCGACCGAACCGGACGCGGCCTACCTCCAGGCGCTGCTCGACGAGCGTGGCCCGGCGCGACGACCCGACCGGGTGACCGAGGTGCTCTGGGGCTCCCGGTTCCGGGTGCACCACCGGATCGCCGACACCTTCCGAGTCGGACCGGTGCTGCTGGCCGGCGACGCCGGGCACGTGCACAGCCCGGCTGGCGGGCAGGGCATGAACCTCGGGATCTGCGACGCGGTGGCACTCGGCACCGCAGTGGCGGACGTGCTCGACGGCGGCCCGGAGACGCTGCTCGACGACTACACCGCCCGGCAGCGGCCGATGGCCGAGGACGTGCTGAGCTTCGCCGCCGGGCTGACCAGGATGGCCGGTGTCTCACCGGCTCGTCGGCCCGCCCGGGACGTGCTGCTCCGGCTGCTCGGTGCCGTTCCACCGGCCCGCCGACGCATCGCGCTGCGCCTGTCCGGGCTGTCGCACCGGGAGCGGACGCCGGGCTAACCCGCGCCGCTCGACACGGCGGACACAGCCGGTCGCAGTGTCCGCCACGCGGCGACGGTGACCAGCGCGAACGTCGCCGCCGCAGCGCCCGCCACCGGTGCCGTGCCGTACGACGCGGCGCCCAGCCCGGCGAGCGCCGCCCCGAGCGGTGCGGTGAGCAGACCGACCATCCGCTGGGCCGCACCGACCCGCCCTAGCAGTTCGCTCGGCACCTGCCGCTGCCCGTACGACGCCCACAGGCTGTTCCACACCACGGTGCCGGCGGCGAAGACGGCGAGCGCGATCCCGCCCGACACCGGATGCCGAGCCAGCGCGAAGCCGGTCAACGCCACGGTCTCCACTGCCAGCACCGCACGCAGCGCCGGCACCGTGCCGAGTCGGGCGGCGAGCCGTCCCGCCCCGAGCGCCCCCGCCACACCCCCGACGATGGCGGCGGCGGCGAACAGCCCGTACCCGGCCGGTGGCACCCGGAGCACGTCCAGCGCGTAGAGCACCAGCACCGCCATGATTCCGCTGATCGCCAGGTTGCTCGCGGCGGTGAGCACGGTGACCCGCCACAGGGTCCGGTGCGCCACCAACCACCGCAGCCCCTCGACGATCTCGCCCCACACAGTGTCGCGCCGCCGTGCCGTTCCCGGGGTGCTGGCGGGAGGCGCACCGAGGGCCAGCACGAGCAGGGCTGCCGCCGCGAAGGTGACGGCGTCGACTGCGAACGGAAGTGCCGGGGCGACGGCGAACAGGACACCGGCGGCGGGCGCCCCGAGGAACCCACCGGCCACCGCCGCCCCCGCCTGGAGCCGACCGTTCGCCCGGGGCAGCGCGTCCGGTGGCACCAGCGCGGGGAGTAGCGCGAACGACGCGGAGTCGAAGAGAGTGCCAAACGTGGCGAGCAGAAACGCCACCACCAGCAGCACCAGCACGCTGACCCGGTCGAGCGCGACCACCACGGCCAGCGCCGCCACCACTGCCGCGCGTACCCCGTCGACCACCGCCATCGTCCGACGGCGGTCCCAGCGGTCCGCGTACACGCCGCCGAGCAGGCCGAAGAGCAGCGGCGGCAACTGCCCGGCCACGGTGACCGCCGCGATGATCCGCGGATCACGGGTCACGGTCGCGGCCAGCAGGGCCAGCGCCGGGGTACGCAGCGCGTCCCCGAACCGGGACGAGACGGCCGCGGACCACAGGAGCTGGAAGTCCCGGCCCAGAGCGGAGGAAGTCATGCCGGCGACCGTGCCGGTTCGACCGGGTCGAGGGTCAAGCCGCCGGGCAGAGAGGGGACCGCGCCGGTCGGTGATCATGGGTACGGTGAGCGCCGATATCGGGACGGGGAGACAACAGGCGTGGATCACACTTTCCAGGTCGACCTACGTGGCGTGGTTGACCTGCTCAGTCATCACCTCTACGGCAGCCCGCGGGTCTACGTCCGTGAGCTGCTCCAGAACGCGGTGGACGCGATCACCGCCCGCCGCAGGACCGAACCGGACGCGCCGGCGCTGGTACGCATCGAACCCCCGGACAGCACCGGCGACGGCACTCTGCGGGTGCACGACACCGGCATCGGCCTGACCGAGGCGCAGGTGCACGAGCTGCTGGCCACCATCGGCCGCAGCTCGAAGCGCGACGAGCTCGGCTTCTCCCGGCACGAGTTCCTCGGCCAGTTCGGCATCGGTCTGCTCTCCTGCTTCCTGGTGGCCGACGAGATCCAGGTGCTCACCCGGCACGGCGACGAGCCCACGGTTCGCTGGACCGGGTACGCCGACGGCCGATACGCGGTGACGGTGGCCCCGCCGGAGGCCGCTCGCGCCGAGCCGGGCACCACCGTCACGCTGGTGCCCCGCCGCGACGCGGACCAGTGGTTCACCACCGCGACCGTCACCGACCTGGCCCGGCTCTTCGGCGCGCTGCTGCCGGTCACCGTCCGCGTCGGCGACGTCGTCACCACCGCCGGGGAGCCGCCCTGGCCGACCACGCCGGGAGCGCCGCTGGACCGCGCGGCGCTGATCCGGTACGCCCGGGAGACGCTCGGCGTGGACCCGTTCGACGTCCTGCCGCTGGCCGTGCCGGAGGCCGGGCTGACCGGCGTCGCCGTCATCCTGCCGACGCCGGTGAACCCGGCGGCCCGGGCCGGGCACCGCGTCTACCTCAAGCGGATGCTGCTCACCGAGAACGCCGACGGGCTGCTGCCGGAATGGGCGTTCTTCGCACACTGCGTGGTGGACGCGACCGAGCTGCGCCCGACCGCCAGCCGGGAGGCCCTCTACGAGGACACCCTGCTGACGGCGACCCGGGAGGCACTCGGCGACCAGGTGCGCGGCTGGCTGGTCCGGTTGGCCCGGCACGACCCGCACCGGCTGGCCGAGTTCCTCCAGGTGCACCACCTCGGCGTGAAGGCCCTGGCGCTGCACGACGACGAGATGCTCCGGCTGGTCGACCGGTGGTGGCCCATGGACACCAACGTCGGCACGCTCACCCTCGCCGAGTTCCGGGAGCGCTACGGCGTGGTCCGCTACGCGGCCAGCCTGGACGAGTTCCGTCAACTGGCCGCTGTCGCCGCCGCGCAGGACCTGGCGGTGGTCAACGCCGGCTACACGTACGACACCGAGCTGATCGAGCGGCTGCCGGTGGTGGACCGCTCGGTGCTCATCGAGCGGCTGGAGCCGAGTGACCTCACCACCCGGTTCGACGCGCTCGACCCGCAGGTGGAGTTGGCGTTGCGACAGTTCCTCGCGGCGGCGCAGCGGGCCGTCGAGCGTTCCGGCTGCGAGGTGGTCATCCGGGCGTACGACCCGGTTTCCCTGCCCGCGCTCTACCTGGTCAGCCGGTCGGCGGCGTTCAACGACCAGCTCGCGGCCAGCCGGGACCGGGCCGACGAGCTGTGGGGTGGAGTGCTCGACGCGCTCGCCGCCACCGCCCCGCCGGACCGTCCGCAGTTGGTGCTCAACCACCGCAACCCGCTGGTACGACGGGTGACCGTGCTTAGCGATCCGGAGCTGGTCGGTCTGGCCATCGAGGCGCTGTACGGGCAGGCGCTGCTGCTCGGCCACCATCCGATCCGCGCCGCCGACGCGGCGTTGCTGAACGATTCCTTCCTCGGCCTGCTCGGCCGGGCTGTCCCGGGACGGGAGTGAGCATGAGCGACGAGGATCTGTGGCGGGTGCTTCGCGGCATCGCCGACATGCCGTACGGGGCGGGGCAGATCGCCGCCCTGGAGCAGTTGCTGCGCCGGGTGGACGCCGCCGACGACCGGCACCTCGCATTCGTCACCCGGATGCAGGCCACCACCGGCTACATCTACGGCGGTGAGCCGGCCAAGTCCTTCGTGACCTTCTCCTGGTGCCTGTCCGAGTTCGACAGCGACCCGCAGCCGTACCACCAGGGGCACCTGCACAACCTGCTCTGGCACTTCAAGTACATGATCAACGGCCTGCTGAACTTCCCGGAGGTGCCGCTCGACCGCACGTACGCCGTGCTGGACGACATGGAACGCCGCTACCGGGCCGGCGGGCACAGCCTGCAGGCCGTGCACAAGCACCGGTTCCGGGTCGCCGACCACGTGGGCGACGTCGAGGCCGCGGCGCACTGGTACCGCCTCTGGCAGACCACCCCGCGCGACGCCCTGTCCGACTGCGCCGGTTGTGACCCCACGAGCCAGGTGGGCTACCTCGCCGACACCGGGCGGGACGTCGAGGCGGTGGAGCTGGCCGAGCCGGTGCTCGCCGGCCGGCTCAACTGCAACGAGCAGCCGCAGTCGATCCTCACCGCGCTGCTCCTGCCGTACCTGCGGACCGGGCGGGTCGAGGAGGCGCGGGACGCGCACCGGGAGGCGTACCGCCGGCAGCGCGGCAATCTCGCCAACCTGTGGGACATCGCGGACCACGTCGAGTTCTGCACGCTGACCGGCAACGAGGCGCGAGCCATCGAGCTGGTCGAGCGGCACCTGGACTGGCTGGACCGGCCGCCGTCGCCGGCCGCCGCCATGCACTTCTCGGCGGCGGCCGCCGCGGCCCTGCGTCAGGCCGGCCCGTCGGCCGTGTACCGCCGGGCCGCCGAGGGCCGGCCGGCCGCCGAGGTGTCGGCGGCGTCGTTGGCGGACGAGCTGGCCGAAACCGCTGCCGGTCTGGCCGCCCGCTTCGACGCCCGTAACGGCACGAGCCACCAGTCGGAGTGGATCGCCAGTCGGCTGGCCGTGCGGGCGAGCGGCGAGCATGTGCCGCTGTCCGCGAGCGTCCGCCGCCGTCCGGCCCGACCGGTCGGGGACGAGCCGGCCGGCGCGCCGGGGACACCGGCGTCGTCCGCGGACCGGGCCCGGCGGGTGCGAACCGGCAGGGCTGAACCACAGGTCGTGACAGTGCCTGAAGACGCCGGCCCGGACGATCTGCTGGACCTCGCGGAGCGGAGCTGGGGCCGGCACGACCGGGGCACCTTCCGGGCGGCGCTGGTTGCCTTCGACGACCGGTTCGGCTCCGCCGAGCTGCCCGCCCGCACGTCCGCGCACCGGCTGGCCCTGCGCGCGTCGGAGCGTGGCGACGAGGACGACATCGAGGGTGCGATCACGCTGAATCGGGCGGCGTTGGAGCTGTACCGGGAGGCGGGCGAAGAGGTGGCGGCCCAGACGGTCGCCGGGCGGCTCGGCGTGCTGTTGACCCGGTCCGACGAGGACACCGAGGAGGGCCTGCTGCTGACCCGGGAGGCGGCCGACGTCCTGGACCGGCTCGGCGACGCCCAGCAGCGGGCGGCCGGACACGACCGGGTGGCGTTGGCGCTGCTGC
The DNA here is from genome assembly GCF_040608275.1 of Micromonospora sp. NPDC005205. NCBI lineage: Bacteria > Bacillati > Actinomycetota > Actinomycetes > Micromonosporales > Micromonosporaceae > Micromonospora > Micromonospora sp. NPDC005205. The sequence goes on from NZ_JBEXHV010000001.1 coordinate 251,676, forward strand.
ACCGCGAACGTTGGGCGGACGCGCTCGCCGCGCTCGACCGGGTACCGGCCGACGCGGGCGGCGATCGGCACCTGGCGGCCCGGATCGCACTGCACCGGGGGCACCTGCTGGAGCAGTTGGACCGCGTCGACGAGGCCCGCGCCGCCGTCGACGAGGCACGCCGGATCGGCCGGGAGTTGGGTGTCGGCGAGGTGGTCACCGGTGCCTGCCTGGCGTACGCGCGGCTGGTCGACGATCCGGCGGACGCCGTGGCCGCCTGCGACGAGGCGTTGGAGGCGGCACCGGCGGACGCGGAGCTGCCCGTCCGGGTCGCCCGCGCTCGTGCCTTGCTGGCGGCCGGCCAGGCTGCGGACGCGGTCGACGACTTCGTCGAGGCGGTGACGCTGTGCGTGGAGCGGGGCGCCGAGGGGGACGCGTTCCTGCGGTGGGAGCTGGCGAACTCGTACCGGATCGTGGGCCGGCTAGCCGAGGCCGCCGAGGTCGCCGAGGAGGCCGTGCTCGGTCTGGACCGGTTGGGCGCTCAGGCGGAGGCCGACCGCTGCCGGCACCTGCTGGCCGGCGTCTACGCCGGACTTGGTGAGATCGATCCCGCGTTGGCGCTGTTGGAGCAGTTGGCCGGCAATCTGGACGGACCGGACAACCTTCCGCACCGGGCGCAGGTTCTGGAGGAGGCCGGCGGGATCCTCTACGACGCAGACCGGGACGCGGCGGCGGGCGAGCGGTTCGCCGCCGCGGCCGAGGCGTACCGGCTCGGTGACCTGCCGCTCGACGAGCTGCGTGCTCGCCGCCGGGAGACGTACGCCTGGTTCTGGGCCGACGACCGGGACGCGGCGTTGCGCACCGTCGAGGTGATGGACGCGTTGGCGGCGAAGCTGGCCGGGCAGGCCGAACCGCCGGTGCTGTACGAGCTGGCACTGGCGGCCGAGGCCGGAGCGCGGGTGCTCACCGGTGCGGACCGCCCGGACGAGGCCCTGGGCCGGCTCACCGGGGTGCCGGACCGGTTGCGCTCGATCGAGGCGTTCGGCGAGGCCGCCCAGGTGGAGGCCCTGATCGGTGAGCTGCTGCTGCGCCTGGACCGGCCGGCCGAGGCGGAGCCGCTGCTGCGCCGCGTACTCGGCGGGTTGCCGGCCGCCTCGCGGCAGGTCCGCCAGACGGCCTGGCTGCTGGCTCGGGTGTTGGATCTGCTCGATCGGCCCACGGAAGCCGCGGCGCTGCGCGCCGAACACGACCTGGACGAGGACGACTGACCTCGGCGGCCGCCCCTGGCCAGGTCAGGGGCGGCCCGGTCCGGGACGGACGGACGGGACTGACCGGCAACCATCGCGGGCTCCTCGCGGTCTAGGCTTGTCCGGTGACGGTGGAGCAGCAGGCACGGGGTGCGGCGGGCGCGGGCCGGCGCAGGTCCCGCAAGGACGAGATCCTGGAGATCGCGGTAGGTCTGTTCGCGGCGCGTGGCTATCACGGCGTCTCGATGGACGACATCGGCGCGGCCGCCGGGGTCACCGGTCCGGCGCTCTACCACCACTTCGCCGGCAAGGAAGCCATGCTGGCCGCCGCGCTGATTCCCGTCAGTGAGGGGTTGCTGGCCGGTGGGCGGGAACGCGCCGTCGGGCGCTCGGACGACCCGCGCGGCGTCCTGGAGTCGCTGATCGACTTCCACGTCGAGTTCGCGCTGGCCAACCCGGCGGTGATCGCGTTGCACCTGCACGAGCTGGACCGCCTGCCCGAGGAGCCGCGGCGGCGGATCCGTCGCCTGCAACGGCTCTACGTCGAGGAGTGGGTGACAGTGCTCACCGCGCTGCACCCGGGGATGCCCGACGGGGAGGCCCGGGTGCTCGCGCACGCCGCGTTCGGCCTGATGAACTCGACGCCGTTCCTCGGTGGTGAGGTGGACCGGCGACGCCGCGCGGAGCTGCTGCGCGGAGCGACACTGGCCGCGCTGCTCGCCTGAGCCGACTCGTCAGAACCGTGCCGGTCATGATTCCCTGACATCGTCCCACCATCCGGACGCCGGGAGGAAACATGATCGAGTCACTGCTGGTCGCCAATCGGGGCGAGATCGCCCGCCGGATCATCCGGACCGCCAAGCGGCTCGGCATCCGCGTGATCGCGGTGCACTCGGAGGCCGACGCCGACCTGCCGTTCGTCGCGGAGGCGGACGAGGCGGTCCTCATCGGCCCACCGAACCCGGCGCTGAGCTACCGCAACACCGAGGCGATCCTCGCTGCCGCCAAGTCGACGGGCGCGCAGGCGATCCACCCCGGGTACGGCTTCCTGTCGGAGAACGCCGAGTTCGCCCGTACCGTCGAGGCGAGCGGCCTGATCTGGGTCGGACCCGACGCGGACGCGATCACCGCGATGGGCGACAAGATCAACGCCCGGAACCTGATGGCGGCGGCCGGTGTTCCGGTCGCGCCGGGCACCACCGACCCGGCCGCCGACCTGGACGCTGCGGTGACGGCCGCGGCCGAGATCGGCTACCCGGTGATGGTCAAGGCCGCCGCCGGCGGTGGCGGCATGGGCATGGGCGTGGCGGTCGACGAGGCCGCGCTACGCACCGAGTACGACAAGGTGCGCGCGTTCGCCGAGCGGATGTTCGGCGACGGCTCGGTGCTGATCGAGCGGTACTTTCCCCGGGTTCGGCACGTCGAGGTGCAGATCCTCGGCCTGGCCGACGGCCGGGTGGTGGCGCTCGGCGAGCGGGAGTGCTCGGTGCAGCGGCGCAACCAGAAGTTGGTCGAGGAGTCCCCGTCGCCGGCTGTCTCGCCGGAGCTGCGATCCCGGCTCCTGGCGGCGGCGGTGCGGGCCGGCGAGGCGGTCGGCTACCGCAACGCGGGCACCGTGGAGTGCCTGTTGGTCCCGCGTGAGCGGGACTCCGAGGGCGACGCTCCCGGCTCCGAAGACTTCTTCTTTCTGGAGATGAACACGCGGTTGCAGGTGGAGCACCCGGTGACCGAGTACGTGTACGGCATCGACCTGGTCGAGGAGCAGTTGCGGGTGGCCTCCGGGTTGGCGCCGACGTTCGACCCGGACGCGTTGACCCCGAGTGGGCACGCCATCGAGATGCGGATCAACGCGGAGGACCCGAAGCGCTTCCTGCCCGGCCCGGGTGTGATCAGGACGTGGGTGGAGCCGACGGGTGAGGGTGTCCGGGTGGACTCCGGCTACACCGAGGGCAACACGGTCACCCCGTTCTACGACAGCCTGCTGGCCAAGCTGATCGTCAGCGGCGCGACCCGTGACGAGGTGCTCGATCGCGCCAAGGCAGCCGTCGCGGCGTTCCAGATCGAGGGTCCGAAGAACAACGTCCCCTTCTTCGCCGAGTTGCTGGAGAACGAGGAGTTCCGCTCCGGCGCCTACGACACGGGCATCGTCTCCCGCATGCGCTGAACGGGTAGGCCGCTGGGGCGGTGCGGTCTGGCCGTGCCGCCTGGCGGCCGGGCAAGACTGGTTTGTGGGCCCTTTGCTCTGCTTACCTATATGCGCCAGCCGCTGCCCGATGACGGACAGTAGCCGGCGCACATAGGGCAGCAGAGCAAAGCGGCCGACGTGCTGTCCCGATCCGACGTCACAGCGAGGTGACCGATGAGCCAGTTGCCAGATTCCGTCTCGATCCGTGAGGTCGGGCCGCGCGACGGGTTGCAGAACGAGGACCCGATCCCGACCGACGCCAAGGTGCGGCTGCTCGACGCCCTCTCCGGCACCGGCGTACGCCGAATCGAGGCGGTGTCGTTCGTGCACCCGAGGGCGATCCCGCAGATGGCCGACGCCGACGAGGTGTGGCAGCGGGCGGTGAAGGCCGACGGGGTGCGGTACTCCGCGCTGGTGCCGAACACCCGGGGCGCCCAGCGGGCCCTCGCCGCCGGGTTCACCGAGATCGAGGTGGTGGTCTCGGCCAGTGACACGCACAACCGGCGCAACGTCAACCGGTCCACTGACGAGTCGCTGGACGACATCGCCGAGCTGATCGACCTGCTGCAAGGCGCGTCGGCGCGGGTCGAGGTGATCGTGGCGACCAGCTTCGGCTGCCCGTACGAGGGGGACATCGATCCGCAGCGGGTGGCCGGGATCGTGGACCGGGTGGTCCGCGACGGCGCGGACCGGGTCGCGTTCGGCGACACCACCGGCATGGGCACCCCACGTCGGGTCCGCGAGCTGCTGACCGCGGTACGCGACCGCAACGCGCACGTGCCGGTCCTGCTGCACTTCCACAACACCCGGGGTACGGCGCTGGCCAACCTGCTGACCGCGCTGGAGCTGGGGGTGACCGAGTTCGACGCGAGCGTCGGTGGCCTCGGTGGCTGCCCGTACGCGCCGGGGGCGAGCGGCAACCTGGCCACCGAGGAGGCCGTGCACATGCTGCACGACATGGGCATCGACACCGGCATCGACCTGCCGGCGCTCATCGAGGTGGCGGAGTTGGCCGAGGAGTTGCTCGGCAAGAAGCTGCCGTCGGGTGTGCTGCGGGCCGGTCCGCGTACCCGGCTGACGCCGCTGCCGAGCTGAGGACGCGACGAAGGGGCCGGCGCACGCGCCGGCCCCTTCGTTTTTTGGCGGGTTCGGTCAGTTCACCGTGGTGAGCGCGCTCGGCCAGCTGTCGCGGAAGATGTCCGCGCTGCGGTCGGTGGCGCTGAACGTGCCGGCGAAGAGGTTGCTGACCCGGTTCGCCTCGGCGGTGCTCGGGTAGGCGTTGGTGCAGCTGGTGCCGGCGCTGCCGCCGGACATCAGCAGCGCGCAGTTCCCGTTGTAGTTGTCCGGCAGGCCGAGGATGTGCCCGATCTCGTGGGTCATGATCCGCAGCACGCTGTACTGGGCGGCCTGCTGGGTGTCGATGTAGACCCGGCCGTTGCCGAGGCTGGTCCGCTGGGCGTACGAGCCGCCGCCGGTGATCCGGTAGATGCGCAGGTTGGAGCCGCAGTTGGCGGAGAGTGTCAGGTTGACTGTGGCGTTGTTCCAGATCGAGGCGGCCTGGTTGGCGACGCTGGCGTAGCTGCCCGCCTGGCTGGTGTTGTAGCAGATGGTCATGGCGGCGGACGCGGGCGACGGGTTGGCGACCGTGATGCCGAGGGTGGCGAGTGTCGTCGCGAGCATCGCGACGGCGAGCCGGTTGAGTCGTGAGGTCATCGCTGACTCCGATCTGAAAGAAGGGGTGTCAGGAGCCTAGCGATATGTATTCACGTTTTTCAATGTCTTGCTCTCGGCTCAACTGTCTGGTTCGCTCGTAGGTCGCCGACAACCGCGCCGATGCGCTAGCCTAACGATCGTTCAGGTCAGTATGGCGGAGGAGTCGGCGTGACGCTCGACGGTGAGGCACTGGAGCAGCTGCGCAAGCGGGCCCGGTCCGGCGGCGCGGACAAGTACCACGCGGCCAACGCGGCCAAGGGCAAGCTCTTCGCCCGTGAACGGGTCGCGCTCCTGGTCGACGAGGGCTCGTTCGTCGAGGACGGCCTCTACGCCAACACGATGGCCGAAGGGCTGCCCGCCGACGGCGTGGTGACCGGCACCGCCACCATCGACGGCCGACAGGTCTGCCTGATGGCCAACGACTCCACGGTCAAGGCCGGCAGCTGGGGTGCCCGCACCGTCGAAAAGATCATCAGGATCATCGAGCGGGCGTACGGCGCCGGCGTGCCGATGGTCTACCTGGTCGACTCGGCCGGCGCCCGGATCACCGACCAGGTCGATCTCTTCCCCGGTCGGCGTGGCGCCGGCAAGATCTTCTGGAACCAGGTCCGTGCCTCCGGCTCGATCCCACAGGTCTGCGCGCTGTTCGGCCCGAGCGCCGCCGGTGGTGCCTACATCCCGGCGTTCTGCGACGTGGTGGCGCTGGTCGACGGCAACGCCAGCATGTACCTCGGCTCCGACCGGATGGTCGAGATGGTCACCGGCGAGAAGACCACCCTGGAGGCGATGGGCGGGGCGAAGGTGCACACCGCCGAATCCGGCGTGGGGCACTTCCTCTGCAAGACCGAGGCCGACGCGCTCGACGTGGTGAAGACCTACCTGTCGTACCTGCCGGCGAACTGGACGCAGGCGCCGCCGACCGCGCCGGCGGTCGCCGCGCCCGCGAAGGCCGACCTGGCCGCCCTGGTGCCGGCCAGTGAGCGGCAGGCGTTCGACATGCGGCGGTACGTCAAGGGCCTGCTCGACGAGGGGTCGTTCTTCGAGATCCAGGCGCTGTGGGCCAAGGAGCTGACCATCGGCTTCGGCCGCCTCGACGGCCAGGTCGTCGGTGTGGTCGGCAACAACTCGATGTTCAAGGGCGGCGTGCTCTTCGTCGACTCGGCCGACAAGGCCACCCGGTTCGTGCAGCTCTGCGACGCGTTCAACGTGCCGCTGCTGTTCCTCAGCGACGTGCCCGGCTTCATGGTCGGCAGCGCGGTGGAGAAGCAGGGCATCATCCGGCACGGCGCCAAGATGATCACCGCGATCTCCGAGGCGACAGTTCCGAAGATCTGCGTGGTGGTCCGCAAGGCGTACGGCGCCGGTCTCTACGCGATGGCCGGGCCCGGGTTCGAGCCGGACGCCACCATCGCGCTGCCGACCGCGAAGATCGCCGTGATGGGCGCCGAGGCCGCCGTGAACGCTGTCTACGCCAACAAGATCGCCGCCGTTGCCGACGAGGACGAGCGGGCGGCCTTCGTCGCCGCCAAGCGGGCCGAGTACGAGCAGGACATCGACGTCGTCCGGTTGGCCAGCGAGCTGGTGGTGGACGCCATCGTCGAGCCGCAGGACCTGCGCACCGAACTGGTCCGTCGATTCGCGGCGGCGCGTACCAAGGATCGGCACTTCTCCCGCCGTCGGCACGGCGTCACCCCGGTCTGACCATCGACTCAGGCCCGCACAGCGACCCGCCCCCGGCGTCACGAGCGCCGGGGCGGACCGTCCTTACAGGAGGATGAGATGGACTTCCGGCTCACCGACGAACAAGCGGCGCTGCGCGAGAGCGTGCGGGAATTCGCCCGCGAGGTGATCGCCCCGGTCATCGCCGAGCACTACGAGCAACACACCTTCCCTTACGAGGTGATCCGGCAGATGGGCAAGATGGGCCTGTTCGGTCTGCCCTTCGCCGAGGAACACGGCGGCATGGGCGGCGACTACTTCGCGCTCTGCCTGGTCCTGGAGGAGCTGGCCCGGGTCGACTCCAGCGTGGCCATCACCCTGGAGGCGGCGGTCTCGCTGGGCGCGATGCCGATCTACCGCTTCGGCACCGAGGAGCAGAAGGCGACCTGGCTGCCCCGACTGCTCAGCGGCGAGGCGCTGGCCGGCTTCGGTCTCACCGAGCCCGGCACCGGCTCGGACGCCGCCGGCACGCAGACCCGGGCCGTGCTGGACGGCGACGAGTGGGTGATCAACGGATCGAAGGCGTTCATCACCAACTCGGGTACCGACATCACCGCCATGGTCACCGTCACCGCGGTGACCGGCACGAACCCGGACGGTTCCAAGGAGCTGTCGACGATCATCGTCCCCACCGGAACGCCCGGGTTCGCCGTCGCGCCCGGCTACTCCAAGGTGGGCTGGACGGCCTCGGACACCCACGAGCTGACCTTCGACGACTGCCGGGTGCCGGCCGCCAACCTGCTCGGCGCCCGGGGTCGGGGTTTCGCGCAGTTCCTGCGGATCCTCGACGAGGGCCGGATCGCGATCGCCGCGCTCGCCGTCGGCCTCGCGCAAGGCTGTGTCGACGAGTCGATCAAGTATGCGAAGGAGCGGCACGCCTTCGGTCAGCCGATCGGCGCCAACCAGGCCATCCAGTTCAAGATCGCCGACATGGAGCTGAAGGCGCACACCGCTCGCCTCGCGTACTACGACGCCGCCGCACGGATGCTGGCCGGCGAGCCGTTCAAGCGGCAGGCTGCCATCGCCAAACTGCACGCCAGCACGATCGCCGTGGACAACGCCCGGGAGGCCACCCAGATCCACGGCGGGTACGGCTTCATGAACGAGTACCCGGTGGCCCGGTTCTGGCGGGACTCCAAGATCCTGGAGATCGGCGAGGGCACCAGCGAGGTGCAGCGGATGATCATCGCTCGGGATCTGGGCCTCTGAGCGGCCCGGCCGAACTGATCGGCCGGTCGTCCCGGACGGGCTGTCCGTACGGCTGTCGGGTTTCGGCGAGCGGGCGTCAGTAGCCCGACGTTCGACTGCCGACGGTCGTAGTCCATCCGTACTCTTCGAGCCCATGACTCCGGATCATGAATGGTCGCGGAGCCCGGCTGGACGTACCACCCTGCCGGAGCTGCTCCGCGGGCATCGACGCGCCGCCGGCCTCACCCAGGCCGAGCTGGCGTCCCGAGCCGGGGTGGGTGTGCGGACGGTCCGTGACCTGGAGCGTGGCCGATCGAACCGGCCACAGCGCACCACTGTGGAACTGCTCGCCGGGGCACTGGCGCTGACCGGCACCAGTCGGGCGGCGTTCCTGGCCGCTGCCCGCGGCGCCGGTGCCGAACCGGCCTCGCCGGACGTCACTTCGACGGCGCTGGCGGTCGGCGGCAACGCCACGTCGGCCGCCGCCCCCGCCGACAGGGCGGTCGCGCTCCCGCCGCCGGTGGAGTTGATCGGCCGGGAGCGCGACCTCACCGAGCTGGCCGAAATGCTGACCGCGGAGCGGGGACCCCGGTTGGTGAGCCTCGTCGGGCTGGCCGGCGTCGGCAAGACCGCCCTGGCGACGTCGGTGGCGCACCTGGTGGCCGCCGCTCACCCGGCCGGTGTTGCCGGGGTGCTGGTGGGCGAGGGCGCCGACGGTCCGGACGTGCTCGCCGCCTCGATGTCCGTGCTCGGCGTGGCGCGCCTGTCCGAACTCGTGGCGCTGCTCGCCGGGCGGCCGACGCTGCTGGTGATGGACGCTGTGGAGCGCGCCCCGGGCCCGGTGGCCGCGACAGTGCACCGGTTGCTCGGAGCGCTGCCCTCGCTGCGGGTGCTGGTCACCGGGCGGCACCCGGTCGGGTTGCCCGGCGAGCGGGTCTGGCCGGTCGCGCCACTGGACGTGCCACCACCGGAGGCCGAGCACTCCGGGCTCGAATCGTGGCCGGCTGTCGCGTTGTTCACCGCCCGGCTCGCTCAGGTCCGCCGAGAGCCGCCCACCCCCGCTGAGCTGCCGGCGCTCGCCGCGTTGGTGCGCCGGTTGGGCGGGCTGCCGTTGGCCATCGAGCTGATGGCCGCCCGGGGCCGTCTCCTCGACCTCACCGAACTGCTCGACAGGTACGGCGATCGGGTGCTCGACCTGGCCACACCTGCGGACGCGCCCGCCCACCCGGCCTGGGACGCACCGGTGGCGTTCGGCAGCCGGACGAGCGGAACCGACACCAGTGCGGCGGTCTCGGTCGCCGTCACCCTGCGGGACGCGGTGGCGTTCAGCTACCGCCTGCTGGCGTCTGACGAACAGGCCGCGCTGCGGAAACTGGCCGTCTTCGGTAACCGCTGGTCGGTCGAGTTGGCCGAGGAGATGCTCGTCGACGAGGCCGACCGGGACGGCACCGTGGCGATCGACCCGGTTCCACTGTTGGACCGCTTCGTCGAGTTGGGGCTGCTGAGCGTACGCGGCACCGGGTCGTTCCGGTTCCGGCTGCTCGACGCGGTTCGGGACTACGCCGTCGAGCAGGCGGCCGGCGGAGGTGAGCTGACCTGCATCCGGCGTCGACACGCGGAGGTCATCGCGCGCCTGGTGGCCCGTACCGCCAGTGACCTGATCGGCCCACGGTTACCCGACGCGGTGCACCGGCTGGACGAGATGAGCAGTGACATCAGCTCGTCGTTGGCCCACGCGGCCACCGACGACCCGTTGACAGCGCTGCGGCTGGCGGCCTGCCTGACCCGCTGGTGGCGGTTCCGCGGACGCGACGTCGTCGGGCGGCAGTGGCTGCGGCGGCTGCTGGCGGACCCGCGGACCGCCGACGCCGATCCTCTCCTGCGTGGCTGGGCCGCCCTCGGCGTCGCCCGGCTGGCGGCGGAGCACGGCGCCGGTGCCGAGGAGTTGTCGACGGCCCGTGCGGCGTTGGACACCTTCCGGCAGGCCGGCGACGTCACCGGGGAGTTGGAGGCGCGAAACGTGCTCGGCACCCTGCTGATCTCCGTCCGGCGGCAGGACGAGGCTCGCGAGCAGGCCGAGGCGCTGCTGCGGTTGGCCGCCCGCAACGGGCGGACCCGGGACCTGGCGGTGGCCCAGAACAGCCTCGCCTGGCACGAGATCCGCGCGGGCGATCTGGCTGCGGCCCGCCGCCGACTCGCCGCGGTGGACCGACTCGCCGCCGAGAGTGGGGAGCAGCGGCTGCGGGTGCTGGGCTGGGCCAATCGAGCCGAGGTCGCCCGGCTGGAAGGCTGGTACGCGGACGCCATCGACCGTGGTCGGCGAGCGATCGCTGCCCTGTCCGAGCTGGGTGATCCCGGGCGTCGCCGGCGGGTGCTCGGGACCGTCGGGCTGGCGCTCGCCCAGGACGGGCGGGCCGCGGAGGCGACAGCGGTGCTGACCGAATTGCGCGCCGGGGGCGGGGAGGCGCTGCCGGCGCGCACCGTGCCGCGACCGCGTTCGGACGACTCGGCGCTGGTCTGGGGTGGCCCGGAGGCCGGGCTCTGTGCGCTGATCGAGGGGAACCTGGCGCTGCACCGAGGGGACCGGGAGTTGGCTGCCGAGTGGTTCGCGGCCGCCGCCGACCATGCGGGGCAGGATCGCCGCGACGTGGTGGAGGCGCTGGTGGGGCTGGCTGCGAGCACTGCGGACCCGTCGGTGCTCGATCGACTGGACCGGGTCTGTGTGGAGAGCGGCATCAGGCTGTTGCCGCAGGAGTCGGGACTGCTCTACGCGCTGATCGCCGCCCGGGGTGGACCGGCTCAGTAGCCCTGCGCTGTCCCGGAGCGGATCGAGCCCTGCGCTGTCTCCGAGCGGATCGCAACGGGAGAGTGGCGCGGGCGAAGAGCCCCCTTTGGTGCTACCCCTCGCTGATCGCCCGCGCCGTCACCCCCCGGTGATCCCCGGTGCCCGAAGCCTGCCACCGGCGGGGTGGCAGAAAGTCGGCTTGGACCGAATTCTCCAGCTTGGCTGGATCAGTTCTGCCGGTCTTTCTGCCGCTGCCGCCGCCCGACGGCGAGTGGTGATCAGTGCCGTCGGGTGGCTTCGTCGGTGGCGGTGGCCTGCTCCGGGCTGACGTCGTCACTGCCGGCGGTGGCGCACGGATGAGCGGCGTCGCGGACGCGGCGCAACCCGTCGAGGAGTGCCACCAGCGCCTCCGGGTCGAGTTGCCCGGTGAACCACTGCTCGATCATCTGAAGGTGCCCGGGCAGCGTCTCGTTGAGGCGTTGCATCCCGGAGGCGGTGACCACCGCGTACGAGCTGCGGCGGTCGTTCGGGCAGGCCCGGCGGGTCAGCAACCCGTCGCGCTCCATCCGGTCCACGACCCGGGTCACTCCGCTTGTCGACAGAGAGGTCTGTGCGGCAAGGTCGGTCATGCGTAGTTGGTTGCCCGGCGAGCGGGCCAGTCGCGTGATGACCTCGAACTCGACCGCGGAGAGGCCGTGCTCCTCGAGTTGGGCGTTGAACCGGGCGGACAGCCCGGCGTGTGCCTCGAAGAGCAGGCCGACGGCGGTGATCCGGGGATCGTCGAAGACGTTGGTCACCCGTTCATCATACCAGTGCTTGACACGGGGAATATTGTTGCGGTTATAGTTGCTCAGGCAGTCGTTGGGCTATTAAACAATCCCCTGGAGGACAGCAGCATGACCAGCAGCATCGAGACGGTTACCCGCGACTGGGACGGCCTCACCATCCCGGCGGCCGGCACCTACGCGCTCGACGTGGCGCACAAGCGGGTCGGCTTCGTTGCCCGGCACATGATGGTGAGCAAGGTTCGCGGTGAGTTCAACGACGCGACCGCCACCGTCACCGTCGCCGAGGACCCGCTGCAGTCGTCGGTCGTCGCCACCATTCAGGCCGCCAGCGTCGACACCACCCAGGCCGACCGGGACGCGCACCTGCGCAGCCCCGAGTTCCTGGACGCCGAGAAGTTCCCGACGCTCGAGTTCCGCAGCACCGGGGTCAAGTCCCGTAGCGGCAGCGAGTTCGTGCTCACCGGTGAGCTGACCATCAAGGACGTCACCCGTCCGGTCGAGCTGGAGGTGGAGTTCGAGGGTGTCGGCCGCAGCCCGTTCGGCCAGGACATCTTCGGCTTCTCCGCGAGCACCGAGATCGACCGCGAGGAGTTCGGCCTGACCTGGAACGTCGCCCTGGAGACCGGGGGCGTGCTGGTCAGCCGCAAGATCAAGATCGAGATCGAGGGCGAGGCCGTCCGCCAGGCCTGACCCCCGGGGATCGCCGGAGGGCCAGGGGAATCCTCCCGGCGATCCGGTACGCAGGGCCCGCGCCGCACGTCGGCGCGGGCCCTGCGTCGTTCCCACTGGCGGTGGTAATTGTCACGGGTTGTTCTCACCGCTTTCGGGTCCAGCCGGTCGATGGCGGGGTACAGATGGCGCCACGAGCGCGTCCGCCCCGGTCGACGTCGGATCACCGCCGTCGGCCTCTGGCCCCGGTCAGGTGGGCGCTCTTACCGTGGATGCTTCACAAAGCGCTTCCGGGACGGGATGATCCCGACCGCGCCGGCCGTCGGGAGGACACATGGGCAGGGACGTCTCAGAGGGCGCCTTCACCCGGGATGATCGCGTCCGATATCGGCAGAAGGTGCGGCGGTGCCTGGACGTCTTCGCCCTGATGCTGGACGACTTCGGCTTCGACGCCGACCGGCCGATGACCGGTCTGGAGATCGAGCTCAACCTGGTCGACTCGGCCGCCGAGCCGGCGATGCGCAACGAGGAGATCCTCGCCGACATCGCGGACCCCCTCTTCCAGACCGAATTGGGGCAGTTCAACCTGGAACTGAACGCCGAGCCCCGACTCATTGAGGGCAACGGCTTCGCCGACTACGAGCACGACCTGCGCGGCAGCCTCTCCCGGGCCGACGAGCGTGCCGCCAGATCCGACGCGAAGATCGTCCTGGTCGGCATCCTGCCCACCCTCACCGAGGGGCACCTGGTCGAGGACAACCTCTCCACCAACGAGCGTTACCGGGTGCTCAACGACCAGATCGTCGGCGCCCGGGGCGAGGACATCGAGCTGGACATCCGCGGCGTCGAGCAGTTGCGCACGCACACCGACTCGATCGCCCCCGAGGCCGCCTGCACGAGCCTCCAGTTCCACCTCCAGGTCGCCCCGGACAGCTTCGCCGACTACTGGAACGCGTCCCAGGCCATCGCGGGGGTGCAGGTGGCGGTCGGGGCGAACAGCCCCTTCCTGTACGGCCGCCAACTGTGGGCCGAAACGCGGATCGCCCTGTTCCAGCAGGCCACCGACACCCGACCGGACGAGCTGAAGGCCCAGGGCGTACGGCCGCGGGTGTGGTTCGGCGAACGGTGGATCACCTCGATCTTCGACCTGTTCGAGGAGAACGTCCGGTACTTCCCGCCGCTGCTGCCGATCTGCGAGGACGAGGACCCGGTGGAGGTCCTGCACGCCGGCGGTGTGCCACAGCTCGGGGAGTTGCGGTTGCACAACGGCACGGTCTACCGGTGGAACCGTCCCGTCTACGACATCATGAACGGCCGACCCCATCTGCGGGTGGAGAACCGGGTGCTGCCGGCCGGCCCGACTGTGGTGGACATGTTGGCCAACGCTGCCTTCTACTTCGGGCTGGTACGCGGCCTGGCCGAGGCCGACCGCCCGATCTGGAGCCAACTCACCTTCAGCTCCGCCGAGGAGAACTTCCACGCCGCCGCCCGACGTGGCCTCGACGCCGTGCTGCACTGGCCCGGGCTCGGCGACGTGCCGGTCACCAAGCTGGTCCTGGACCAACTACTGCCCACCGCTGCCACCGGCCTGGACGGGTTCGGCGTCGCCCCGGCACAGCGGGACCGGCTGCTCGACATCATCGAGCAGCGCTGCCGTACCGGCCGCAACGGCGCCGTCTGGCAGACCGAGGCGGTCTGGGCGGCGGAGCGGCGCCACGGCATGGACCGGCCTGCCGCGCTGCACCACATGGTCCAGCGCTACGCCGAACTCCAGCGCACCAACGAACCCGTCCACACCTGGCCAACCACCTAACCCCCTGCACCCCTGCACCCCACCCACCCCCCTCGAAGCGCGTTGATCATGAAGTTGTTGCCATGACACGCCGAGCGAGGTGGCAATAACTTCATGATCAACAGGGTGAGGGCCGCCGGGCGGGGGCGGCCGGGCCGGGGCGGCCGGGCGGGGTTAGTCGGTGGTGGGGCGGCGGGCTGCGCGGGTGCGGCGGCTGCTCGGGGCCGTGTCCTTCGTCGTGGCTTCGGTGGGAGGGGTCGGATCCGAGCGGTCGGGGTCCGTACGCGGAGCGGGCAGCTGCGGTGCGGCGGTGGCTTCGCCCGGCAGCGAGCCTGTCCTGGGCATCTGCGACGGAACGCTGACCTTCCTGCGGCGCCCCGTGGTGTCAACCGTCGAGGCCGAGGCTCCGGCAGTCGACGCAGTGGGTTCGCCCGTCGCGCCGGAGACCGGCGGCTCGGTCCCGGTCACCGGGGCCGGGTCGGTCACCGTGTCCCGAGGCACAGCACTCGGCCGGGCCGGGCGGTTCTGTTCGGCCGGGCGGTTCCGTTCGCTGCGCTCGCCGAGTCGGGCGGCCAGAACAGAGCCGCCGATACCGGCGATCACCGCGTACGGGGCGATCAGCTGGGTGGACAGCTGCGCGGGGCCCAGCGTCGACCAGTGCGGCAGGGTGGTCAGGTACGCGAGCGCGACGAGCACCGGGCCCGCCGCGCCGGAGGCCGCCGCACCCACGCGGTGTCCGCCCGAGCGGGCGGACCGCCGAGCGGCCAGTACGCCGATCAGCAGCGCGGGCACCAGTGCCAGCAGCGCACCGGGCCAGTAGATCTGGCCCCCGATCCAGTACCGGGCGTGGTCCGGGTCGAACTGCCAGGTACCGAGCTGCGCGCCGGTCAGCCCTCGTCCGACGCGTACCCCGTCGATGACGGAGATCACCGCGAGCAGCCAGAGCCAGGCGGCCGTCGCTGTCACGTTGACCGCGGCGGCTCGGGAGCGAAGCGCCCAGATCGCGACGAGTACGCCGATCAGGATGCCCAGCGTCGCCTGTACGGCGGCCGTGCGTTGCGGGGCGCCGGTGTCCGCGCCGGTCGCGACCCGTGCGGGTACCGCGATCAACAGGACGGTGACCAGCCCGCCCAGCCCGGCGCCAAGCGCCACTGCCACCCGGCGCAGCAGGCCGCCCCGGTCGTTGACCGGCGAGTCGGCCGCCGCTGGTGGCGTGCCCGCCACCTCCGGGCGGGCGGTGTCGACGACCGGTGAAGGCCCGTCGACCGGGCTGTCGTGCTCCGGCCGCCGTTCGTCGAGCCGCAGGCCCTCCTGAGGGGCAGCACCGTCTGGCGAGGTTTCCGGAGAGATCACTGTCTTCGCCGGGGCGTTGCGTTGGTGAAGCCGCTGCGCGCAGACCGCGCCGAGGACCGTCGAACTGGCGGCGAGCCAGGTGGCCCAGGCGAGGCCGTCCGCCCAGGCTGTGTCGGTCGCACCGGCATCGGTGGGCGTCCAGGTGATGACGCCGAGCCCGTAGCCGAAGCCCAGTTGTGCGGCACCCGCGCCGGCAGCGACCCCGATCGCCGTCGCGATCGACACTCCCCAGCCCTGTCTGGCCATGCCGGGCAGCGTAACGTCCCGTCGTCGGCGCGGCGAGTCGCAGAGACCCGCCGGTGTGGACCGCCGGTGCGGGCGGGTTGGGCGGCGGGCGGTACGGTCGCCGGTGATGAGGCGGTGGGCGTTATGACGGACACGAACACGGGCCAGCAGAATGCCGCCGGTGGCGGTGCGGGCCGGGCCAGCGTTGTGCTCGGCGGTGGGTTGGCAGCGGTGCTGCTCGCCGCCGTGGGTGCGACCGGCGGCTGGTTGCTGGCCGGCGAGGACGACACATCCTCCGGTGACCCGCTGGCCGTTGCGACCACGGCTGGCGCGTCGACCACCCGGCCCACCGCACCCCGGCCGAGCAGCGGCCGACCGACACCGTCGGCGGTCCAGACCTCCGCCGCCCCGACCAAGGCAGCCGGCCTGACCGTGCCGCCGGTGATCGGCACCGACTTCGAGCAGGCTCGGGAGGCGCTGCGCAAGCAGCGGCTCGGTTGGCGGCTGGTCTTCGGTGGCGGCGTCGGCCGTACGGTCGAGAGCACCACACCGGACGTGGGCACCGAGGTCGCCCGGGGGACGACTGTGCAACTCCAGGTTGCCGGGCCGGCGCCGGCCGCCGAGGTGCCGGACGTGGTCGGCGAGAGTTGCGCCGACGCCGCCGACGAGTTGGTCGACGAGGGCCTCTACCCGCGCTACCTCAGCGGACGTACTGGAAAGGTCAGCCGGCAGGAGCCCGCCGAGGACGGCCCGGCCCGGTGGAACGACCAGGTCAGCATCTGGTGTGGTTCCGACGGCCAGCCGACCCCGAAACCCACTCCCTGATTCCAGGCCGGCGGGTTCGCGCCTCGTACCGCGTCCTGTCTCGCCGACAGCCGGCGCGGCTCGGCACGCTGGTCCCCACCGATGGCGGTGTGGGCGACTAGGTTGGCGGTCGAGGGCCATGACGCCCGTCCGGGTTCGGGAAAGGACGTGCGATGAGCGACGACCGCCAGGAGCCTCCCGCCGACGAGCACGACGACGACCGGACCCGACCCCTGCCCTCCTCCGCTGATCGGCCGGCCCCGACCGGGCCCGCCGCCGACGGACCGGACGAGACGGCACCGATCGACCGGACCGTCCCGGCTCGTCCCGACCTTTCGTCCGACCAGACAATGCCGATCGACCGGTCCGCCGGCACCCAGCCGGGCCCGCCGGCCGACGAGACAATGCCGATCGACCGGTCCGCCGGCACCCAGCCGGGCCCGCCGGCCGACGAGACGATGCCGATCGACCGGTCCGCCGGCACCCGGCCGGGCCCGCCGGCCGACCGGACGGCGCCGATACCGCCGGCCTGGTCCGGCCGGGCCGAGGTGCGCTCGCCCCGACCGGAAGACGCCGGCGGTGAGTGGTACGTCGAGGAGCAGGGTGGTCGGCGGTGGTGGTCGCCGATCCTCTGGGGCGTACTGGCGCTGCTGCTCGCCGGCCTGCTCGGGGGCGCGCTCTGGCTGGTGCTCTCCCAGCAGGACGACGACCGGGACGATCGCGGGCCCACCCCGTCCCCTCCGCCGACCAGTGCACCCAGCGCCCTGCCGACCAGCGCAGCCCCCACGTCGGCGGCGCCCACCAGTGAGTCGCCGAGCAGCTCGCCGACCACGGAAGCGCCGGACGAGCTGCCGGTGCCACCGCTCGCCGGCCTGCCGCAGGCCACCGCCGAAGGGCTGTTGGCTCGGCTCGGCCTTACCTACCGGGTGGTGTACCGCCCGTCGGAGTTGCCACCCGGGACCGTGGTGGGCACCGAGCCGGACGCCGGCACGTCGGTTTCCACCGACGACGAGGTGTTGTTGATCATCTCCCAGGCTCAGCCCTCGACCGGGGCGAGCCCGACCACACCGAGCCCCACTGTGACGAGCACGTCGTGACCGCTGGTCACCACATCCGGCGGCGGGTGCCGACGAGGCCGATGCCGGCCAGCGAGATGGCGAGGCCGAAGATGCCGGACCAGAAGAGGGAATGGCGGATGTCCGTGGCGCTGTGCCCAGCCGGAGCGGCCTCGGTGAGTTCCTGACGGCGGTCGGACTGGCCGCCGGCACCCAGCCCGGACACCGGCCCGGTCCGGTCGGTACCACCAGCCGGGTCGGCCGGGGTGTCGGTGTCGGTGTCGGTCCAGCCGGGTTTCTCGTAGACCGACTGACCGTCGCCCGTCGGCGGGTCGGAGTCGAGCACGGTGATCTCCGGCGCGGGCACCGGTGCGGTCAGCCGGGTGGACGACATCGCCGGGTCGCGGGCGAGGACCAGGAGTGTCGCCATCGCCCCGAGGAGGGCGAGGAGTCCAAAGGCATAGGCGATAAGAGAGCGGTGGTGCCGCCGCAGGGCGGGCTGATTGACCATGACCATCCCAGGGTCAGGGTCCTGGACGAGCGGGTGGAACGTGCCGGGGTGGGCGTACCGATTCTATGGCGATGGCACGCCCACCGGCGGCGGTTCGGGTCGGTCAGCCCACCCGGAGCGGGGTACGCGCGACCGGGCGGCGGGCCCGCACGGTGTGCGGACGGGGTTCGGGGGCGGCCTGCAGTTGCTGCAACCCTTCCCGCTGGACGAAGATCGACCGTCGGGTGACAGCGTCACCCGCGGTGTTCAACTCGTAGCCGTCGAGCCACAGCCAGCCGTCATAGGTCGGCCAGTCGAGGACCCGGATCACCCGGAACTTGATCGGCCTGAGGAACTGGACACTCGCCGCGCGTGTCACATGCAGTACGTCACCGGTGCGGGGAAGCACATGGGCTCCTGGGGAGGATCGGCCGGCGATTGCGCCGGCGGTGCCTGAACGGGGGACGTCTCGGCCGGTGACGGGGTCGTGCCTCGTGAACCGGTGGTGCGGATGGCAGTGGTCGGGCCGTACCCCGCTGGTGACGTGCCGTCACCCGACCACCACCCGGTTGCTTCCGGGAACGCGCCCGCCGCCGCAGCTTGCCGGCTTGCAGCGGCGGGGTCCTTACCCCGGAGCAGGTCGCGTTGTCGTCGGCCGGGCCCGCGTCGTGCCCGGCTTCCCCGAAGCGGTGGGGTCACCACTCCGAGGGACCGAACGGAGACGCTGAGTGATCCGTGCCATACGGACAGAGTGCATCAGGGACGTGCTTCATGCAAGTTGCACGTCGACTTTTGCCGATACGTGAGCGTGTCGCGCGAAAGGCCTATTGAAGCCATCCGCGTCCGGACGGCAGACTGGGGATCGGTTTCGCCCGTCGCGGCCGGCCGAGGACCGGCACCACCCCCTTCGTCGCGAACGCTCGCCGGTCGACGGTCGCGCCCCCGGCGGGTGTCACCCAGAGGCGCGTTACCGGAGGTAGCCCGAGTGGGGTCGAGCAGCCAGCGGCGGAGACCAGTGACTCACGGGGTTGCGCGATGAGCGAGCGGCGCAGTCCCACCATCAGACGGCGGCGGCTCGGGGCCGAGCTGCGTCGCCAGCGGGAGTCCGCCGGAATCACCATCGAGGTGGTCGCCGAACAGTTGGAATGCTCGGCGTCCAAGGTCTCCCGGATCGAGACCGGGCACACCACGGCCACCCCACGCGACGTGCGGGACATGCTGCGCATCTACGGCGTCGTGGGCGCCGAGAGCGACGAGCTCGTGCAGATCGCCCGGGAGGCCCGCCAGAAGGGCTGGTGGCACCCCTACAGCACCGTGCTCGTCGGCGCGTACGTCGGGCTGGAGGCGGCGGCCAGTTCGATCCGGGCGTACGAACAGCAGGTCGTTCCGGGTCTTCTGGAGACCGAGGAGTACGCCGGGGCCATGATCCGTGCCGCTCGGCCGGACTTCACCGCCGATCAGGTGCATCAAAGAGTGCGTGTCCGTTTGGGCCGTCAGTCGTTATTGACCCAGGACGATCCGGTCGATCTGTGGGTGGTGCTCGATGAGGCGGTGGTAAGTCGGCCGGTGGGCGGGGACGAGGTGATGCGCGGTCAACTCAAGCGGTTGGTCGAGGTGGCCGAGTTGCCGAACGTGACGCTGCAGATCCTGCCCTTCGAGGTGGGTGCGCATGCCGGCATGGACGGCACTTTCACGATCCTCAGCTTCCCTGAGCCCGGTGATCCGGATGTTGTGTACGCGGAGAACGCCACGGGTGGGCTCTTCCTCGAGAAGAGCGACGAACTGCAGAAGTACAGCTTCATCTTCGATCACATCCGCGCTGCGGCCATACGTCCGGAGGAGTCCGTCGCACACATCGCAAAACTGGCAGAGGAGCCGTTGTGGAAATGGCGACCAAAGGGTTCCCCGTGGACCTGACGCAGGCAGCATGGTTCAAGAGCTCGAAGAGCGGGCCGAACTGTGACAACTGCGTGGAGGTGGCGTACGTGACGGGGGCGGTCGGAGTGCGGGACTCGAAGGACAAGGCGGGCCCCGCCCTGGTCTTCGCACCGGGTGACTGGCACTCCTTCGTTGCCGGCACCAGGGGTGGTGTGTTCGGCGCGGTCTGACCGACTGGTCAGTGGAGTCCCCGTCCGGTTCGCCGGACGGGGACTCCGCCGTGTCCGCGGTAGGCGCGACTGACTGCCGCGTAGCGGCAGGAGTCGGCCAGGTTCCGTCGGGATTCCCGTCGCCAGAGCGTCCCCGTCTCGTTGAACCGGTCGGTACGGCGCTGGTCGACGACCCGCCGCACCGACCCGCAACCGAGCGATTAGGCGAGACGGATGACGACGATCGGTTCAGACAACCTCACCACCGGTCCGGCCAAGCCGGAGCGGTTCGGTGGCAAGTACCGCGGAGCTCGTCGGGACACGGTTCTGACCGAGGTGGTCTCGACCGACCAGGAGTTGAGCGGGCGGGAGGGTGATTCCGAGACGACGGATCCTCCGCTGTCGCTGCCCTCACTGGACCCGAACCCGCTGATCGAGCCGTCGTTCCCACCGGCGGGCTGGCCGATGGAGCCGCCCGAGTCCCTGGCGGACCACCCGTTGCTGCGTGGTCTGCTGATGGAGTTGCCGCCGAAGGGCACAGTGCCCTCGCAGGACTGGCTGGACCGCTGGTTCGAGGCGACCAGGTCGATCCTGGAACTGCTATACGTGCAGAGCGCCAGCCGCCCGCGTTGACCCTGCGACGGCGGGCTGGGCCCGCTCCGCGAGGCGGTTGTGGCGTAGCGCGTGCCGGACCCCGATGGCGATCACCGCAAGCGCGCCCACGGTGATGGCCGGCCCGGTGACGCCGGGGTCGGCCCCGAGGTCGGCGCCAGCGGCGGCGATCAACGCCGGCACCGTGGCCAGGGCGGTGACCTGTAGCGGCAGCCCGACGAGCGGGTGGGCCGCGGCGGCGCGCAGCCCGTGCGGCGCGGGGGTGGCGGGGGCACTGGCGAACGCGCCCGCGCCGGCCCACAGCCGGCGGATCCGTCGTACCGAGCAGACCGTCGCCACGAGCGCCGGGCCGGCGGCCAGTGTGAGCCCGGCGGCGGCCCGGTCGATCGGAGCGGTGCCGGCGCTGAACAGCCCGCCGCCGAGCACGGCGGCGGTGAGCGCCAGGCCGGTGAGGGCCAGCACCAGCAACCATCCGGTACGCCGACGCAGCATGCGGGTGTTGCGCAGCCGAGGAAGGCCGTCGGCAACGACGCCGGCGGCCAGCCAGACGGTGGCGACCGGGAGCAGGATGCTGAGCTGACTCTCCATGTTCGAGAGTCTTTCCCGAATCCGGGCGGAGCGAATCCGGGCGTGCCCCCCGTTCGCCCCGGACGCCAGGCCCGTAGGGGGTCATCACTCGAAGGTATGGCCGTTTCGACATGTTCAACTGCCCGACGGCTGACCTACCCTCAGCTAGATCGGCAAGTGTCGATTGATGTTGGGACCGGTGGTCACGTTCCACCGCCGGTCAGAGGGAGGTAGGAAATGGGTCTTCCACGAAGGTCCGTACTGATCGGGGTGGCCGCGGCGACCGTGCTGGCCGTCGGTACCCCAGCCCTGGCCGCCGAACCCGTGGGTGTGGTTCGGGCCGCCGGCGGAGCCACCGCCGTGCCGGACAGCTACATCGTCGTACTCAAGGACAGCGCCGTGGCCCGGGACCGGGTCGGCGACACCGCGAAGCGGCTCTCCGGCCGCCACGGCGGCACGGTGGCCCGTACCTACGGCGCGGCGTTGCGCGGCTTCGAGGTCAAGGTGAGCGCCAGCGCGGCGGCCCGGATCGCGGCCGACCCGGCTGTGGCATACGTCGAGCAGAACCACACCGTCTCGATCTCCGGCACGCAGGCCAACCCGCCCTCCTGGGGCCTCGACCGGATCGACCAGCGCAACCTGCCGTTGGACAGCTCCTACACCTACCCGAACACGGCGAGCAACGTGCACGCCTACATCATCGACACCGGCATCAAGTTCTCGCACAACGACTTCGGTGGCCGGGCCACCTCCGGCTACGACGCGGTGGACGGCGGGTCGGCCGACGACTGCAACGGGCACGGCACGCACGTGGCCGGCACCGTCGGCGGGTCCGCGTACGGGGTGGCCAAGGGCGTCCAGCTCGTCGGCGTACGGGTGCTGAACTGCTCCGGCAGTGGCACCAACGCCGGTGTGATCGGCGGCGTCGACTGGGTCACCGCGAACGCGATCAAGCCGGCGGTGGCGAACATGAGCCTCGGCGGCGGCGCGAACACCTCGCTGGACAACGCCGTCCGCAACTCGATCGCCTCGGGTGTCACGTATGGTCTCGCGGCCGGCAACGACAGCGGCGCGAACGCCTGCAACACCTCACCGGCGCGCACCACGGAAGCCATCACTGTAGGCTCGACGACCAGCACGGACGCCCGCTCGTCGTTCTCCAACATCGGCACCTGCCTGGACATCTTCGCGCCCGGTTCGTCGATCACCTCGGCCTGGTACACCAGCAACACCGCCACCAACACGATCAGCGGCACCTCGATGGCCACCCCGCACGTGGTCGGAGCTGCGGCCCTGGTGGCCAGCGCCAACCCGAGCTGGACCCCGGCCCAGGTCCGCAACCAACTGGTGGCCAACGCCACCCCCAACGTGGTGGGCAACCCCGGCTCGGGCTCGCCGAACCTGCTGCTCTACGTCGGCACGGGCGGCACCACCCCGCCGCCGCCCACCGGCTGCACCGGCACCAACGGCACCGACGTGTCGATCCCGGACGCCGGCTCGGCGGTGACCAGCTCGATCACCATCTCCGGCTGCGGTCGCAACGCCTCCTCGGCCTCCACCGTGGCGGTGAACATCGTGCACACCTACCGCGGTGACCTGGTCATCGATCTGCTCGCCCCGGACGGCAGCTCGTACCGGCTGAAGAACAGCAGCACCTCGGACAGCGCCGACAACGTGAACGCCACGTACACGGTCAACGTGTCCGGTGAGGCCGCCGACGGAATCTGGCGACTCCAGGTGCGCGACACCTACTCGGCCGACACCGGCTACATCAACACCTGGACCCTGACCGTCTGATCGGGTTCCGACGACCGAGGCCCTGACGATCGAGGCCCCATCCGGCACGCCGGGTGGGGCCTCGCGTCGTACGGATCAAGCTCAGACCGAGAAGGTGGCCGGCCGCTCGGTGGCCGGGGCCGGCGGGCGGGCCTTCCACAGGCCGGTCTTCTGCGCGGCGAGCCGGCTCAGGTAGGCCGGGTTGAGGATGACGTAGCGGCGCCAGAGCCGCTTCGGCTCCAGACCGAGGCGCCAGAACCACTCAAGGCCGACGCGCTGCATCCACGGCGGGGGCTGGCGCAGCAGCCCGGCGTGGTAGTCGAAGGCCGCGCCGACCGCCATCAGCGGCATGTCGAGCAGCGGCCGCATGGCGTACGTGAAGACCTCCTGGCGCGGGCAGCCGAGCCCGACCAGCACCAACCGGGCGCCACTGGACCGGATCCGGTCGGCGATCTCGGCGTCCTCACCGGGTTGAACGGCTCGGAACTTGGACGGCTCCACCCCGGCGATCTTCAGCGCCGGGAACATCTGCTCCAGGGCCGGGATCAACCGGGCGAGGGTCTCCTCGGTCGAGCCGTACAGGTAGACCGGTAGCCCCTCGTCGGCGAAGCGCGACAGCACGTGCAGGGTCAGGGTCGGCCCGTACACCCGGTCGCTGAGCCCCGCGTGGTGCAGCAGGTTGAGCGCCCACCGCACGGGCTGCCCGTCCGGCGTCACCACGTCGAAGGAGTTGAGCCGCGCGTTGTGTGCCGGGTCGAGCACCCCGGTCATCACACCGTGCACTGCCAACGCGGTCAGCGCGAGGGGACGCCGTTCGTGTGCCGCGGTCACCACCGCGTCGGTCGCCGTGGCGTAGTCGGTGGCGTCGACCAGGACGCCGAGCACGTTGCGCTTCGTCCGGGCGCTCACGGCTGGGCCACCCACTTGTCCACGTTGGCCTCGTAGATCTCCCGCAGGATCATCGGCACGTCGTAGGTGATCTTCCAGTCCGGATACTGCGCCTCGAACCGGGCCATGCTGCTCACGTACCACTGGTGGTCACCGGTGCGGTTCTGCTCGACGTAGTTGATCTGCGCCTCACGGCCGGTGATCTCCTCCGCGATCCGGAACGCCTCGATGTGCGAGGTGTTGGAGTGCCGGCCGCCACCGAGGTTGTAGACCTCCGCGGATCGCGGGGCCCGGAAGAACGCCTCGAACGCGGTCAGCACGTCGTGCGAGTGGATCGCGTCCCGGACCATCTTGCCCTTGTAGCCGAAGAGGTTGTACGTCCGGCCCTCCATGACGCAGCGCATCAGATAGGCCAGGAACCCGTGCAGCTCGGCGGCGGAGTGCGCCGGGCCGGTCAGCGTGCCGCCCCGGAAGCAGGCGGTCTTCATGTCGAAGTAGCGCCCGTACTCCTGGACCATCACGTCCGCGGCGACCTTGGAGGCGCCGAAGACCGAGTGCAGCGAGTGGTCGATCGACATCTCTTCGGTGATGCCCTGGTACCAGCGGTGGTCCTCGGGCAGCTCGTACCGGGTCTCCAACTCGATGAGCGGCAGGCTGTTGGGCCGGTCGCCGTACACCTTGTTCGTCGAGCAGTGGATGAACGGCGCGTCGATCGCGTGCCGGCGGGTGTTCTCCAGGATGTTGAGCGTGCCGCCGGCGTTCACGTCGAAGTCCGTGTACGGCTCCTTGGCTGCCCAGTCATGGCTCGGCTGGGCAGCGCTGTGGATCACCACTGCGATGTCCGAGCCGTACTTCTTGAACACCTGCTCCAGGCCGTCCCGGTCCCGGATGTCCACCGCGAAGTGGGTGTACGCGTTACCCAGGTCACGGCCGAGCCGTTCCAGGCTCCACGAGGTGGAGCCGTCCTCGCCGAAGAAGTACCGGCGCATGTCGTTGTCGATGCCGACGACGTCCAGACCGAGGCCGGCGAAATGCCGGACCGCTTCGGAGCCGATCAGACCACCCGACCCTGTCACCAACGCGACACTCACACGCCACTCCTGGTCCATCGGAGGCAGAATCCATCGGAGCATAGCGTGACGTCCAGCACGCCCCGATATGACGGAAGGGCCCCGCATAAAGCGGAGCCCTCGTCGGTGGTGGGGATGGGGGGAGTTGAACCCCCACGCCCTTTCGGGCACACGGACCTGAACCGTGCGCGTCTGCCATTCCGCCACATCCCCGTGGCACAACCCGGAACACTCTAGCTGCCCGGCCCCGCTGTCTCCAACGGGCCTCGGGAATACTACGCTGTCCCTGACGCTCGCCACGAGCGATTACCGTTCGTGGCGGACGAAAGATTAGCACGACAATCCCGGCCCTTCCGAACGGGTCGAGAGCAGCCGGCCGAGCGGCGTGTGAGCTGCGCGCGCGCCGGCCGGATACCATCATGTCCTCGGGACCCGAGGAGGAGCCGGTGAGCGTGCTGCAACGCTTCGAGAAGCGTCTGGAAGGCCTGGTAGAAGGGGCCTTCGCCAAGGTCTTCAAAGGGGTGGTCCACCCCGTGGAGATCCTCAACGCCATGCAGCGGGAGGCCGAGGCGCACAAGGCGATCCTGGCCGGTGGGCGCACGTTGGTGCCCAACCGCTACGTGATCGATCTCTCGCCGTTCGACCACAGTCGGCTGGCGCCGTACGCCGCCGCGCTGGCCCAGGAGTTGGCCCAGTCGCAGGCGGAGTTCATCGGCGAGCAGGCGTGGACGGTCTACGGCGACGTGATCGTCGAGATCGAGCGAGGCGAGGGCCTGGACACGGGCATGTTCCGTGTCACGGCCGAGGTCTACACCGGCGGCGAGGTCGCCCCGGTGTCGGCGCCCGGCTACGACGCCGGCCCGCCCGCCTACCCCGCGTACGACCAGGGCGGTGGCTACGGCCCGCCGCCCGGGCACGGTGGCGGTCGCAACGTGCGGCTGGTCTCCGGCGACGGTCGCACCTACCCCCTTCAGATGGGGTCGACGGTGATCGGTCGCGGCGACCAGGCCAACCTGCGTCTGCCCGACGTCGGCATCTCCCGGCGACACGCCCGGCTGGATTTCGACGGTGGCCAGGTCGTGCTGACCGACCTGGGTTCGACCAACGGCACCATGGTGAACGGGCAGCGGGTCTCCGCCGTCGCGCTCAACCCCGGTGACATGGTCCAGCTCGGGACGACGACGCTGACCTTCCGCGTGGACGGCTGACCCGCCTTGCCGGAACTGGTCATCACCGTTGCCCGGTTCGGGTTCCTGATCCTGCTGTGGATCTTCGTGTTCACGGTGGTCGGGGTGATCCGCAGGGACCTCTTCGCGGGCGCCCGGTCCGGTCGTCTGGTGGCCGCGCCACGCGCGGTGGGCGCCTCGACGGGGCAGGGGGCCAAGCCAGCGAAGGTGAAACGGGGCAGAGCGGCGCACCAACTGGTGGTGACGGCCGGTCAGCTGGCCGGCACCAAAATCACTCTCGGGGAAGCGCAGATCACCATCGGTCGGGCTGAGGACTCCACCCTGGTCATCACCGACGACTACGCCTCCGCGCGACACGCCCGGCTCATGCCGCGTGAGGGGCAGTGGTACGTCGAGGACCTCGGCTCGACTAACGGCACGTACCTCGATCGCGCTAAGGTCTCCGGACCAACCCCCGTCCCCCTCGGCGTGCCGATCCGGATCGGCCGCACTTCCCTCGAATTACGGCCATGACTCTGACCCTGCGCTATGCGGCCCACAGCGACCGCGGTCTGATCCGAGACGGCAATCAAGACTCCGTCTACGCCGGGCCGCGGTTACTCGCCGTTGCCGACGGCATGGGCGGTATGGCCGCCGGTGACGTCGCCAGCAACATCGTCATCGGTGCCATGGCGCCGCTCGACGAGGACGTCCCAGGGGACGCTCTCGTCGACGCGTTGCGTTCGGCAGTGGGCACCGCCAACCAACAACTCCGCGACACAGTGGACGCCAACCCGCAGTTGGAGGGGATGGGCACCACGCTGACGGCGACCCTCTTCACCGGCAGCAAGCTGGGGATGGTCCACATTGGCGACTCGCGGGCCTACCTGCTGCGCAATGGCGAGTTCGCGCAGATCACCAAGGACGACACCTACGTCCAGATGCTGGTCGACGAAGGCCGCATCAGCGCCGAGGAGGCGAGCAGTCACCCGCAGCGGTCGCTGCTCACCCGCGCCCTCGACGGTCGGGACATCGACCCGGAATACTCGGTCCGCCAGGTCATGCCCGGCGACCGGTACCTGATCTGCAGCGACGGCCTCTCGGGTGTGGTCAGCGCCGAAACCATCGGCGAGACCCTGCGGGAGTACACCGACCCGCAGCAGTGCGTCGAGCGGCTGGTGCAGCTCGCGCTGCGCGGCGGTGGGCCGGACAACATCACGGTGATCATCGCCGACGCCACCGACCAGGACATCGTCGAGGCGACCCCGATCGTGGGCGGCGCCGCCGCCCGGGACCGTGGCATGGCGACCTCCGCCGACAACTCGACTCCGGCCGCCCGAGCGTCGGCGCTCTCCGCGCCGCGTCCGGCCGCGCCCGAGGAGCCGGCGGCCTCCGACGATGACGCCGACCGGCCGAAGCGACGCCCGGTCCGGACCGCCGCCATGGCGCTGGCCCTGCTGGTGATCGTCGGCGGTGCGTCGTTCGGCGGTTGGACGTACACCCAGCGGCAGTACTACGTGGGAGCCACCGAAGAGGGCCAGGTTGCCGTCTTCCGCGGTGTCCAGGGTCAGATCGCCGGGATGGACCTGTCCAGCGTGCACCAACGCAGCGGCACCCGCCTGGACGACCTCACCGTCGCCGCACAGGACACCGTCAAGGTCGGCATCCGGGCGAAGAGTGAGCCGGACGCCGAGCGTCAGCTCGCCGAGCTGACCAGCGACACGCCGAGCAACCCCAACCTCAAGCCGCTCTGCCCGCTCGACCCGACCGCCGTCGGGGTCACCACGCCGACGCCGACGCCACTCGGTTCGACGCCCACCCCGAACGGCAGCCCGAGCGCCAACGCGTCGCCGACCCCCAACGGGGTTGTCAGCGCAAGCCCGACCGCAGGTGCCACCACCGCTCTCGGTGCTGCCGGCGCGACCACCACACCCGACGTCACGCCCTCCGACTCGGCCCCGCCGGCGCTCGACACGGCCGGCTGCCGGTCTCCTGAGTGAGCGTCGGCTGAGATCCTGAGGACTCCACCCGTGACCGTAGCGGCCACACCGGCACCCTCGCCCGCCACTGCGGGCGAGCAATCCGGCGTACGCCTGGCGCGGTCGCGCCGCAACGCCGAGCTGTACCTGCTGTTGCTGGCGATGGTGCTGGTGGCCGCGTACGGGGCGACCGTCGAGGCGAACCTGCTGGACACGGTCACCTCGGACTTCTGGATGCCGGCCGCCGCGCTCGGCGCGGTCTTCCTCGGCCTGCACCTGGTCATCCGGTTCCTGGCCCCGTTCGCCGACCCGGCGCTGCTGCCGGCGGTGGCCCTGCTCAACGGGCTCGGGGTGGGCTTCCTGCGCCGGATCGACCTGGGCGACGCCCCGGTGGCCGAGCGGGAGAGCCTGGCCGTCTTCGCGGGGCAGGGCGGGCGTCAGCTCGCCTGGACGCTCGGTGCGGTGATCCTCGCCGCCGCTCTGCTGGCGATCATGCGCGACCACCGGTCGATCTCGCGGTACGCGTACACCCTGGGGTTGGCCGGCATCGTGCTGGTGATGATCCCGGCGGTGCTGCCGTCGAGCATCTCCGAGATCAACGGCGCGAAGCTGTGGATCCGGGTCGGCAGCTTCTCCATCCAGCCGGGTGAGTTCGCCAAGCTGGCGCTGCTGGTCTTCTTCGCCTACTACCTGGTGCGCAAGCGTGAGGTGCTCTCGCTGGCCAGTCGGCGCTTCCTCGGCATCGACTTTCCGCGTGGCCGCGACCTCGGGCCGGTGGTCGGCGTCTGGCTGATCAGCGTCCTGGTGCTGGTCTTCGAGAAGGACCTGGGCACCTCGCTGCTCTACTTCGGCATGTTCGTGGTGACGCTCTACATCGCCACCGAACGGGTCAGCTGGCTGCTGATCGGCCTTGTCCTCTTCTTCGGCGGCGCGTATCTCGCCTACGTCCTCGGTTCGACGGTCGGCGGGCCGTTCGCCAACTTCTACGTGCGGGCGGAGATCTGGCTCGACCCGTTCGCCGACCCGACCAACAAGGGCTACCAACTCGTGCAGGGCCTGCTGGCCCTGGGCACGGGCGGGCTCTTCGGTGCCGGGCCGGGCGGCGGTCAGCCGGAGATCCTGCCCGAGGTGCAGAACGACTTCATCTTCGCCGGCATCGGTGAGGAGATCGGCCTCTTCGGCCTCTCCGCGCTGCTGGTCGTCTACCTGCTCATCGTGGAGCGCGGGCTGCGCGCCGCGCTGGCGGTACGGGACTCGTTCGGCAAGCTGCTGGCCGGCGGTCTCGCGTTCACCCTCGGCCTCCAGGTCTTCGTGATCGTCGGCGGGATCAGCAAGCTCATCCCGCTGACCGGTCAGACGACCCCGTTCCTGTCCGCCGGCGGGTCGTCGTTGATGGCCAACTGGCTGCTCATCGCGGTGCTGCTGCGGGTCTCCGACGGCGCCCGCCGACCGGTGACCGCAGGAGGCGGCGGCAAGGCGGCTCGTCCCAGCGGCGGCCCGCCCGAGCAGCTGCACGGTGCTCCCACGGAGGTGATCAAGCCGTGAACGCACCCCTGCGCCGTGTTGGCGTCGTCGTCATGGTCCTGTTCGGTCTGCTCTTCGCCAACCTCAACTGGATCCAGGCCTACAAGGCCGACGAATACCGGACCAGCGACTACAACGGTCGGGTCCAGGTCGCCGAGTACGACCGCAAGCGCGGCAACATCGAGGCTGGCGGCACGGCCCTGGCCACCAGCAAGGAGACCACCGGCAACCTGAAGTTCCGGCGCATGTATCCCAGCGGCGCCAAGTACGCCCACGTGCTCGGTTACAAGCCGGTCAACCTGGCCGACCAGGGCATCGAGCGGGTGGAGAACGACTTCCTGGCCGGCACCAGCGACCAGCTGATCGGCGACCGGTTGAAGGACATGTTCACCGGCGACGACACCGGCGGCGGCAACGTGCTGCTCTCGCTCTCCAAGCGGGCCCAGGACGTGGCGTACGACCAGCTGCGCAACAACGAGGTGGGTGCGAAGCGGGGCGCGGCGATCGCCATCGACCCGCGTACCGGTGCCGTCCAGGCGCTGGTCTCCATGCCGAGCTTCGACCCGAACCCGCTGGCCAGCCACGACACCAACGAGGCGACGGTGGCGTACAAGAAGCTGGAGCAGGACCCGGCCGAACCGCTGAAGAACCGCGCGCTCGACGAGACACTGCCGCCGGGCTCCACCTTCAAGATTGTGGTCGCCGCAGCGGCACTGGAGAACGGCATCACCAAGTCCACCCAGATCCCGGCCGGTTCCAGCTGGACCCCGCCCACCTCGGGCACCCCGATCCGTAACGCCGCCGCCTCGATCTGCCCGGAGCCGAAGGTCACCCTGCTGGAGGCGGTCACCGAGTCGTGCAACACCGGCTTCGCGCAGCTCGGCGTGCGACTCGGAGCCGACACCCTCAAGGAGAAGGCCCGGCAGTTCGGCTTCGAGCAGGAGGACCTCACCGTCGGTCATCTCGGTGAGGGCGGCCTGCCCACTGCGGCCAGTCGGACCGGCGACATCCAGAACCCGGACGGCAGCACGGACCCGGCCGCACTGGCCCAGTCCTCGATCGGCCAGAACAACGTCCGGATGACCCCGCTCGAAGGGGCCATGATCGCTGGCGCGATCGCGAACAACGGCAGCCAGATGCGGCCCTACCTGGTGCGGCAACTGCTCGCGCCGGACCGGACCACCAGCTACTACAGCGCGAAGGCGCGGGAGCTGCGCCAGCCCGTCGAGCCGCAGGTCGCCGCCGACCTGCGCGAGATGATGGTCAGCGTGGTCCAGAACGGCACCGGCAAGAAGGCCGCGATCAGCGGCTACACGGTCGGCGGCAAGACCGGAACCGCCCAGTCCGCCCCGGACCGGCCCGACCACGGCTGGTTCATCGGCTTCGCCCTGGACAAGAACGGCAACCCGGTCTCCGCTGTCTGCGTCATGCTGGAGCAGGCCGGCCCCGGTGGCAGCGCCGAGGCGGCGCGGATCGCCGGCCAGATCATGAAGGCCGCCATCGCCGACCCAGGGGGTCGCTGACATGCTCAGCCCCGGCGTGCAGCTCGGCAACCGGTACCGTCTCGACGAGCGGATCGCCAGCGGCGGCATGGGCGACGTCTGGCGCGGCACCGACCAGGTGCTCGGCCGGACGGTCGCGGTGAAGAGCCTGCTCCCCGCCCTGCTCGACGACCCGGACTTTGGCGAGCGGTTCCGCGGCGAAGCCCGCACCATGGCCACCATCAACCATCCCGGCGTGGTGGACGTCTACGACTTCGGCAACGACCAGCAGATCGCCTTCCTGGTCATGGAGTACGTCGAGGGTGACGCCCTGTCGTCCACGTTGAGCCGGGTCGGCCGGCTCACCCCGGCGCGGACGATGGCCCTCGTCGCGCAGGCCGCCGACGCGCTGCACGCCGCCCACGAAAAGGGCATCGTGCACCGCGACGTGAAGCCGGGCAACCTGCTGGTCCGGCCGAACGGCACACTGGTGCTGACCGACTTCGGCATCGCCCGCTCCGACATGGTCGGCCAGCTCACCGCCGCCGGTTCGGTGCTCGGCACCGCCTCGTACATCTCACCGGAGCAGGCCACCGGTGGCGTGGCCACCCCGGCATCCGACGTCTACGCCCTGGGCGTTGTCGCCTACCAGTGCCTGGCCGGTCGGCGGCCGTTCGAGGGCGACAACCCCCTCGACATCGCGATGCGGCACGTCCGGGAGACACCCCGGCCACTGCCGGCCGACATCCCTCCGCAGGTGCGCGCTCTGGTCGAACGGGCGTTGGCGAAGGATCCGGCCGCCCGCTGGCCGAGCGCCGCCGCACTCGCCGGGGTCGCCCGTCAGCTCAAGGCCGCGCTCTCCCAGCAGGCTCGGGCCGGCGCGAACTCCGGGCCGGTGTCCGCGGCGCCCGCCTCGCCGGCCGCGCCGGGCCGGGCCCAGGTGCCGCAGGCGCACCAGATGCGTCCGCCGGCCGCCCGCCCGCCGGTGGCCGGAGCGAGGCCGACCGCTGTCGCACCCGCCCAACAGCCACGCCCCACCGCCGTCGCGCCGGCCGTCCAGCCCGTCCGCCCGCAGGGGCCCCCGAACGGCTACCCACGCGGTGCGGCAGCCGTTCCGTCCGGGCCGCCCCGGCAGGAACACCCGCCGGCGTACGTCCGGCAGGCCGGCCCGGCGACGCCGTCGCCCCAGCCCCAGCGGTCCCGGCCTGGGATGGTGCTTCTCGCCATCCTGCTGGCCGTGTTGGTCCTGCTCTGCTCTGGCGTGATTTCCTACAACCTGCGGAAGCAGTCGCAGGACGGCGCATCCGCCGGGCTTGCGCCGCGCACCGTGACGTCCGGCGCGCTACGACTCGACGGGCGCGACGATCCGACCCGGACGTCGTACCGTCGAGAGGTACGACTCCAGCCGGGCGACGGCGGGACGACGACGAGCGAAGGACGACAGACGCGATGACAGCGCAGGCCCGCCTGCTCGGTGGCAGGTACCAGGTCGGCGAGCTGCTCGGCTATGGCGGCATGGCCGAGGTGCACCGTGGTCGCGATCTCCGGCTCGGTCGGGACGTCGCGATCAAGATGCTCCGCACCGACCTCGCCCGGGACGCGACGTTCCAGATGCGGTTCCGTCGGGAGGCGCAGAACGCCGCCTCGCTCAACCACCCGGCCATCGTGGCGGTCTACGACACCGGCGAGGAGACCGCGCCGACCGGTGAGACGCTGCCGTTCATCGTCATGGAGTTCGTCAACGGGCGGACCTTGAAGGAGGTCCTCGGCGCCGAGGGGCGACTGCAACCACGCCGTGCGCTGGAGATCTGCGCCGACATGTGCGCCGCCCTGGAGTTCAGCCACCGGCACGGGATCATCCACCGGGACATCAAGCCCGGCAACGTGATGCTCACCCAGACCGGCCAGGTCAAGGTGATGGACTTCGGCATCGCCCGGGCGTTGGCCAGCGGTGCGACCACCATGACCCAGACCAGCGCGGTCATCGGTACGGCGCAGTACCTCTCCCCGGAGCAGGCGCGCGGCGAGGCCGTCGACGCCCGCTCCGACGTGTACGCGGCCGGCTGTGTGCTCTTCGAGTTGGTCTGCGGGCACCCGCCGTTCGTCGGGGACAGCCCGGTCAGCGTCGCCTACCAGCACGTCCGGGAGACGCCGCCGACGCCGAGCGACATCAACCCGGACGTCACCCCGGCGGTCGACGCGATCGTGCTCAAGGCGCTGTCGAAGAACCCGCTCAACCGTTACCAGAGCGCTGGCGAGATGCGGGCCGACCTGCTCCGCGCCGCCGCCGGCCGGCCCGTGCTGGCCACCCCGGTGCTGCGCGAAGCGGAGACGGTGGCGATGGCCCCGGCCGGCGGTGGGGGCGGCTATCCGGCTGCCGGCCGTGGGCCGCAGACCGGGCAGATCCCGGCCCGGGTGGGCGATCCCCGTCAGCGCAAGGCGTCCTCGTTCCTGATCGCGTTGTTCAGCGCGGTCGGCGTGCTGGCCGTGATCGCCCTGGTCGCCGCCCTGCTCTGGGACCAGCAGAAGGGCAACGAGCTGAAGTCGGTGCCCACCCTCACCGGCAAGGCCCGGGACGTGGCGATCGCCGAGATCCAGAAGGCCGGTCTGTCACCACAGGTGGGTGACCCGGTGCTGGCAAGTGACTGCACCGAGGGCACTGTCGTTCAGCAGAACCCGCTGCCGACCACCCAGGTGAGGCAGAACGGCACTGTCACCATTCAGATCTGTGGCGGTAAGCCCGAGGTGCGCGTTCCCGCCGGGCTCAAGGGCAGCAAGCGGGAGAGCGCCATCGCCCGGCTCACCGAGGCGAAGCTCAAGTACGACATCAAGACGGTGGACGACGAGGCGAGCCAGGACGAGGTTCTCAAAGTCGATCCGCCCGAGGGCGAGAGCGTCCCCGAGAGCACGAAGATCACGCTCACGGTCTCGAACGGCAAGGTTCGTGAGGTGCCGGACGTCGTCGGGTTGAGCCAGGAGGAGGCCACCCGCGTCCTCCGCAACGACGGCTTCACTGTCGTCGTGCAAAAAGGGCCGGAGGTGCCTGCCGACCAGGCGGGGAAGGTCACCGACCAGAGCCCGAACGGCAACGAGAAGAAGCCCACCGGCACGAGGGTGACCATCAAGGTGAGTCAGCCCGAGCCGGAGACCGACCCGACGCCGACGACCACGCCGACGACCACACCGACGGGCACACCGACCACTCCCGGCGGCGGGGGCGGCATCGGTCTGCCGATTCCACCTCCGCCGGGCCGGCCCCAGGACTAGGGCATCTGCATGACCGAGGCGGCGGCGTCCCCGGTCGGGGCGGTACGGCGGTGGCCTCGCCGCCTCCGCCGGCTGGCCGTCGCAGGTCTCGTCGTACTGGTGCTCGCCAGTTCCCCGTGGCTGTGGACGACGTTCGCCGCACGCGGGCACGTGTACGCCGCCGCCGACGCGCCGGCTGCCGATGTGGTGATCGTGCTCGGCACCGAGGTGGCGGCCGATCGGCAGCGACCGGGTGACCGCCTCGCCGGCCGCCTGGACACCGCCGCCGAGCTGGTGACCAGCGGGCGGGCCACAGTCGTCCTCGTGTCGGGCGACGGCGGCGGGGCGTCCGGCGACGAGCCGGCGGTGATGACGACGTACCTCGCCGAGCGCGGCGTCGACAGGCGTCGGGTGGTGGCCGACCCGTTCGGCCTGGACACCTACGACAGCTGCGCGAGAGCGCGCGAGGTGTACGGCGTCGAGCGGGCCCTGATCGTCACCCAGTCGTACCACCTGTCCCGGGCGGTGACGCTGTGCCGGCAGCTCGGCGTCGACGTCGACGGGGTGACCGCCCGCTGTGACGGTTGCGGCGCTGCCCTGCTGGCCGAGAAGTCGGTCCGGGACTACTTCGCCAGTGGCAAGGCGGCGTGGGACGCGGTGCGCGGCCGACCGCCGGCGGTGCGTTCGCCAGCTAATTCCGCGGTCCAGGACGCGCTGCGAGGCTGACCCGGCAGGCGCGAGGTCCGGTGACCGGGCCCTGACGTCCGGCCCTCAGGCGGTGGCGAAGGCTGCCAGACGACGGGCGTCCACCTCGGCGGCCAGCGCGGGTGCCCGCTCCAGCGCCTCGGGGTGACCGCAACTGGCCAGCCAGTTCGCCAGCATCAGGTGGCCGCCCTCGGTGAGCACCGACTCCGGGTGGAACTGGACGCCCTCGATGGGCAGCGTCCGATGCCGCATCGCCATGACCACGCCGGAGCCGGTCCAGCCGGTGACTTCCAGCTCGTCGGGGAGCGTCTCGGGCAGCACGGCGAGTGAGTGGTACCGGGTGGCGGTGAACGGGTCGGGCAGACCGGCGAGTACGCCGACCGAGTTGTGGCGTACCTCGGAGGTCTTTCCGTGCAGCAGTTCGGGGGCGCGCGTCACTGTCGCCCCGAACGCTTCGCCGATCGCCTGATGGCCGAGGCAGACGCCGAAGATCGGCAGCTTGCCCGCGTACTTCCGGATGACGTCCAGGCAGATGCCGGCCCGGTCCGGGCTGCCCGGCCCTGGCGACAGCAGGATGCCGTCGGCGCCAACCGTGCCGACCTCGGCGACGTCGATCTCGTCGTTGCGGCGGACCTCGCAGTCCACGCCGAGCTGGCCCAGGTACTGCACCAGGTTGAACACGAAGGAGTCGTAGTTGTCGATCACCAGGACGCGCATGGTCACCTGCTCGGGGAGGGGGGCGCTGGGTTGTTCTGGTCGGTGTCGTACGGCAGTTCGTGCTCGTCACCGGCCGGGGTCTCCCCGGTCACCGGGTCGCCGCCGCCACCCGTCTCGGCAGGTACGCCGGACTCGACCTGCACGTCGTCGAAGGGCAGCAGGGGCTCGGCCCACGGGAAGGCGACGTACCACAGCAGGGCCACCGTGGCGGCCACCAGGAGCACCGAGCCGGTCAGCTTCCCGACCACGCCGAACGGCAACTTGCGCCAGATGAAGGCGTACATCGGGTCAGCCTTCCAGCTCCGCCGGGCGGCCCGCGGACTTGGGTTGGGTGCGGTCCAGTTCGGCGTGGATGATCAGGCGCTGGTAGTTGTCGAACTTCGGGTTGCACGTGGTGAGGGTGAGCATCCGCTTGGTTGCCTTCTTGTCCGGTTGGCCGGGCACCGGCGCCACCACCTCGACCTGGGTCGGCCGGACGATCCGGGACTGCGACACCCGGTAGACGTACCAGTCGGTCTTGCTCTCGACCACTATCGGGTCGCCCTCATTCAGCTCGTCCAGCCGCCAGAAGGTGGCCCGGTTGCGGTGGCCGGCGACGGAGAAGTTGCCGACCTGGCCGGGGAGCGCGCTGGTCGGGTAGTGGCCGGGGGCGAAGCGGATGTCCTCCTGCGTGACGCCCTCTACGACCACCCAGTTCTTGTCGAGCTTGGGGATGTAGAGGCCCGCGAGCGGCTTTCCGCGTACCGGTGGGGACGGTTTGACGCTCGGGCCGACCGACGGGGCCACCGTCGGGTCGTCGGTCGGACCCCACGCCTGGGTCAACTCGTTGTTGAGCTCGTTCTGGTGGGCGTCGACGATCGCCGACTTGCCCCAGACCTCGTATCCGGCGAAGAGCAGGACGACCAGGCCGAAGGTGATCAGGACTTCGCCGGTGACCCGGATGCCGGTGCGCAGTCGCGAGCCGAACGACGGGCGGGTCAGCTCGGAGTAGACGCTCTTGTAGCCCTCGCCGGTCTGGTGCGGCCGGAGTTGCACCACCCGCTCGCCGCGTCGGGGCTGGGGAGGGTCGGCAGGGCTGGCAGCGGTCGGCTCATCCGGGACCGCGATGCGGGGGACGGCACCCATCAACGCTGTCGAGTCCATGGTCGGCGGTCTGGTGGCAGGAGCGGCGGGCACGGCCGGAATCATCGCGGTGACGGCCGGGTCCGCGCCGCGATCCACGCCAGCGCTCGGCGGCACCCGGCCCGGCCCGGTCGGCGGGACCCGGCTGGGCCCGGTCGGCGGGAAGCCTTCCGGCCCGGCCGCTGCGACGCGGTCGGGGGCGGGTGGGGAGACCGGGGAGTCGGTGGGTCGGGCTGGCCGAGCGGTGACCTGCGGGATGTACGCGGTCGGTG
Source organism: Micromonospora sp. NPDC005205 (assembly GCF_040608275.1). Classification (NCBI taxonomy): domain Bacteria; kingdom Bacillati; phylum Actinomycetota; class Actinomycetes; order Micromonosporales; family Micromonosporaceae; genus Micromonospora; species Micromonospora sp. NPDC005205. The sequence goes on from NZ_JBEXHV010000001.1 coordinate 288,880, forward strand.
AGTCGGCCAGCGGCGGCGTCGAGGGGCCGGAGGAGACCGGCCGGCTCGGCGTGCCAGGGGCCGCCGGACGGGTTGGCATCGGCACCCCGCCGGGGGTGGCCGGAGGGGTCGGTGCGGCACCTGGTGGGTTGCCGGCACCCGGCGGGCGGGTCGGTGCGGCGCTGGGCGCGGGGGGTCGGGTCGGGGCGTTGCCGGGGGCAGCGGGCCGAACCGGGCCCTGGTTGCCGACGGACGGCCGGCCGGGGGTGGTCGCGGGGGGAACCCCGGCCCCGCCGCGCGAGCCCGGCCCGGCAGTTGCGCTGCCCGGCCAGGGCGGCGGCGCTTCGGCACCCGGGCGGCCCGGGGGCCCGGTCGGCGCGGGTCGAGTGGCGCTCGGTGGCGGCTGCTGGGTTCGTGGCGGCTGCTCAGGTCGCGGCGGCTGTTCGGCTCGCGGCGGCTGCTCAGCTCGTGGCGGCTGTTCGGCTCGCGGCGGCTGCAGCACCGGCTCCGGCCAGTTGCTGGCCGGGGTCGGTCGGCCCGGCGCCGACTCGGGTCGGTCGACCTTGGGCAGAAAGGCGGTCGGCTCGTCGGTGTGGTCCCGGTGTCGCCCGTCGCGTCGTTCGTCCGGCCCGCTCACTTGGGCACCGTAGCCGAGCGCAGGGCTGTGGAATCCTCGAATGCGGGAACTCGCACCGTGGAGGCAGTCTCCTTGTAGCCAAGCTGGTAGTCGTCGACCGCGTCCTTGAACAACCGGACTCCCTGGGAGCTGGCGAGGGCCTGCTGGAGGGCAGCGGGATCGCCGATCGCTACGATCTTGAACGGTGGGGAGTACACCCGGCCGTGAAGGAGCAGGGTGTTACCGACGCAGCGTACCGCGCTGGTGGTGAGCACGCGGACATTCATGATTGACATGGCCTCGGCCCCGCCGGCCCAGAGCGCGTTGACCACCGCCTGCACGTCTCCCTGATGCACCACCAGGTCGTCGTTGCTGGCGTCCGACTGCGTCTGGTCGAGCTGGGGCGCGTCGTTCAGCTCGACGGTGACCCCGGGCCCGGCCAGGGCGGTGAACCCGGCGTTCTGGAGGCTGCCCTGGGCGCGATTCTGCTGAGCCTTGATCGGGGCGTCCGAGCCGGCCAGCGTGTTGGTCCGTTGCTCGACCTCGCCGCGCAGCTCGGCGGCGCGGCGCTCGCTGGCGGCGACCTGTTCGCGGCGGTCCTCGATGAGCTGGTTGAGCTGGGGGCGTCGGTCCTCCCGGAGAGAGGTGCCGCCTGCGGTGGTCGCGGTGGTGGTGAAGAGCAACCCGGCCGCCGCGGCGATCAGGGGCACCCCGATCGACCAGCCCGGACGGCGTTGGCGCGGTCGCCGGGGCAGCAGCCCGGCGGCGGCCCGTCGGAGGACCTTCTGCCAGGAGGTTGCGCCGGATGTGTACTCCACCGAGCGTTCCTTCCGCGTGTCGGGGATCGGTCCGTGCCGGCTGGGCCGGTGCGAACAGTCCCGCCTCTTTCGGTCACTCCGTGCACCGGCCTGACCCCATTCGTGGTCCGGGCGGCCAATCGGGACTACGCTAGCTCTCGAACATTATTGGCCATGGACCGTCGCCCCCGCGCCCGGTTGTCAGGCCGGACGAGGTCGTCACCCCTCTGGAGAGCGCCGTGCCCAAGTCTCAGGTCCGTAAGAAGAAGGTGTACACCCCGCCGACGGACGTGCGTCCGACGACGACGTCGTCGTCGCGCAAGCCTAGCCCGGTGTGGTTGCCGATCACCGCGGTCGCCTTGATCGTCGTCGGCATCGGCTGGCTGGTGCTCTACTACCTGTCCGAGCAGGAGTACCCGGTCATGGCGTGGGGTTACTGGAACCTCGCCGTCGGCTTCGGTGCGATGGTCGCGTCGCTGGCGTTGCTCTCTCGCTGGCGCTGATCCGCCGACCGTCGCGTCGGCGGTCCCACGTCACCCCGTCGAGCCCCTGCCCAGCAGGATCGGGTGGGGCCCCCTATGGTGTGCGCAGGCAGCGCGGCCTACTGCGAGATGACTCACGTTACCGCTGGGTAACCTTCGCGTAGGCTGCACTGCATGGCCGAGCAGAGCGAGGTCATCAGGCAGCAGACCGGGGAGGCCAACTCGATGGGCAGCGTCCAGATCGTCACCACGATCCTCGCAGCCGCCATCACCGCCGTGGCGGTGTGGCTTGCGGTGCGTGCGGTCCTGAAGATGGTGGCAGTCATCCGGCTCGGGCAACCCGCGCCGGAGCGGTTCTCCGACAAGGTCGCCCGCGCCAGGACGATGCTGGTGGAGACGGCCGGCCACACCCGGATGCTCAAGTGGGGCGTGGTGGGTGCCGCGCACTGGTTCGTGATGGTCGGCTTCGTCGTGCTGTCGCTGCTGGTGCTCGAGGCGTACTTCGAGGTGGTCACCACCGACGGCGGTCTGCCGATCATCGGGCACTGGACGATCTTCGGTCTGGTCACCGAGATCATCGGGGTGCTGGGTCTGGTCGGCATCCTGGTGCTGATGGCGATCCGGCTGCGCAACCGGCCGACCCGCCCGGGAGGGCGGTCCCGGTTCACCGGCTCGACCATGTGGCAGGGCTACTTCGTCGAGTGGATCGTGCTGCTGGTCCTGATCTTCGGCTTCGTGATCCGGGGCTTCAAGGTCGCCACCGACCACTTCGAGTTCCCGTTCTGGGCCACTCCGGTCAGCCACGCGGTCGGCGCGGTGCTGCCCGACTGGGCGGACGGCGTCAGCGTCGCCGCGGCTATCAAGATCATTATTTCGATGACGTGGCTGATCGTCATCTCCCTGAACGTCACGATGGGCGTCGCCTGGCACCGCTTCCTGGCGTTCCCCAACATCTTCTTCAAGCGGGAGCCCGCCAAGCCGGCCGGCTCCGGTCTCGGCGCGCTGCGCCCGATGACGAGCCAGGGCAAGCCGCTCGACTTCGAGGAGGCGGACCCGGAGAAGGACCAGTTCGGCGTCGCCCACGTCGAGCAGTTCAGCTGGAAGGGCCTCCTGGACTTCAGCACCTGCACCGAGTGCGGTCGCTGCCAGTCGCAGTGCCCGGCCTGGAACACCGGCAAGCCACTGTCGCCGAAGCTGCTGGTGCTGAGCCTGCGCGACCACGCGTACGCGAAGGCGCCCTACCTGCTGGCCGGCGGCGGCAAGGACCTGACCGGCGAGGAGAAGGCCACCCAGGCGCAGCTCGCCCACCTGGACGTGCTGGCCCTCGCCGAGGCCGACAAGCCGTTGATCGGCACCGCCGAGGAGGGCGGTGTCATCGACCCGGACGTGCTCTGGTCCTGCACCACCTGCGGTGCCTGCGTCGAGCAGTGCCCGGTGGACATCGAACACGTCGACCACATCGTCGACATGCGCCGCTACCAGGTCCTGATCGAGTCGAGCTTCCCCTCCGAGGCCGGGGTGATGCTGCGGAACCTGGAGAACAAGGGCAACCCGTGGGGCGCCCCGCAGAACACCCGCGAGGACTGGACCAAGGGTCTGGACTTCGAGGTGCCCCGGGTCGGCGAGGTGGACGACTTCGAGTACCTGTTCTGGGTCGGCTGCGCCGGCGCGTTCGAGGACCGGGCCAAGAAGACCACCCGCGCGGTGGCCACGCTGCTCAACGAGGCGGGCGTGAAGTTCGCGATCCTGGGCGAGGGCGAGACCTGCTCCGGCGACCCGGCGCGACGGATCGGCAACGAGTTCGTCTTCCAGATGCTCGCCCAGCAGAACGTGGAGACGTTGAACGAGGCGTTCGAGGGTCGGGAGAAGGCCAAGCGCAAGATCGTGGCGACCTGCCCGCACTGCTTCAACACCCTGGGCAACGAGTACGGGCAGCTCGGCGGGGAGTTCGAGGTGGTCCACCACACGCAACTGCTCGCGCACCTGGTCGCCACCGGCAAGCTCACGCCGGTGCAGCCGGTCGACGGCGGCGTCACCTACCACGACCCCTGCTACCTGGGTCGGCACAACCGCGTCTTCGCGGCCCCCCGCGAGGTCCTCGGTGACGCCATCGCGGGCGACCTGACCGAGATGCCGCGTAACAGTGAGCGGTCCTTCTGCTGCGGTGCCGGCGGCGCCCGGATGTGGATGGAAGAGAAGATCGGCAAGCGGATCAACGTGGACCGCGTCGAGGAGGCCATGGCCACCGGGGCGAAGACGGTAGCGGTCGGCTGCCCGTTCTGCTCGACGATGCTCAGCGACGGGGTCAACGGCAAGGGCGCCGGCGAACAGGTCGAGGTGATCGACGTAGCCAGCGTGCTGCTCCGCTCGGTCAAGCCCGAGCAGCCGCAGGGCGGCAAGGAGACCGCGCCGATCGGCGGCTGAGACGCGTACCTCCGGGATCTGTTCATCGACGGCGGCGGCCCCTGAGGGCCGCCGCCGTCGTGCAAGAATCTCGCCGAGGTGAGGCGACATCGACGGCCTACTCTTGATGACGCTGTTGCCCCTGGTCGGCTTCGCAGCCCTGACCGCGGGCAACGCGTTCTTCGTCGCGGCCGAGTTCGCCCTGGTCACTGTCGACCGGGCGGAGATCGACCGGCGGGCCGCCGCGGGCGACCAGGCCGCCCTGACGGTACGCAAAGCGCTGCGCGAACTCTCCTTCCAGCTCTCCGGGGCGCAGCTCGGCATCACCATCACCGCGCTGCTCACCGGCTATCTGGCCGAGCCGGCCCTGGCCCGGCTCTTCACCCCGCTGCTGCGCCCGTTGGCCGGGGACAGCACCGAGCGGCTCACCCCGTTCATCGCGTTGGCACTGGCCACACTGATCTCCATGCTCTTCGGCGAGTTGGTGCCGAAGAACGCGGCGCTGGCCCGGCCCATGCCGGCGGCGCTGGCCACGGCCGGTCCGATGCACACCTTCTCCCGGACGTTCGGCTGGGTGATCCGGGGGTTGAACGGCTCGGCGAACCGACTGGTCCGGGCGTTCGGCGTGGAGCCGCAGGAGGAGTTGGCCAGCGCCCGCTCGCCGGAGGAGCTGGGCCTGCTGGCGGGCATCTCGGCGCGGGCTGGCGCGCTGCCCACGGACACCGCGATGCTGCTGCGTCGCACCATCCGCTTCGGTGACAAGCGGGCAGCGGAGGCGATGACCCCCAGAGTGGACGTGGTCGCGCTGCGCGCCACCGCCACCGTGGCGGAGCTTCTGGAGGAGTCGCGACGGACCGGGCGGACCCGGTTTCCGGTGTACGAGGAGACCCTGGACCTGGTGACCGGTGTGGCCGCGGTGCCCGACGCGCTGGGCGTGCCGCTGGCCGACCGCGCGTCGACCCGGGTCGGTTCGGTGGCCCGCGAGCCGGTGTACGTGCCGGAGAGCCTGAACCTGGACGGTGTCCTGGCGGCGTTGAAGGCGGCCGGGGCCGACCTGGCCATCGTGGTCGACGAGTACGGCGGCACGGACGGCGTGGTGACCGTCGAGGACCTCGTCGAGGAGTTGGTCGGGGAGATCGCCGACGAGTTCGACCCGGCGAGCGTGGACGACAACGGGTCGGACGAGCTGACCGTGCCGGGCGGTGAGCGCACAGTGCTGGTCGACGGTGTGCTCCGCTCCGACGAGTTGGCCGAGCAGACCGGCTTCCGGCTACCCGAGGGGCCGTACGAGACCCTGGCCGGGTTCCTGATGGCCCAGCTCGGGCACATCCCGCTCGCCGGCGAGACGGTCGAGGCGGCCGGCTGGGAGTTCACAGTGGTCGAAGTCGAGCGGCACCGGATCGAGCAGGTCCGGGTGTTGCGCCCGGCGGACCCGGACGACGATGACTGAGCTGCTGGTGACAGTGCTGTTGCTGCTCGGCAACGGGTTCTTCGTGGGCAGCGAGTTCGCGCTCATCGCGTCCCGGCGGACGGTGATCGAGCCGCTGGCCGCCGGGTCGAAACGCGCCCGCTGGGCGTTGTCGGCGATGAACCAGATTCCGCTGATGATCGCTGGCGCGCAGCTCGGCATCACTGTCTGCTCGTTGGGTCTGGGCGCGATCGCCGAACCGGCACTCGCTCACCTGCTGGAGCCGCCGTTCCACGCGGCGGGCCTGCCGGAGCGGGCGGTGCACCCGGTGGCTTTCGTGCTGGCGCTGGGCGTGGTGGTTTTTCTGCACACGGTCGTCGGTGAAATGGTGCCGAAGAACATCACGCTGGCCGGTCCGGAGGTCTCCGCGCTCTGGCTCGGCCCGGCGATGCTGGCATTCTGTGTGGCCACCAAACCGTTGTTGCTCGCGATGAAATGGGCGGCCCGGAGGGTGCTCGGGTTCTGGCGGATCGAGGCGTCCGAGTCGGTGAAGACGGTGTTCACCGCCGAGGAGTTGGCTGGGTTGGTCTCGCAGGCGCGGACCGAGGGGCTGCTCGACGCGGAGCAGCACGCGCGGATCACCGGCGCGCTGGCCCTGCACGCCCGGACGGCGGCGGACGCGCTGCAACCGTGGTCGACAGTGGTGACGGTGGCCGAGGACGTCTCGCCGGCGTCGCTGGAGGTGCTGGCGACCCGGACCGGCCGGTCCCGGTTCCCTGTGGTGCAGCGGTCGACCCGTCGGGTGCTCGGCTTCGTGCACGTCAAGGACGTGCTCGGGTACGCCGGGCAGGGCCGCCGGTCCCCGGTCCCGGCCGACGTCTACCGGCCGCTGGCGGTGGTGCCGCCGGACCGTACGCTGGCCGACCTGCTGCTGTCCATGCGTCGCGAACGGCGGCACATGGTGCTGGTCAGCGACGGGCGACGGCCGATCGGTGTGGTCACTCTTGACGATGTATTGACCGCAATCGTTGGGTGATGGACCAATACCCTTGGTGTGCAAGCGGTTGCACGACAGTGATGGTTACCGCCCTCGCCTTGATTACCGCCGCGAGCTTCCCTAATGTGAGGCACCGACCGCTGTGGGTCGTCTGCCTCGGCCCTTTCCTCACGCGAGGCGCCCGGCGGTCGGTTGCAAAGGAGTCGGTGCCGGTGGCAACCATGCCCCCTCATCGTCACGACCTGTCTGCGTCTGCTCGCTCTGGTGGCCTGCGTCGCGTCGCGCACCGGGTGCTGATCCTGGTCGCCGCTGCGGCGGTCGGCGCCGGTCTGCTGACCGCGCCGGCACATGCCGCGCCCACGGTCGACGAGATCGAGGCGCAGATCGACAAGAAGTGGGAGCAGTTGGAGCCCACCATCGAGCAGTACAACAAGGTCCGGGCGCAGCTGAAGGTCAACCGGCAGAAGTCGGCGAACCTGCAGAAGAAGATCGAGCCGCTGGCGCTGCAGAGCGAGCTGGCGCTCAACCGGGTCGGCGACCTCGCCTCCCGCTACTACATCTCCGGCCCGTCACACGACATCGGCGCGCTGCTGGTCAGCGCCAAGCCGGACACGCTCACCGAGCAGCTCACCATCCTCGACCGGCTCGCTTCGCAGGAGCGCAAGGAGGTCGAGGGCGTGCTGGCCGTGCGGGCCAAGTACGACGGCGAGAAGCAGAAGCTGGACGCACTGATCGTCACCCAGACCAAGCAGCAGAACGATCTGGCGGCCAAGAAGAAGCAGATCGACGCCGAGATCAAGCAGCTCGAGGCGTCGATGCCCAAGACCACCGTCAAGACGGCGGCCTGCCCGACCATCAACGGCGTGTTCAGTGCGGCGGCCCGCACCGCGATCAAGACCGCCTGCGGCAAGGTCGGCAAGCCGTACGTCTGGGGTGCCACCGGGCCGAACTCGTTCGACTGCTCGGGGCTGACCCAGTACGCCTACAAGGCGGCCGGGATCTACCTGACGCACCACACCGGTGACCAGTGGAACGAGGGCAAGGCCATCTCGCGCGCCGACGCCCGCCCCGGTGACCTGGTGTTCTTCTTCTCCGGCCTGAGTCATGTCGGGCTGTACCTGGGTAACAACCAGATGGTGCACGCGCCACGCGCCGGCAAACCGGTGCAGGTGTCCAGCATTACCACGATGCCCATCGCCGGGTTCCGCAGACCTGGCTGATCGACCTCGCGCGACACGACGGCCCCCGGTCACCGACCGGGGGCCGTCGTGGTTCTCAGCGGGGTGCCCCCACCGGGGAGGGCACCAGCTGCACGTCGGCGAGGTCGACGTACATGATCCGGTGGCCGAACTGGATCTGCGCGTACCGGTTCTTGCCGCGAATGACCGTCCAGTCGCCGGGTGAGGAGCCGTCGAACGTGCTGGCCCGGTAGTACTCGCCGGCCAGCACCGCGCCGACGGCGTACCGCTGCCCGGCGGCCAGCGTGTACTGCAGCGGCGTGATCGCCTGGTAGGGCACCCCGTCCGGGTACGCGGACTGCTCCGGGTACGCCCGTCCGTACACCGGAACGGTGGCCCTTCCGGGCTTCGGCGTCGCCACGACTCCGACGGTCCAACTGGCGGTCGGCGCGGACGTCGGGTTGTGGAACCAGGCCCGCTGCCCGAGGTACCAGATCGCCGTCCAGTCGCCCTGCCGGCCGGCCAACGCGTACGTCTGCCCGGCGGACGCCCGGGCCCCGTGGTCCGACACCGCCATCGTGTTCGGGCTGCCGTCCGGGCGGAGCGCGATGTCGTTGACCAGCGGCGCGTCAGCGGACGGTGCGCTACGCAGCACCACCGCCGAGGAGCCGCGCGGCGCGCAGGGCACTCCCACCGTGACGCAGTCGGTGAACGCCGGCTGGTTGGTGGTGTAGTCCGGGTCGATCCGGACCAGCCCGGTGGCCGGGGTGCCGGTGTCCAGTCGAGGGGCGTGCAGCAGGTCGAAGTAGTGCGTCCAGTCCCAGTAGGGGCCCGGATCCCAGTGCATTCCCCGCACTGTGGAGGGGATGGTGCCGGGCACGTTGTCGTGGCCGATGATGTGCTGGCGGTCCAGTGGGATGCCCAGCCGCAGCGCCAGGTGCCGGACCAGCTTCGCCGAGGTCCGGTACATCGCCTCGGTGTACCAGGTGCCCTGCGCCGCGAAGCCCTCGTGTTCCAACCCGATCGACTTCGCGTTGACGTACCAGTTGCCGGCGTGCCAGCCGACGTCCTTCGTCTTGACGTGCTGGGCAATGTGCCCGTCGACCGAGCGCAGCGAGTAGTGCCAGCTCACGTAGGTCGGGTCCTGGACGAGTTGCAGGGTGGTGGCCCAACTCGCCTCGGTGTCGTGGATGACGATGTACTCGATCTTCTGCCGCGCGGGCCGGTCGGAGAGGTCGTGGTTGCCGTAGTCCCCGTCGCCGAACGCCTCGTAGGGCGCCGGGATCCACTCGCAGGAGATGGTGCGGGGGCATTCCACCCCGTCCGGGCGGGCCAGCCGGCGCAGGCCCAGCCGGTCCAGCCAGGAACGTTCGGGCCGCACCGCGCGGGCCGGCAGGGTGATCCGTTGGCCGTCGTCGGTCACCCGGGCTTCGCCCGCGCCGATGGTGGTGAAGACCTCGTCGGCGAAGGCCGCCGCGGCGTCGGCGCTGTCCGCGCCCGAGTAGCGGGCCACCGCGCCGTACCAGGCCGCCGGGTCGGTGTCCGCGCCGACCGGCGCGCCCAGATCCCTCTGGTACGCGCTCAGCAGCGCCGCCCCACCCCGGATGTTGAGGCCCGCGTCGGTACGCAGAGCCTCGGGGGCGGCACCGGTCAGCGCCGCGGCGGCGTCGACGGTCTGCAACGCGGCGGTGGACGGGGCGGGCGCCTCGACCGGTCGGGGCGCGGGCACCCGGGCCGGCCGGGAGCCGTCACCGCGTGGGTCCTCGGCACCGGTGTCGTGGTGACCGCGTCCGGGTAGGGCGGCCACGTGCCGTGCGTCGGTCAGGTGCATCGGGCCGTAGCCGCCACTGGTGCTCGGTGTGCCGGCGTTGGTGTCCCAACGGGACTCCAGGTAGGAGACGCCGAGCAGCACGACGGCCGGTACGCCGTACTCGGTGGCCGCGTCGGCGTACTGCTGTTGGCGGTCGGTGGTGGGCGCGGCAGCGGCCGGGCCGACGGAGAGTGGCACCGTGGTCGCGGCGGCGACCACGGTGGCGGCGAGCAGCGCGCGCCAGCCGGTCGACAGGGTTGGATGGTGCATCGAACCCCCTAGATTCTCGCGGAGTGAGGTCAAATCACCATCGCGCCGTCCGGGAGCTCGCGTCAATACCTTTCCATCTATCGAAGCTTGGGGAAAGAATTCTTCACACGGTCGGTGACCTCATCCAATCCGTACGGAGTGTCACGGCCGCACGGGTTGCGGATCGGTAACGGGCGTCTCTACTCTGGTCATTTGTCGGCCCGACAGCAGCTCCGCCCACCCCGGGCGGTAACGGACCGACACCGCCGAGTCGTTTCCGAGCGAACCGGGGACCCAGGTCCCTCGGGGTGAATCCGCAGCCACTGCGGTAGGGCGCCGACTTCCCGCCCGAACCCGTCAGCTAACCCGGTAGGCGGTCAGGAAGAAGGAGTACGGAACCCCGGTGGCACTCCATGCCCCGCGGCCGTCGTCCGAGCGGTCGGCATCAGCCGGCCCGGCGTCGATAGTGCCGCGTCCACGCTGGTCCCGCTTCACCACCGCACTCGCCGCGCTGGCCGGCGTCGCCGTCGTTCTGACCGGCAGTGCCACAGCGGCCCACGCCGACCCCTCCGTCGCCGAGATCGAGCGCCAGATCGACGCCGACTGGAACAAGCTCGAACCGATCATCGAACGGCACAACGCCACCCGCATCGACCTCGCCGCGAAGCGCAAGCAGGCAGACGCGCTGGCCGCCCGGATCACTCCGCTCGAGCGCCAGGTCGACGCCGCGATGGACAAGGTCAGCGCCCTTGCCGTACGCGCCTACATGGGTGAGAACGTCTCGACCGTCAACGCGATGCTGGGCAGCCGGTCGCCCAGCGAGGTGGTCGGCCAGCTCGAAATGCTGGACCGCTTCGCGCACAACCAGCAGAAGGACGTCCGCGAGGTGGCCGACCTGCGCGACCAACTGGCCGCGCAGAAGGCGCCACTGGACGAGATGGTGGCCCAGTTGACCCGCACGGAAGCCCAGCTGGCGGCGAAGAAGAAGCAGATCAACGACGAGATCGACCGCCTGCAGAAGCTGCGCCTGAAGGTGTACGGCAGCGGTGGCGGCGGTCCGCTGCGCCCGGCGCCCTGCCCGGGTAGCTACCCCGGCGGCGCCGCGGGTACCGCGGTCAAGTTCGCCTGCGCGCAGATCGGCAAGCCCTACGTCTGGGGTGCCGAGGGCCCGAACTCGTACGACTGCTCCGGGCTGATGCTGGCCGCCTGGGCGAAGGCCGGCGTGTCGCTGCCGCACAACGCCGCCGCGCAGAGCCGGGTCACCAAGAACGTCAGCAAGGGTGACCTGCGCCCCGGCGACCTGGTCTTCTACTACAGCGACATCCACCACGTCGGCATGTACGTCGGCGGCGGCTGGGTGGTGCACGCCTCGCAGGCCGGTCAACCGGTCAAGATGAAGAAGGTCGACGACGGCCCGATCCACAGCTACGGCCGTCCAGGCTGACCCAGTGTGACCGAAGGGCCCGTCGCGATCCCGTCGCGGCGGGCCCTCGTCGTTCTGGTCCTAGCGGGTGGGCCAGGTGCGCCAGTGCTGCCAGGCGCGGCTGGGTGTCGGCCCCCGCTGGCCCTGGTAGCGCGAGCCGTAGACCACCGAGCCGTACGGGTGCTCGGCCGGCGAGGAGAGCCGGAAGATGCAGAGCTGCCCGATCTTCATGCCCGGCCACAGGGTGATCGGCAGGTTCGCCACGTTCGAGAGTTCCAGCGTCACGTGACCGGAGAAGCCTGGGTCGATGAAACCGGCGGTGGAGTGCGTGAGCAGCCCGAGCCGGCCCAGGGAGCTCTTGCCCTCCAGCCGGCCGGCGAGCTGGTCACCCAGCGAGATGACCTCCAGCGTCGAGGCGAGCACGAACTCCCCCGGGTGCAGCACGAACGGCTCGCCGTCGGGGACCTCGACCGCCGAGGTGAGGTCGTCCTGCTGCATGGCCGGATCGATGTGGGTGTAGAGGTGGTTGTTGAAGACCCGGAACAGCCGGTCGAGTCGGACGTCGATGCTGGAGGGTTGGACCAGGGTGGGCTCGAACGGCTCCAAGCCCAGCGTGCCGGCCTTGATCTCGGAGACCAGGTCACGGTCGGAGAGCAGCATCGGACCACCATAGCCGCGTTGCCGGAAGTGGCCGGATTCGGTGCCGGACCAGCGCGTCGAGGTCGCTACTCGTACATTTGTTCGATAGAATGCCCACATGGCTTCCTGGTCCGAATTCGCCGCCGACGAGCCCCGACTCGCCGACGGGATCCGCGTTCTCCTTCAGCAGTACGGGCCGGGCTTCGGCTATCTGGCCACGGTCCGTGCCGACGGCGGGCCCCGCGTCCATCCGGTCTCCCCGGTCATCACCGCCGAGGGGCTGTTCTGCTTCATCATCGACTCGCCCAAGCGCCGCGACCTCGAACGTGACGGCCGTTACGCGCTGCACTCGTTCCCTGCGGAGGAGAGCGACGACGAGGCGTACGTGGCGGGTCACGCCCGCCCGGTGACCGATCCGATCCGGGTGGCGCAGCTGGCGCAGAGCGCCCGCGCCGAGCCGCAGGTCGACTGGCGGCTCTTCGAGTTCACCGTCGACGTGGCCATGCTCACCCGCCGCGAGCAGCACATCGCGGGCATTCCGGGTCTCGGGCCGAGTCGGCCGGCCGTTCGGGTCTGGCTCGACCCAAACGCCCAGTCGGCGGTGGCAGCGCCCCTCGCCGTCCCGCAGACGCGCCCGACCCTCCTCAGCCGTGACGTCCAGTGCACGGCCGCCTGACCACACGACCGGCAGATCATCGGTGCTGGCTCCGTCGTGACGGAGCCAGCACCGATGCGTACGCCCGCCACACCCGGCGAGCCGCCACTTCCGCATGACCCACTCGACTTCGGCGAACCGCGGTATCCCGGCGCTGCGGATACCCCGACTTCCAGGAAACCGAGTGGATCATCCCTGCCGACCCGGGCGGCACGGTCCGCAGACACCTGCGGTCACCGGGGGTGCCTGGGTGCATGGGCCCGACGACTCGGGTACAGTGGTGCCGCTTGCGGGTGTAGTTCAATGGCAGAACATCAGCTTCCCAAGCTGACAGTGCGGGTTCGATTCCCGTCACCCGCTCCACGATCAAAGCCCTGGTCAGGACAACAGTCCCAGCCAGGGCTTTTGATGTTGCGCTGGTCAGGGCTTCACGTAGTGCTGGCGGGGGAACAAGCGCATGAGGCGCGGCAGGCGTTGTTCGATCTCGGCGAGGCTGTCGCTGTCCCAGGGTTCATCGATTGGGGCTGGATCGAAGTACGGGCGGTGGCCCCGGGCGTCCAGCGCTTCATAGAGGCTGTCTTCACGCCCGGTGATGTGGTCGTAGGCGCTGGACGCCACGTAAGCGAGTTCTTCCCAGTGCGGCCACTCCGCGTCCGCCCGTTCCCAGAGACTGCGGCCGGCGAGCGCACGCACAGCGGGCAGGTCGGCGAGGTTGTCGGGGTTTTGGGCGACGTGCTGCCACCAGCGCTGCCCCTGGCCGATGAGCCATGGTTGGAAGTACCAGAACCCGTCGCTGCTACACAGGCCGTCCATGATCTGGTTGGCTGCGCCCCACATGGCGTAGGTATCGAGCGGGCGGCGCGCAGCCTCCAGGTGGACCTGGAAGTCCGCGATGTGCTCCAGTGAAACGCGGTTGAGCCGGTACGCCAACCAGTCCAGTCTTCGGGCCGGGTCGGTCGTCTCCTCGGCTGACCGCTCCAGGAACTTCCAGAATTCCGCCGAGTTCACGTCAAGGACGGTAACGGTCCAGCCGGCGTAGGTGGTGTGGTGCCTAGCGGGAACTCGCAGAGGGTGCGCCAAGGGCTGGTGTCCGGTGTTCCGGCGATGAGCCTGACTCTGTCGATGGCCGCGGTGATCGGCAGGTGCGTGGAGATGGTTTCTGCGGCGTGGCTCAGCGTGGGCTTGGCGGCGTCGTGACCGATGGTCAGGTGCGGCACCACATCGCTGTGCGCCCCGGCATAGGGGGGCGCCTCGGGAAACTGCTGCCACACGGCCGAAGTGAGCTCCCGGAACGGGCGAGCTGGCTGCGGAGCAAGCCAGACGACCGTGTCACCGAACCAGCCGACGTCCGTCAGTGCGACGTCGAACCGCGGTATCCCGGCAATGGTCTCGCGCAGTACGGCCAAGACCTGCTCATCGATCTGCTGCGGGGGCAGGAACGGGTAGAGGACGGTCACGTGCGCTGGCACCCCCCACCCGGCGGCCGGGTCGAGCGATGCCCGGAAAGGGCCCACCGCATCCTCGGCCTCGGGTATCGGCACGATGAGCGCGGTCTGTGTCGGTTCCATCCCCACAGCTTTCCGCCACGGTCGGTGCCGGTCCACTGGATTCACCGCCCGCCAGGCGGCCCGCACCCACCAGAGATCAGGCAGCAGGAGGCGTGGTGTGTGAGCGCCCGATCTCAGTCTCGGGACCGCATTCGGGCAGCGAGGAAGGACGGCCGCTCGGTGAGGCGGGCGTAGGCGTCCTCGTTGACCTCGCGAAGTTCGACGCGCGGCCGTGGCTCGACGAGCTTCTCCAGGAGGAAGCCGGCGTCCAGGAGTTCGCCGAGGAATGTTTCCAGCGTCATCCGCTGGAAGTGGAGGGCACCCGGCCCGTGCGGCAGATCGACCCAGGAGTCGTCGTAGTAGGAGCCGCCGAAGTGTCGCCAGTCAGCCGTCGGATGGGTGGTCGAGATGACGAGCCAGCCGGCGGGACGGAGCACCCGACGCATCTCGGCCAGCAACTGCCGCCGGTTCGTCAGGTGGCCTATGACCAGCGCGCAGACGACCCCGTCGAAGGACGCGTCGGCGGCAAAGTCCAACGGCCGCTCCAGGTCGTGCAGGCGAAACTGCGCCTGAGCGGCACGTGAGTGCGCATGGCGGAGCAGTGTGGCGCTCGCGTCGATGCCGGTCACCCGGGCGCCCCGCGCCAACAGTTCGGCCGCATAGTGACCGGCACCGCAGCCGACATCGAGGATGTCCGTACCGGTGACGTCACCGGCGAGCGCCAACATGGCAGGTCGATCGGTATACGCGTTGTAGGGGCTGACGTCGGCGTTCTGTGCGAAGAACTCGCCGAGTTCGTCGTGGTAACCGGTCTCGGTGCGCATCCGAGCACGATCCCGACCGCTGAGGGGATCCGCAAGCGTATTCGCGCGACGGCACCTCTACCGGTAGTCGGCGAAGATCCGACGTTGCACGCCATCGACGGTTACCGGGCCACCATGCGGAAGAATCCATTGTGGCCTGGTGTGGCCGAACGGCACGCCGACGCAGACGACCGCCTCGGGGTTGTAACGGGTCACCACGTCGATGACCGTGTCGCGCTGCTGCTCGCGAAGTCGCGCCCGATCTGCGGCCGGGGGTCGACGGGTGTGGTCGGAGACCGGCGGACGGGCGACCAGGACCGCGTCGACGGCGCTGAGGAGACCGCGTTCACCCAGTGATCGGACGATCCAGCCGACCTCGCGGGCGGGGAGAAGCTCCTCCGACGTCTCGATGAGCAGCACCCCGCCGTGCAGGACCTCCGGGGGGAACGGGAAGCGTCCCGCCGTGAGGATCCACTGGATGACTTCCAGGCAGCCACCCCAGGTGCGGCCGGTGACCGATCGGGCCGGCCCGTGCCAGCTCCACGGCTCCGTCGGTTCGCGCTCTCCGAACGACTTCAACGCCTGCGGATCTGCCCAGTCGACGCCGACGTCCTCGGACTCGCCCGGGTCGGTGACTTCCAGCCGTTCCCCGGTGAGCAACGCCGCTCGCAGCGACCTGACGTGGACGTCGTCGACGGCAGGCCCGGGGCCGAGGTGCACCTGGGAGGATCCGCCGTAGAAGCTGGCGATGCCGAGTCCCCAGAGCCAGTGGTGCAGGTTGGTGTTGTCGCTGGTGCCGAGGAAGGGCTTCGGGTCGGCACGGGCCAGGTCAGCGTCCAGGTGGGGGATGACGGTGATCTGGTCCTCACCGCCGATGACGGCGAGAATGCCGCGTACCTGGGGGTCCGCGAAGGCGGCGTTGATGTCCGCCGCACGCGCTGCCGCGGTCGCACCCACCTGGCGGGTGGTGGGGTATTCGACAGGTACGAGGCCGGTCAGGTCGGCAAGCCGTCGCATGGCCTGCTCGTGGATCACCGGATAGGCGCCGGCGGCGGCGAAGGATGGTGAGAGGACCGCGAGGTGGTCCCCGGGGCGCGCCTTTCGGGGACGAACAAGCTCATGCTCCATGTCGAGATCCAACAGGTGTGCCGGTCCGTACGCATCTCATTTCGGCGCATGCCTGAGGCGTTTCAGCACCAGCGAGTGGATGCCTAGGCCGTTCTCTCGGGAGCGAAGTAGGGCTCGGCCGCCTCCAGTCGGGGCACCTCCACGCCCAGCCTGCGCGCCTCCGCGAGGGTGTCGCGGCAGACCGAGCGCAGTTCCTCGGGGTTGGCATGGGCTTCCATCACCAGGCGCATCGGCGGGAAGTGTCTGAACAGCCAGGCCATCGCCGGTGCTGCCAGCCAGACGGGCGCGGTGAAAGGAAGTAGCTCGCTGCGGTGCCGCCGCAGATCAACGCCGCGAGCCTCGACGAGCCGCAGGAGTTCGCGGGTGGCGAGGATCGCTTCACGTGCGTTGCCGGGCGTCAGCTTGGACAACGAGCCCTGTTTCAGACTCTGGGTGTGCAGGCCCGCGTTCTGAACGAAGTGGATCGACAGCCAGCCACGGAAGTCGGAGCTCTCCTGGAGCCTGAACCCCGCCTCGCGAAACACCTGGCGCACGGCCCGCTCGCGCTCGGTCGGCGGCCGGTCGATAGTGCCGAAGAAGACCACGGGCAGCAGAGCCCCACGCAGTACACCGTCGTCGCCGAAGCCGCCGCCAGCCCCGGGAAAGCCCCAGGCCACCTGATCAGCGGGAAGGTGTTCGGTCGCGGTCATCGGCTCGACCCAGAGGTTGTTGAAGACGAGCACAGTGGCTCTGCCCACGCGCGGTCCCAGGAAGGCCGCGGCCTCGGCGAAGCCGTAGTGCTGCACGCTCAGCACGATCAGATCGAAGTCATGGTCCGGCTCCAGCGACTCGCGGTAGCGCACTGGCCACCTCTCGGCGACGCGCTTCCCCCACGGCCGTCGCCGGGCGTCGAGCAGGTCGAGATCAATCGCATCGCCGTACGCTGCTGCCCGCCCCGGCCGGACGTAGAACTCGACGTGGTGCCCGGCCCGTTCCAGGGCCCACCCGTACGTCGCGCCGATGACGCCCCGGCCGAACATCAAGATCTTCACGCGGCACCTCGTACCCTATAATCGGAGACTGTCTCCGGTTCTAAAAATATGGAGACAGTCTCCACTTGTCAACATGGAGCCCTACGTGACCGATGCCAAGCCACTGCGCGCCGACGCCCGCCGCAACCGGGACGCCCTGATCGCGAAGGCCCGCGAGCTCTTCGCCAGCGGCTGCTTCAACCTGCGCTTCGACGACTTCGCCAAACTCGCTGGCGTGGGCACCGGCACGCTCTACCGCCACTTCCCCACCCGGGAAGCCCTGGCCGAGGCGGTCTACCGCGAAGAACTCACCGCGATGTGCGACCGCGCCCGCGAGCTGCAGGCCACCCTCCCCGCCGACGAGGCGCTGGAATCCTTCCTGCGCGGCTTCGTGGACCACCTGCACCGCCACGAGGGCCTCGCCCGCACACTCGCCACGCTCATGGCCACCCAATCGGGCACGCTGGCAGAGGGTGCCCAAGCCCTGGGCCAGGTCATCGACGACCTCCTGGCCGCCGCCGTCAGGACCGGAACCATCCGCGACGACGTGGGAGCCGGCGCCGTCATGATGACCCTCCACGGCATCTGTGCGGCCTACGACCACCCGACCTACCGAACCGACGCGGACGGCGTCATCACCCTCGTCCTCGCCGGCCTCCGCCGCGCGGCGCCGTGAGCGGACCTGGCTCCTGTGGCACTCCAGCCACTGCGCTCAGCTGGAGGCCCGGAACTCCTGATGGCGTCGCAGGAGTTCCCGCAGTGCGCTGATCTCGGCCGCCAGCGCGGCCTGCCCCTGGTCGGTGATCCTGATCCAGGTCTTGGGTCGCCGTCCGTGGTAGCCCCGTTCGATCTGGATCAGGTCGGCCTCCTCCAGCACGGCGAGGTGGCGGGAGAGGTTGCCGGCGGTGAGTTCGAGGGCGTCGCGCAGGTAGGCGACCTCCACCCGCTCGGCCTCCGCCGCGATGGTGAGGATGCCGAGCCGGTTGCGTTGGTGGACGGTGTCGCTGAGCCCGTTCGTCGGATGCCCGCCGTTGCCGGTGCCGGCGGCCTCGTCAGCACTGCTCACGCGGACCTCTTGATCGAGTTGAGGAGGGCGACGCCACCGCCGGCCAGCAGGATCGGCGCGGGCAGCAGGGCAGCCAGCAGGAAGCTGTAGCGGTTCAGGTCCCCCGGCTGGAAGTTGGCGGCCTGGAAGTAGATGTTCACGAGGACGACCGCCGCGGTGTAGGCCGTCGCCACGACCGTCAGGCCACGGCTGCGTTCCAGCCGAGCCAGGACCAGTAGCCCCACCGCGATGACCAGGTGCGGGATCATGCCGCGGTTGGAGATGCCCAGCAGCGGTACGGTCAGCCAGCTGGTCCCGTTCGAGATCACCGTCGTCATGTTGAGCAACAGGTACCGCAGCACGATCGGCAGCACGAGCCCGACGAGGGTGCCCACGATGCCGGCGATGACGTACGGCCGAGCCGGTGTCTGGACGCCCACCCGCACACCATGCCACCGATACCACCAGAGGCTGAGCAGGTAGCCGCCGATGAGCGCCGCCAGCCAGTACCAGCCGAGGGCTGCCGAGCGTTCGAGGAATTCCCCACCGAGGCCGGTCAGTGCGGGGTTGTCCTCCCCGACGCGTAGGGCGGACGGTTCGACCGATTCGACGTATAGGGGTGCTGCCATCGCCGTCAGGAGACCGAACAGCAGCAGCGGCAGCCAGTAGGCGTTGCGGGCGGCCCGGGTGCGTCGCTGAAGGGCGGTCACCGACGCCAGCAGCTCGCTGGGTGTGTTGCCGCTGTTCGGCGCGGTGCTCGATCGGTCCGACACGGTGGCCTCCTGGCTGCTGCGCAGATGCTGCACTGCCAATAGGTTTGCATCGCAAATCATTCTGCGCAAGAGTTTGAGCGAGTTGGTGACTTCTGCTGGGATCGACAGTGGTAGTTCCTGCTGGACCCGGCACCGGCTAGGGTCCGGCTCGGAGGTGGTCCGTGTTCACCGAAGCGTTTCCGATCGTGACGACACCTGACCTGCCACGACTGATCGCGTTCTACCGGGACGTGGTCGGCTTCGAGCTGACCTACCGGTTCCCGGACGAGGGCGCCCCGGAGTTCGTCGCCCTCCGACTGGGCAGCAGCGAGCTCGGCCTGGCCGCCAACCCGGAGGCTGGCGGACCGGCCGACTCACACCGCTGGGAGCTGTGCGTCTACGCCGACGACTGCGACGCGGCAGTGGGCGCGCTGCGCACGGGTGGGGCGACGGTCACCGAGGAGCCGGTCGACCAGCCCTGGGGTGAGCGGTCCGCGCGGGTCACCGACCCCGACGGCAACCGCCTGCTGGTGCTGGCGCGGCTGTAGACGACACTGCCGAAAATGGCGCGGTCATCGTCTCCAGAACAGGAGGTGGGTGACTCCGCTGGGGCTGGGCACCGACTCGAGGTGGAAGCGGTCGAGCAGTTCGTCAGGGCTGTCCCACAACCGCTCGCCCCGGTCGAGGTCGACGGGTGCGACGGCGATGTGCATCGTGTCGACCAGATCGGCCTCGAGGAACTCGCGGATGGTGGCGACCCCACCACCGAGGCGTACGTCCCGACCGTCGGCCGCCTGCTTCGCCTCGGCCAGTGCCTCGGCCGGGCTGACATCGCGGAAGTGGAACGTGGTGTCGGACAGGCTGAACGACGGGCGTACGTGGTGGGTGAGCACGAAGACCGGCGTGTGGAACGGTGGGTTGTCCCCCCACCAACCCTGCCAGTCAAGGTTCTCCCAGGGGCCACGCTGGGGGCCGAACTTGTTGCGACCCATGATCTCCGCGCCGATGTTGCACTCGGCGTCGCGGGTCAGGTAGTCGTCCAGGCCACGGCTGCCGCCCGGCTCGGTGCGATACACGAAGCTGGCGGTGGCGGAACGCCAGGAGAACAGCGGGGTGGGGTCCGCGTGACCGAAGGGCCTTTCCAGGCTCTGCCCCTCTCCGGTCCCGAACCCGTCGCGCGAGACGTTGAAGCACTGCACCCGCAACAGTTGCGGCATGGTTTCTCCTCCTTCCTTCGAGAGGCCGTGGTTCAGTTCGCGGTCACCGTCGGGCCGCCTCCGCTGCCCCGGTCGTCGAGCACGAGCGGGGCGCGACCGCGCACCGCGTACCGGATGTGGGTCACCTGTGGGGTGGCAAGGACGCGGGTCGGCGTCAGCTCGACCCCTTCCCGGTCGCCCAGGTCGAGGTCCGCGTCGAAGAGGCGCAGGCCGGTGCCGAGCACGACAGGTACGACGTGCAGCTCCAACTCGTCGAGCAGGCCGGCCTTGAGCACCTGCCGCACCAGGCCGCCGCCCCCGGCCACCGCGACATCCTTGCCACCGGCCACGGCGCGCGCCTGCTCGACGGCGCTGACCACGCCATCGGTGACGTAGGTGAAGCTGGTGCCGCCTCCCCGCAGCAGCCGCTCGCGAGGGCGGTGCGTGACGACGAAGACCGGCGCGCGAAACGGCGGCTCCTCACCCCAGGGGATCTCACCCCCGTCGGCCATCCGGCGCCCCATCACGTACGCGCCGGCCGCGCCGAACGACTCGGCGATCACCTCGGAGTTGGTGTCCTGCTCCCCGCCGGCGAAGCCCTGCCGTTCGCGCCAGGCCGCCGCCTCGGTCGCCCACCGGGTCACCCGGAAGAATTTCGCGCTCTCCTCCGAGTCCATCCAGTTGCCGTTCCCGTCGAACTGCGGCCCGGCGTAGAAGCCGTCCACCGACACCGACAGTTGCGCTGTCACCTTCGTCATCGCGTTCTGGTCCTCTCCTCGGGCGACGCCCCGCCTGGGTGCCGCTCCCCGAGGGGTCGGAGCCGAACGGGATGTCCCTACCGGGAAGAAGTGTGACCTGCGCCACTCGTCGGCTCGGTCAGGTGCCACTCCCCGGCGTGTTCCGGGTCGCGTGACCAGCGCATCCGGGCCTTCTCCTCCGGGCGGGGGCTCCAGTCCCGGTAGGGCGCGAGGGCCACCCGCCAGGCGATCACGGTAAAGACGTAGATGCCCGGGCCGACCAGCCAGAGCAGGGCGTCGCGTCGCCGATAGGAGGCGTACGGCGCGAGCCACGCGGTCGCCGCCATCGGCACCGCGACCGCGCTGAGGTCGGCGAGCGGCCCGCGGCCGAACCGGGACTCGACCAACTCCCGAAGGATGAGGGAGGGAACGACCACCCCGGCCAGCAACGCCACCGTGCGGATCATGCGGAACCGGCGAGCCGGGGGTACGCGGGCGGCAGTTGCTTCGGCGGGCACCACCGGAGGGTACGGGCTGGCCGCGATGGTGGATCTAGTACTGCCGGTCGGCGATCGCCGCTTCGATCCGCAGACCGATGCCAAAGTCGGGCGACGATGGTGCCCCGGACGCCGGCCCTAACCGACTGCCCGCCTGCCCCACGAGGTGCCGGACGGTTCGTAGCCGTGGCGGCGGTAGAAGCGCACCGCGCTCGCGTTCCGGTGGTGGATACCCGCCGACAGGTAGGAGAGCCCGTGCTCGACCGCCCACCGGCCTGCCGCGTCGAGCAGCGCGGAGCCGACCCCACGGCCCCGGGCCTCGTCGAGCACCACAGTGTGGATCTGCGCCGAAGGCTCCGGGCGAAGGATCTGGTGTGCGGGCGGTTCGGGCAGGCGCAGCACCTCGACCATCCCGACCACCTGCCCGCCCTGTTCCGCGACAAGAACCGCGTTCCGGGCGGTCGCGTCGCTGAGGACGGCGGTGAAGTGCTCGATGACCGCCTCGCGCTGCGGCAGGCGGTAGGTGTCAGGGTCGAGCGCCAGGTGCGCTTCGGCGTTCGCCATGCGTAACTCGACGAGCGCCGGCACGTCAGAAAGGCTCGCCGTTCGTACGGCTGCCCCGATCCCCTGCATGAGCGTGATGCTAGGGCGCGGGTGGTCGGCCCGACTAGGGTGGCGATCATGCGGATTGGCATCGTGATCCTTCCGGACCAGCGGTGGGCGGAGTCGCAGCGTCGCTGGCGGCAGGTCGACGAGTGGGGCTTCGACCACGCCTGGACGTACGACCACCTGGGTTGGCGTGACCTGGTCGACGGCCCGTGGTTCGACTCGATGGCCACGCTGACCGCCGCTGCCACGGTGACCTCGCGGATTCGACTGGGCACC
The DNA here is from genome assembly GCF_040608275.1 of Micromonospora sp. NPDC005205. Classification (NCBI taxonomy): domain Bacteria; kingdom Bacillati; phylum Actinomycetota; class Actinomycetes; order Micromonosporales; family Micromonosporaceae; genus Micromonospora; species Micromonospora sp. NPDC005205. The sequence continues at coordinate 311,116 of NZ_JBEXHV010000001.1, forward strand.
CTCGTGGCGTCGCCGAACTTCCGGCACCCGGCCGCGTTCGCCAGGCAGATCACCACTGTGGACGACGTCTCCGCCGGCCGCCTGCTGCTCGGTCTGGGAGCGGGTGGCATCGGCTTCGACTCGGCGGTGCTCGGTGGTGAGACGTTGCCGCCTCGTCAGCGGGTCGACCGGTTCGCCGAGTTCACCGAGTTGTTGGACCTGATCCTGCGGGAGGACGGCACCACCTGGCGTGGGGACTGGTTCGCCGCTGTGGATGCCCGCAACAACCCCGGCTGCGTGCAGCAGCCTCGGGTGCCGTTCGTGGTGGCCGCCAACGGGCCACGGTCGATGCGGTTGGTGGCCCGCTTCGGGCAGGGGTGGGTGACCACCGGCACCGGTGACGACAACGACCTGGCGGGTTGGTGGGCCAGTGTGTCGGCGCTGTCGGCGCGGATGGACCGGACCCTGGACGAGGCCGGCCGTGACCCGGCCAGCCTGGACCGCTACCTCTCGTTGGATGCCGCGCCGGTCTTCTCGCTCAGCAGCGCACAGTTCTTCGCCGACCAGGTCGGCCGCGCCGCCGAGCTGGGCTTCACCGACGTGGTGACGCACTGGCCACGCGCCAGCAGTTGGTACGCCGGTGACGAGGCCGTCCTGGTGGACGTGGCGACGCGGCTGCTGCCACAACTACGCGCCTGAGCCCGCCAGGCCGACACGTCGGCCCGGTGGGCAGCCAGCACCGATCCGGTTGGGAGCGCCGCGTCAGGTACCGAGGTCGCCGCTGGCCACACCGCCCTCGCCGCCGGAAACCAGGCGGAAGCGCAGGCAGACGATCGGGGTGTCGCCGTCGACCGGCGTACCGAGCCGCGCCCAGTAGGTCGAGTGCCCGGCCCGCCACTCCTCGATCGAGCGGTCACCCTCGCCCTCGGCGTGGGCGAAGTCCCAAGGAACGTCGGCGAAGCGGACCACCTCGACTCCGGTGATCTCCACGACGCCGGCCAGCGCGTTGTCGTCGTCGACCAGGGCCAGGCGTTCGCCGACGTGCTCCAACTCCTCGCCTTCTTCCGCGTACTCGGCGAGTCGGCCGGCCGTCGCGGTCTTCACACCGGCCAGCACCAGGGTGTTGAGGGTCGACCGCAACTCGCCGGGGGTGCCGAGGGCGAGGGCGCGCAGTTCACCGATCCGAGGCCACATCCTGCCGAGGCTAGGCCAGGGCGACCCCGGTCGCCGCCGCAATACCCGTCGCCCCGCTCAGATCAGTTGGCCGGCGTAGCCGGGTGCGGTGAGGAGCCGCTCGTCGGCACTGGTCGCGTACGCGTCGAGGATCGCGTCGGCGAGCTTGACCACGTGCTCGTCGCCGTGGCGGGCCGCGCGGGCGAAGACCTCCGACGGCGTCGCGGGGGTGACGGTCGGTGGCGCGATGCCGGTGGCCGGGGCGTACACGGAGGTCATGGCCGCCGTCGCGGCCCAGGCCGCAGCGAAGCTCGGCGCCCACAGAGCCGAGTCAAGTGCCGGCAGGGTACGCAGCACGGCGGTCGGCGCGGTGACCGCGTGTACCAGCATGACCGGGTTGGTGTGCCCGAAACGCAGGTAGTCCAGGCCGGCCCGGTGCACCAGCGCGGTGAGCCCCCGCTGCGCTTCGGCCGGGCTCCGCGCGGGGCGCAGCGCAGCGAGCGCAGGCTCCCACCGGGGTACGGCCGGCAGCCGGCCCAGCCGGTCCCGGACCCCTCCGGTCTGGTCCTCGATCCGGGGCAGCCCGGCCAGCGCGCCCGCCACGTCGATGTCGTCGGTACCCGGCTCGTCGGGATCGTCGGTGAACAGCCGGTCGGTGCCGGGGATCGGCTGCCAGCGTGCCGCCCAGTAGCCGAGGGCCTGGCCCAACTCGGTGAGCCGCCGTGGGTTCTCCTCGTCCGCTTCGAGCGCGCGTACGGCGTGCCCGACCCGGATCACGCCGTGGGTGGCGCCGGCGGCGATGCCCGGCAGCAGCCGGGGCCACCAGGTGCCGAGCACGTCGCGCCACTGGTGTTCGCGCAGCTGCCGGTCGAAGTAGGCCAGCCAGTCACCGGCGCGTTTGGGGTCTCCGAGCGCGTCCCGCCAGTCGTCGATCGGGTGCAGCCCTCGGGGCAGCTCGTCGAGTCGCCCGAGGTAGTCGTCGAGCCAGCGGTGCACCCGTTGCTGGTGCCCGTGCCGGACCAGCGCCTCGACGGCCATCGGCCCGTGGTTGGACAGCCAGCCCTCGAACTCCGGGCCGGTGTGGTGCAGTCGTTCGTACGCCTCGTCCAGTGTTCCCTCGCTCATCCACCGATCGTCGTTCTTCAACCTCGCTTGAGGTCAACCCGGCAGATCCGCGGCGTCGATCAGGCCGGTTATCCGTAGGTCGGCCGCGACCTCGGGCGGGCAGTCCACGGCCACCACGGCGGTGCCCAGCACCTCGGCGCCCCGGGCGGCGCAGATGTCGTAGAGGGCGTGCAGCTGCGCGCCGGTACGCACCCAGTCGTCCACCACCAGCACCCGGTCGTCGGGGCCGAGGTGTCGGTCCCGTACGGCGAGGTCCACCCGTCGGCCCCGGTAGTCCGGTGGGCTCTGTGCCCAGGTGAGTGGCCCGGCCGGCAGGCGTCCGTCACCGGGCTTGTGTGCGGCCACGAAGCCGACCCCGAGGGCGGTGGCGGCCAACGGCCCGAGCAGCAGCCCGGTGACGGCCGGCGCGAGCACCACCGTTGGCCGGGCGGCCCGGTACGGCGCTACCAGGGCCGGCCCCAACTCGGCCAGCACCGCCGGGTCCCGCCACCAACCGGAGATGTCGCTGACCAGGTGACTGGTGCCCGGGCCGGGGTCGATCCATTGGAACAGGGCGGCCAGGCGTTCGGTCAGATCGGCGGGCATCCGCTCATCCTGCGGCACGGGCGGCGGGCGCGACGGCACCCGGGCCACCCGGCCCACCCCGGGTCGGATGATCGGCTACACGTACCTGTGCAAATACGCGCATACCACCATGATCACGTTGACTTCGGAAGTGCTTCTCTCGTTACGGTCCGATCCGGTTTGTTCAGACGACGAAAGGACCGGGCCGGTGGCAGGCAAGCACTCTCGTACCCGCATCTTCTCCTCCCCGGCGGGCATTGTGGCCACCGCGGCGGTCGGCGTCGCCCTCGCCGTCGGCGGCACGGTAGGTGCCGTGCAGTTGGTCTCCGGCCCCGACCAGTCCGGGCAGGTGGCTCTCGACCTCACCCCGACCACCGCCGCGAGCCGCCTCACCCCCAGCTCCCCGGCCGCCACCCCGAGCGTCAGCGCCTCGCCCAGCGTGACCGCCAGCCCGTCGGCGACCCGGTCGCAGCAGGCCGCCTCCCGGGGCAGGGAACGCACCACGTCGCCGAAGCCGAAGCCGAAGCCGACCGTCAAGAAGACCACGGCCGCGGCGAAGGTGCTGGAGAGCGGTTCGTGCGGCGCCTCGTTCTACTCCGACGGGCAGCTCACCGCCAACGGTGAGTCGTTCAACCCCGACGCGCTGACCGCCGCGCACAAGACGCTGCCGTTCAACACCAAGGTCCGGGTGACCAACCCGGCCAACGGCAAGTCGGTGACGGTGCGGATCAACGACCGTGGCCCGTTCATCGACGGCCGCTGCCTGGACCTCTCCCGGGCCGCCTTCGCCAGCATCGCCTCGGTCGACGTGGGCGCGCTCACCGTCCGCTACGAGGTCCTCGGCTGAGCGGGAGCGGCGACGCCGATTCGGTCGGCCGACTGGGCCGGCCGGACAGAACCTCCTCAGACGACGGGTCAGGTTCATTCACCGGTTCACGTGGATCAGGCAAACTGTCTCTCGTACCCACGCGACTCCTCCAGTCGGGCCGTCGCCCGCTGAGCCCCGGATCCCGCGCCGGCCTCGGCGCGGCCCTCGTTCTGCTCGCGATCGTCTCGGCGGTGGAGGCGGCGGACGGCCGTAAGGTGCACTACGTCGCGCTCCTGGCGGCCGCGCCGGTTGTCGCCGCCGCCCTGGCGTCCTGGCTGGTGGTCCTGGGGGTGGGCGTCGCGGCGACACTGATCGGCGCCGGCTTCGCGCTGGTCGCGCCGAACGTTTCGTTGGCCACCTCGGTCAACGTTGTCGCGGTCGCTCTCGTCACCGGAATGGCAGTGGCGGTGGCCTGGGTTCGCCAGCGGCAGGCCGAGCGGATCGTGGAGCTGACCAAGCTCGCCTCGGTGGCCCAGCAGGCTGTGTTGCGCCCGCTCGGGCCGCAGGTCGGCACGCTCTCGGTCGCGGGACGCTACATCTCCTCCACAGCGACGGCCGAGATCGGCGGCGACCTGTACGAGGCGATCGACACGCCCTACGGCGTCCGCATGATCATCGGTGACGTGCGGGGCAAGGGCCTGGACGCGGTCCGGCTGGCCAGCATCGTCCTCGGTTCCTACCGGCACGTGGCGTACGAGCGGGCCGACCTGCGGGCGGTCGTCGCCGACCTGGACCGCGCGGTCGCCCGCAACGTCGGCGACGAGGACTTCGTCACGGCGGCACTGGTCGAAGAACGTGGCGGCACCCTCACGATCGTCAACTGCGGGCATCCGCCACCGCTGCTGCTACGTCGAGGTGCGGTGATCCCGCTGGAACCGCCGGCCCCGGCGCCTCCACTCGGGTTCATGCCGGTGGTCCGCCCCCGGGTCGAACGCCTGGAACCCGGGGACCGGCTGCTGCTGTTCACCGACGGTCTCGGCGAGGCACGGCGGGACGGCGAGTTCTTCCCGACCGCCGACCGGGCCTGGCGACTGCTCGGCCATGGCACGGTCGCCGACGGGCTGGCATCGCTGGAGACCGCCCTGGTCGAGTGGGTGCACGGTCGGCTCGACGACGACATCGCGCTGGTTCTGATGGAGTACGTGGGTGCCCGTGCCGGCGCTGCCGTCGCCGTCCCGAGCTGGGAGGTTGGCGCCGCCGAGAGCTGACCCGGCCGACCGCGCCCGCAGGTGTGTAATGGCCGTCACTTGGGTGATCCGCTTGTCGCTGCCTACCCGTGAGTAATACAGTCGGGGTTACTGATCGGTAACACCTGTCCGGAAGCGGGGCCAGCGAGCATGACCCACTACAAGAGCAACCTGCGGGACCTTGAGTTCAACCTGTTCGAGGTCTTCGGGGCGGACCAGGCGTTCGGCCAGGAACCGTACTCCGAACTCGACGCCGACACCGCCCGCAGTTTCCTCTCCGAGCTTGATCGCCTCGCTCGCGAGGACCTGGCCGCCAGCTACACGGACAGCGACCGCAACCCGCCGGTGTTCGACCCGGCCACGCACACCGCGCCGCTCCCGGAGTCGTTCAAGAAGTCCTACCAGGCATTCATGGACTCCGAGTTCTGGCGTCTGGACCTGCCGCCGCACCTGGGCGGCACCAACGCCCCCCGCGCCCTCTGGTGGGCCCTCGCCGAGCTGGTGCTCGGCTCGAACGCCCCGATCTGGATGTACGCCTCCGGCCCGTCCTTCGCGCACGTGCTGGAGGTCGAGGGCAACGAGCAGCAGAAGCGGTGGGCCAAGCTCTTCATCGACAAGCAGTGGGGCTCCACCATGGTGCTCACCGAGCCGGACGCCGGCTCGGATGTCGGCGCCGGCCGCGCCCGTGCCATCCAGCAGCCGGACGGCTCCTGGCACATCGAGGGCGTGAAGCGCTTCATCACCTCGGGTGAGCACGACCTCAGCGACAACATCGTGCACTACGTGCTGGCCCGCCCGGTGGGTGTGGAAGGCGTCGGTGGCGCCGGCACCAAGGGCCTTTCGCTCTTCGTCGTGCCGAAGTTCCACTTCGACGAGACCACCGGCGAGCTGGGCGAGCGCAACGGCGTCTACACCACCAACGTCGAGCACAAGATGGGCCTGAAGGTCTCCAACACCTGCGAGCTGACCTTCGGCGAGCACGGCGTACCGGCCAAGGGCTGGCTGCTGGGCGACAAGCACGACGGCATCCGCCAGATGTTCATGATCATCGAGTACGCCCGGATGCTGGTCGGCACCAAGGCCATCGCCACCCTCTCCACCGGCTACCTCAACGCCCTGGAGTACGCGAAGAACCGGGTGCAGGGCGCCGACCTGGTCCAGCAGGCGGACAAGACCGCGCCGCGGGTCACCATCACCCACCACCCGGACGTGCGCCGCTCGCTGCTGCTGCAGAAGTCGTACGCCGAGGGCCTGCGTGCCCTGGTTCTCTACACCGCCACCTGGCAGGACAAGGTCGCCATCGCTGAGGCGGCCGGCGACGAGAAGGCCACCAAGCTGGCCAAGCGGGTGAACGACCTGCTGCTGCCGCTGGTCAAGGGCGTCGGTTCGGAGCGGGCGTACGAGATGCTCGGGCACGAGTCCCTGCAGACCTTCGGCGGCTCCGGGTTCCTCCAGGACTACCCGCTGGAGCAGTACGTCCGGGACGCCAAGATCGACACCCTGTACGAGGGCACCACCGCCATCCAGAGCCTGGACCTGATCTTCCGCAAGATCGTTCGGGACAACGGCAAGGCCCTCATGGCGGTCGCCGGCGAGATCCAGGAGTTCATCTCCACCGAGGCGGGCAACGGCCAGCTCAAGGAAGAGCGGCAGGCGCTCGGCAAGGCGCTCGGCGAGGTGCAGAACATCCTCGGTGTGATGACCGGCTGGCTGGGCGAGGCGCAGGGCGGCGAGACCCGCGCCCTCTACAAGGTCGGGCTGAGCAGCCGGCGCTTCCTGCTGGCGATCGGTGACCTGGTGGTCGGCTGGCTGCTGCAGCGGCAGGCCGAGGTGGCGCTCAAGGCGCTGACCGGCGAGGTCTCCGCCAGCGACAAGGCGTTCTACACCGGCAAGGTGGCAGCTGCCCGATTCTTCGCCCGTGAGGTGCTGCCCCGCATCGGCGCCGACCGGCGGATCATCGAGGGTGCCGACCTCGACATCATGGATCTCCCGGAGGAGGCCTTCTAGGTCCTGTGCCGGGTCGCACCACTCGGCACCGACGGCCGGCGGGGCATGTTGCCCCGTCGGCCGCCGCCGTTTGGACCTGACGGTGGGCACGTATTGACCGCGCCCGGTCGGGTATGCCGCTGCCGTGGCGGGTAACCGTCGCGTGACCTCGAAAGGGAACGCCCAGAGCCACCGCACGGGGGAGTGCAGCGCACATGGGTGTAGGAAGCGGCATTTTTCTCATCGCGATCGGCGCGATCCTGACCTTCGCGCTGAGAGCCAACGTCTGGTGGATCGACGTACGCGCGGTCGGCTGGGTGTTCATCCTGGCCGGGCTGGCCGTACTGCTGACCACTGTCTGGTTCTGGCAGGACCGGCGCAAGCGGGCTCGAACCCTCATCGTGGAGGAGAACCGGCTGTCTCATCCGACGGCGATGATGCCGCCACCGCCGGACCCGCCGCCACCAACCGCGCCGCCGTCCTGATCCCCGCACGACGCGTACCCCTGAGCCACCCGTCGGATCGGCGGGTGGCTCAGTCGCGTGCGGTGTGCCGAGCCGTGAGCGGCGCGCCCGCCCTGCTCAACTCCGCCCAGCCCAGCGGGCAGCGGTGCACCGCCAGCTCGGCGGTGCGCAGACCCTCGTCGTGAACTCCCTCGGGGTCGAGGAGCGCGGAGAGCAGCGAGATGCCGGGATTGTGGGCAATGAGTAAGGCTGAGCGGGCCGCCGGGTCCACAGTGCGGACCAGCGACAACAACTCCTCGGGGTGCGCGTCGTACGCACCCGGCTCATAACGGACGGTCGGGCGAGGACCGGTCGGGCCACCCTCCGGCGGTGAACCGGTCATCCCCATCGCCACCCCGTGCCAGGTCTGGCGGGTGCGTCGGGCCGTCGAGCAGATCACCACGTCGGGCAGCAGCCCCTGGTGCGCCAACCAGGCCCCAGCCGCAGCCGCGTCGGCGTTCCCGCGTGCGCTCAACGGCCGCTCCGCGTCGTCCGCCGCGTCGTTACCCTGCTCGGCCTTCGCATGCCGCAGCAACACCAGTGTCCGTGTGTCGGGGTCGGCGTCCGTCATGCCCCCAGCTTGCCCGATTGGCGATCTCCGTGCCTGGGTAAGTCGATGGATGCCGCACCCCTACCGACGGCCGCGGCGCGACGTACGCCAGGTTAGAGCCGAGGAGCGAGACATGGGCATTGGTGGCAGCATCTTCTTGATCGCGTTGGGCGCGATCTTCGCGTTTGCAGTGGAGGCCGACCTGGGTTGGCTGGACCTGGCCGTGGTCGGCTGGGTGCTGATGCTTGCCGGCGTCGCCGGCCTGCTCGCCACCCTCTACTTCTGGAACAGCCGCCGCCGCCCGGTAGTGGCCGCGCCGGTTCGCGAGGAGCGCGTGGTCGCCGACCGCGTCGTGCCGGTTCAGGACGACCAGGTCGTGCAGGAGTACCGCGAGGTGCGTCGGCCGGGCCGACCGGTCTGATCCTCGCCCACACACTCCGGGGTCCCGCAGCGTCTGCGCGCCCCGGCTCGCGTCTGCGCGCCCCGGCTCGCGTCTGCGCGCCCCGGCTCGCGTCTGCGCGCCCCGGCTCGTGTGCGCGCCTCGGTTCGTGTGCGCGCCTCGGCTCGCGTGTGTGCCCCGGGGACCGCCAGCACCCCGCTACCCCTGAGGTGCGGACCCGATCCCTCAAGCGGCGATCGGCCGAAGATCGTGCTCGATCCAGACAGGGCTCTCGGGTGCGCGCGCCGATCTTGCACTTTCGGTCGCCGAGAAGTGCGGAATGCTCCTTAAGTCAGGACAGTAAGTGCAAGATCGCGGCACGGGCACAGCCCGGCCTCGTCGATCATGGGGTTGTGGTGCCTGGTTTGGTGCTGTGCGGGCCGCTTTGTAACCCACCACAACTCCATGATCGACGAGGCGGTGCGGGGTTGCCGGGACCAGCCGCGCTCGGGGTCCTGGCGGTTGGGTCAGGCGAACAGCGCGAAGTAGATCGCGATGTGGTGACAGAGCGCCGCCAGCAGGGTGCAGGCGTGGAAGAACTCGTGGTGGCCGAAGACGGTCGGCCACGGGTTGGGCCGGCGCAACGCGTAGAAGACTGCGCCGACGCTGTAGATCGCGCCGCCGACGATCAGCAGCACCAGCGCCGCGACGCCGCCCCCGTGCAGGATCTCCGGGAGCATTGCCACCGCCACCCAGCCCAGCGCCAGGTAGAGCGGCGCGGACACCCAGCGTGGCGCGTGCGGCCAGACCACCTTGACCGCAACGCCGGCCAACGCGCCACCCCAGACCAGGGCCAGCATCACGGTGGCTGGCCGGGGCGCGAGCAGCATCGCGCAGAGCGGTGTGTACGTGCCGGCGATGAACACGAAGATCATCGAATGGTCCATCCGGCGCATCACCTGGTAGCCGCGCTCCGACCACACCCGGCGGTGGTACAGCGCGCTCGTGCCGAAGAGCCCGCAGACCGTCAGGCTGTAGATGAGGCAGCTCACCAGGGGTGCCCACCCCGGCCGGGTGGCGGCGATCGAGCAGAGCACGATGCCGCAGACCAGGGCGACGAAGAAGGCGTACGTGTGCAGCCAGCCGCGCATCCGGGGCTTACCGATGTCGACCGGCTTCAGGCGAAGCGGGGCGGAGGTGGTCACCTGATCAGGTTACGGCACCGTAGGTTACTTGTAAGTAGTGGCGTTGGTGACACCCGGCACCGTCACCGTGAACACCGGATCGGCACGGCATCGGCGAGGATGAGCGGATGCGGATCCGACAGGTCGGGGCGCACGCCCTGCTACTCGACTGCACCGCCCCCGCCGACACCCCCGAAGCCGTGGCCGACATCCCGGAGGCCGCCCTTGTCGAAGCGTGGCGGGCCGAGCTGTGGCGGCGTCGGGAGCGGGGCGACCTGATCGCCGTGGAGATCGTGCCGGCGGCCCGGACCGTGCTACTCGACGGCCTGCCCGACCCGGCCACCACGACCGAGCAGCTGACCCGTTGGGCACCCGCCGCCGCCGCCGCCGCCGCCGCCGCCGCCGCCGCCGCCGCCGCCGCGATCACCCGCCCACACCAAGCCAATCCCGGGGCCAATCCCAAAGTCGCCGCCCAAGCCCACGCCGCCCAAGCCCACGCCGCCCAAGCCCACGCCGCCCAAGCCCACGCCGCCCAAGCCCACGCCGCCCATGCTGGTGCCCACACCCAAACCCACACCCACGCCGCCCACACCCACGCCGCCCACGCTCGCGCCGCCCACGCCAAAGCCCGCGCCGACGACGCCGACGCCCGCGCCGACATCGAAACCGACGCCGGAGCGGACAATGACGCCCGGGCCCGAGGCGCAGCCGAACTCCGCGACGCCACAGCCGAAGACGGGTCCGACGACGCGGCGGACGTGTTCGTGCCGGTCACCTTCGACGGGCCGGACCTGGCGGCGGTGGCGGAACACTGGGGCGTGGACGTGCCGGCAGTGCGGCACAAATTGACCAGCACGCGGTTCCGGGTCGCCTTCTGCGGGTTCGCCCCCGGATTCCCCTACCTGACCGGGCTGCCCGCCGAGTTGGCGCTGCCCCGGCTGGCCACCCCCCGTCCCCGGGTGCCGGCCGGCTCGGTCGCGTTGGCGGGCCCGTACGCCGGCATCTACCCGGGCGCCTCCCCGGGCGGCTGGCTGCTGGTCGGTCGGACCGACCTGGTGCTGTTCGACGTGGCCGCGGACCCGCCGGCCCGACTCGGTCCGGGCACCACGGTGCGCATGGTGGCGGCGTGACCCGCCCGGCCGTCATCGAGGTGATCCGCGCCGGTGCGCTCACCACTGTGCAGGACCTGGGCCGGCCCGGCTGGGCGCACCTGGGCGTACCCCGGTCCGGCGCCCTCGACCCGGGTGCCCTGCGGTTGGCCAACCGGCTGGTCGGCAATCCGGAGCACGCGGCCGGCCTGGAGATCACCCTGACCGGCTGCACAGTGCGGTTGACCCGGGCCGCCACGGTGGCGGTCACCGGCACCGAGGTCCCCGTCCAGGCGGGTGCTCGGCCCGGTGACACGGGACGCCCGCTCAGCGTGCCGGCCGGGACGGTGCTGCGGATCGGTCCCGCCCGGCGGGGCGTACGGAGTTGGCTGGCGGTGGCGGGCGGCATCGACGTGTCACCGGTGCTCGGGAGCCGGGCCACCGACACCCTCTCCGGGCTCGGCCCGCCCCGGCTACGGGATGGTGACCTGCTGCCGCTCGGTGATCCGGTCGGCACCCCGGCACCGGTGGATTTGACAGTGTGCCCCACGCCGCCTGAAGAGCTGCACCTGACGCTGGGTCCCGGTCCTCGCGAGGACTGGTTCACGCCGACGGCGTTCGACCGGCTCTTCGGCAGCGCGTACACCGTCAGCCCGGTGAGCAACCGGGTCGGTGCGCGGCTCGCCGGCGCGGCGCTGCCCCGTGCGGTGGCCGGCGAACTCCCCAGCGAGGGCATCGTGCTCGGCGCGGTGCAGGTGCCGGCGGACGGGCAACCCCTGATCTTCCTCGCGGACCATCCGACCACCGGTGGATACCCCGTCATCGGGGTGGTCACCGACGTGACCCCGCTCGCGCAGGCCCGGCCAGGTACTACCGTCAGATTCCATGGACCTCAACGCTGATCTGGGCGAGGGATTCGGCATCTGGCGACTCGGTGACGACGAGGCGCTGCTGAGCCTCGTGACCTCCGCCAACGTCGCCTGCGGCTTTCACGGCGGCGACCCGTCGACAATGCGGCGGGTCTGCGAGGGCGCCGCGCGACGCGGGGTCGCGGTGGGCGCGCAGGTCGGCTACCGGGACCTGGCCGGCTTCGGCCGGCGGCACATCGCGTACGACTTCGCCGAGCTGCGCGACGAGGTGACCTACCAGTTGGGGGCGCTGGACGCGTTCTGCCGGTTGTTCCGCACCCGGGTCCGCTACCTGAAGCCGCACGGCGCGCTCTACCACGCGGCCAGCACCGACGAGTCCCAGGCGGCGGCGGTGGTCGCCGCCGTCAGCGGTTACGACCCGGAGCTGCCCGTACTCTGCCTTCCCGGTTCGACGCTCGCCCAACTCGCCGTGGGCGCTGGCCTGCCAGTGGTTGCCGAGGCGTTCGCCGACCGCGCCTACCTGCCCAACGGGGCGCTGATGCCGCGCGGCACCCCCGGCGCGGTGATCACCGACCCCGAGCAGATCGCCGAACGGGCGGCGCGGATGGCCACCGAACGCAGCGTGGTGGCTGTCGACGGCACTGTCATCCCCTGCTCGGTCGACTCGATCTGCGTGCACGGCGACACGCCGGGCGCGGTCTCCGCCGCCGAACTCGTCCGCGCCAGCCTGATCGACGCCGACATCACACTGGCCCCGTTCGCCTGACCGGAGGGGCCCAGCTGGGCCCCTCCGAATCACGTCAGGCGTCCAGGCCGCGAAGCACCAGCGGCAGCCGGGTCACGGCGCCGTCGACCACCCGGACCGGTACACCCCAGTCCTGTCGGGTCAGGTGGCACGCCGCGTGCTCGACGTCCGCGTCACAGGTCGCCGCCTGCGCGGTCACCTGGAGCACCCCCGCGGTGACCTCGCCGTTGAGCACCAGCCGGCGGGACAGCTCGGTGCCCGTGCCGGCACCGTCCACCAGCAGTTCCGGTGGGGACGCGGAGACCACCAGCCGGGTCGACGGCCCGTACGTCTCGTCCAGCTTCTGCCCCGGCGCGGGGGTGAAGACGATGTCCAGGGTGACCTCGCCGGCGGCGACGTCGGTCGGCTTGCGCTCGGTGCGGTGCCGTGGCCCGTCCACAGTGCTGGCACCCGCCGCCGACAGGGCGCCGGGGGCGAGCCGGGTCAACCGGTGTGCGGCGGACTCCACCACCAGCACCTCACCGGACGGGGTGAGCACCAGGTCGCTCGGCTCCGCCAACCCGTCGGCGACGGTGGAGACCTGGTTGCTGGCCGGGTCGAAGCGGCGCACCGCACCGTTGTACGTGTCCGCGATCAGCACCGAGCCGTCCGGCAGCGCGCACACGCCCAGCGGGTGCTGGAGCAGCGCCGACTCCGCCGGGCCGTCCACGTGCCCGAAGTCGAACAGGCCCTGACCGACGGCGGTGCCCAGCACACCGTTCTCGACGTACCTGATCGAGCTGGTCTCGCTGTCGGCCACCCAGAGCCGGGTGCCGTCGGCGGAGGTGGAGAGCCCCGACGGCTGGGCCATCCACGCCTCGGCCAGCGGGCCGTCGCGCAACGCCTCCACTGTGGTGCCGGCGTACATGCCGGCGGTCCGCTTGATCGGGTCGAACCACCAGAGCTGGTGGATGCCGGCCATCGCGATGATCAGCTTGTCGTCGTACCAGGCCAGGTCCCACGGCGACGAGAGGTCGACGGCGAACGCGTCGTGGGCGTGGTCGTCGACCTCAGCGCGCCACTGCCGCCCACTGCCGGCAACGGTGACCACCTCCCCGGACTCCAGCCGTACGCCGCGCAGCAGGTGGTTGACGGTGTCGGCCACCACCAGGTCGTAGCCGGCCACCTCGGCGACGTGCGTGGGCAGCACGCACACGCCCTGCGGCTCGGAGAACGTCGCCGCCGCGGCCGGGCCGTCCGCCCGGCCGCGCTCGCCCGAGCCGATCCGGCGCACCGGCGTCTCGCCGTCCGGGTCGACCTCGACCAAAGAGTGTCGGGCCGAGTCCGAGACCAGCAGGTTGCCGTTGGGCAGCAGCACCGCCTTACCCGGGAAACGCAGCGCCGTCTCCGGTGCCGGCGGCGGGACGTACGGGCCGTTCCCCCGGTGCAGGGTGCCCTTGGCCTCGTGGGTGGTGATCAACTCGTCGATCAGTCGGGCCAGCCCCTCGGCGTGCCCCTCGCCGGCCATGGTGGCCACCACGTAACCCTCGGGGTCGATCACCGACAGGGTCGGCCAGGCCCGGGCCGCGTACTGCTGCCACATGTCCATCTCGGGATCGTCGAGTACGGGGTGGTGCACCCCGTACCGCTCCACCGCGGCGGCGAGCGCGTCGGCGTCCTTCTCGTGCTCGAACTTCGGCGAGTGCACGCCGATGACGACGAGCACGTCGCCGTACTTCTCCTCCAGCGGGCGCAGCTCATCGAGCACGTGCAGGCAGTTGATACAGCAGAACGTCCAAAAATCCGCGATTACGATCTTGCCGCGAAGGTCGGCGAGCTTGAGGTCGCGTCCACCGGTGTTCAGCCAGCCCCGACCGCGAAGTTCGGGAGCCCGTACTCGTGCGCTCATGCACCCATCGTGCCTGACCACCGGCCCGCGCCCGGCCGGAGGGGGCGAGATTCGGTACCACCTGCGGGTACGACGACGGCGGGGTCACGGTTGCCCGTGACCCCGCCGTCGGTGCGGCTACTTCGCGGCCGGCTTCAGGCAGAGCACCCGGTTGGCACCCTCACCCGGCAACACCACGTGGGGCTGCGTCGTGTCGGTGCACTTCTCCTTGGCGTCCACCTTCGAGACGATCGTGAACGCGCCCGCCTCGCCGCAGTCCGCCGCCGAGGCGCCGGCCTGCCCGGACTGCTTCACGCAGGTGCCGACCGCCGGGTCGAAGGCCGGTGTGTCGTTCCCGCCGACCTTGCCGAGCAGGAGCAGCAGGCCGAGCGGCACCGCCAGGATGAGCATCGCGGCGATCAGCACCGCGGCCAGCACCCGGCCGTTGCGTACCTTCGGCGTCGGGGGCTCCACCTTCGGCTCGTCGACGGCGTCCGGCTTGAACGCGTCGAACCGGCCATGGTCCGACTGGCCGGCCTCCTGGCCCCAGGACGGCGTGGGCTGCGGCGGTGGCGGGAACGACGGCGGGAAACCGCCGCCCGGCACCGGTTCGGTCGTCGGCCCGCCGTAGCCCGGCGCGCCGGAGCCCGGGCCGCCGAAGTTCGGCGCACCGAAGGTCGCCGTTCCGTTCGGGGTGCCGGCGGCAGACGCCCCGGGGCCGCCGAACTGGTCCGCCGGCGGCTCGGCACCGGAGTGCGGGCGGGTGCCGTTCACCGGCCTGTTGTTGCCCGGGGCGTCGACGAAGGACGGCACACCGGGCGGGAACGCCGGCGGCGCCTCGTTGAACGCGTTCGGTGCGGGCTGCCGGTCGTCGAAGCGCGGATCGGCCGGGGGCTCGCCGCCCCAGCCGGGCCCAGCCTGCCGCTGCGCGTCGTTCTGCCAGTCGGGTGCGGGCTGCTGCCGCTGCGCGTCGTTCTGCCAGTCGGGAGCGATCTGCCGCTGCTCCTCGTGCTGCCAGTCGGGCGTGGCCTGTCGTGGCGCGTCGTTCTGCCACTCCGGAGCACCCTGACGGTCGGCGCCCGGGTCGCCCTGGAACGCCTCCGGCTCCGGCTCGGCCTCGGGCTCCGGTCGTGCCGGACGGCCGTACACCCGGGGTTGCGGGTTGGCCGTGCCGGTCGGTCGGATGGCCTGGTCGGTCGGGGGCATCACCCTGCTCGCCAGCGGCACCGAAGCGCTCGCCGTGGCCCGGGCCGCCGCGCCGGCTGCCGACTCGGCGTCCGACACCGGTACGACCGCGCGGCCTGCTCCGGACTCGGGCGAGGTGCGCGGGGCGGGTACCACCGCGCCGCTCACGGAGACGTCCTCGGGGCGGCCACCGTACTGCGCGGCGGCGTCCGGGGTCTCCCGCTCGGCGTAGGCGGGCTGCTCGGGGATCGGAGCGAACTGAGCCTGGGGCGCGTAGTCGGACGGCGGGACGGCAGCCAGGCTGGCACCCGGGACGCGCTGCTCCTGCGGGGGCAGCGGCACCGCGTTCGCCGGCGAGATGCCCGGCGCGGGCCCGGGCTGGTAGGCCGGTGCCTCGTCGCCGCGGTCCGCCTCCCAGCCTCCACGGGACTGGGCGGAAGCTTCGGCCTCCGCGCGACCCCACACCTCACCGGGGGCCCACGGCTCGGCCTCCGGCACGCCGCCGGAGTTGCCCTGGGCGGCGTTGTCCGGGCCGGCGGCCCAGTTGGGCGCGCCGCCGCTGGTGGGCACGCTGGCGCTGGCACGGGCGGGGAGGTTGCTCGGCTCCGCCGGGGTCCACCCTGCCTGCTCCGGCCGCTCGGTCGGCTGCTCCGGTTGGGAGAGCACCCAGTCGGGCTGCTGTGGACGGCCCTCGGCCTCGGCCCAGGCGGCCGGCTGCGCGGGCTGGTCCTGCCGCGCGTCGTTGCCGTCGTTCCACGATGCGGGCTGCGCCTGCTGCTGCGCGGCCCACCCGCCGGAGTTGGCCGGATCGTCCTGCGCGGGCCAGTTCGTGGCCGGGGCCGGGACCTGGGCGGCGCCACGGGCCTGGCTCGGCTGGGCGGCCTGACCCCAGCCGGGGGCGGGCTGCTCGGTCGCTTCGGCGGGCTGGCCCCAGGCCGGTGGCGACTGCTCCGCCGGCGTCCACACCGGCTGGTCGTCGCGGGCGGCGCCGGCGGCGGGCCAACCGCCGTTGCCGGTGGCCTGCTCCTGCTGGGCGCCGCCGGACCAGCCGGCGGCCTGCGGTGCGTCGGATTGCGGAGATTCGGTCGCCCGCCAGTCGGCTGCGGGCGGGTTGGCCTGGGCCGCGCCGCCCCAGCCGCTGGCCGGGTCCTCCTGGGCGGGCCAGGCGGCGGTGGCCGGGGGAACCTGCGCGGCGCCCCGTGCGGCTGGCTGGGCCTGCACCCAGTCCGGCTGCTCAGCGGGGGCGTTCGGGGTCCAGGTCGGAGCGGGTGCGCTCTGCTCGGCGGGCGTCCAGCCCTGCTGCTGCGCGGCCCAGGGTTCGGGCTGTGCCGGGGTCGGCGCGCCGTCGTTGCCGGACCATGCGCCGGGCTGCTGCTGCGGCGGCTCGCTCGCGCCACCACCGGCGGCCCAGGCGGGCTGCGCCGGGTCGTTGGGCTGCGCGGCGGCGGCACCCCAGGCGGGGGCCGGCGGCTGCTCAGGCTGGGTCGCCCATGCCGGCGCCGACGGGTTCGGTCGCGTCGGGGGCGGGGGTGCCCAGCCCAGGTCGGGGCCGGCGGCGTTCTGGCCGTTGTCCGGCTGCGCCGGGCGGTCGCCGTACGGCGCCGGTCCGCCGGCGCCCGGTGACACCTCGTCCGGCTCCTGGCCGGGTCGGTGCGGGCCCTCGGACGTCATGGGTGCGCCTCCTCCATCACATGTCGGCTCGCCGGTGCCGATCGGTCTCCTCGGCGTGGCTGCCGGCGTCACCGGCGTACCGCTGTGCCGGCTCCCCGCACGGTATCGGGTGGTGGCACGAACCGTCCAAGGAGCACTGCTCGTCACTCACCGTGGCCGGTTGATGTCGAGCAGTTCCTGTCGGCTCGGCCTCTGCCGGGTCGGCGGGCGGCGACCGAAGCCCACCGTACCGGGCGCTGCGGCAGGGCGGAATCCCGGTGGTGGTGTCTGGGAAACGCCGATGGCCCACCCGGTGGGCCGGGTGGGCCATCGATCTGGAGGAGGTGAGGAATGTAGTGGAGCGTCAGCTCATGTGACGCTGGGCGATGACGAGGATTTCCTCGCGAACCGCCGGCGAGTTCGCCGAGCGCAGCGCGTGCTCGATGGCACGGGCGCGGCGGGTCGCGTCGCGGTGGTTGCGGATTCGCTCGATCATGCTGCTCATTGGTGGGTCCCCCTAGCTATTCGGTTGTCAGCCCCTGATGCATCTATTCAACAGCAGAAGCCGGCGAAATTCCATCGATTATTAGGTGAGCTGAGACACCTGCCTAACAATCAAAGGTCAACAGGCCGCTTGGCCGACGGTTCCTTCGCTCAACGGGCACGGCCGGTGTGCCGGGCGTTAACCCGTGGCACACCGGCCGTGGCTGGCGTTCTGAGACGATCAGGTCCAGGCGAGCAGCGCCGCCTCCGGATCCGTGAGGAAGTCGCCGACGTCCCGCAGGAACTTCGAGCCCAGCTCACCGTCGATGATCCGGTGGTCGAAGCTCAGCCCCAGCGTGGTGACCTGGCGAACCTTGACCTTGCCCTTGTGCACCCAGGGCATCTCCCGCACCGCGCCGAAGGCCAGGATCGCGGACTCACCCGGCGGCAGGATCGGTGTGCCGGTGTCCACCCCGAACACGCCGACGTTGGTGATGGTCAGGGTGCCGCCGGACATGGCCGCCGGCGAGGTGCGGCCGGACTTCGCCGTCTGCACCAGGTCGGTCAGCGCGTCCGCCAACTCCCGCAGCGAGAGGCGGCCGGCGTCCTTGACGTTCGGCACGATCAGGCCGCGCTCGGTGGCCGCCGCGATGCCGAGGTTGACGTACTCCTTGACCACGATCTCGTCGCCCGCCCAGGTCGAGTTGACCATCGGGTGCCGTTGCACCGCCAGTAGCACCGCCTTCGCCACCAGCAGCAGCGGCGAGACCCGTACGTCGCGCCACTCCCGCCGGCCGCGCAGCCGGTCCAGTGCCTTCATCGCCCGGGTCACGTCGACGGTCAGGAACTCCGTCACGTGCGGGGCGGTGAACGCCGAGCGGGACATGTTCTCGGCGGTCAGCTTGCGGACGCCCTTGACCGGGATGCGCTGCTCCCGGTCCGCGCCGAAGCTGGGCGCCGTCGTCGCCGCGATCGGCTCGGCAACCACAACGCTCGCGCCGTTCGCCGCCTGCTGCACGTCCTCCCGGGTGATCGAGCCGAGCGGCCCCGACCCGGTCAACGTGCCGAGGTCGACCCCGAGATCCTTGGCGAGCTTGCGCACCGGCGGCTTGGCCAGCACGGCTCCCCCGCTTGCCCCGCCGCGTCGATCATGGACTTGTGGTGCCGGAATCGTGGGAGTCGGGGCCGGTTTGTGACCCACCACAACTCCATGATCGACCCCAGCGGGGGCGGCGGGCTGCGCGGGGGCGGCGTTCTTGCGGGGGCGGCGCTTCGCGGCGGTCGTTCGCGGGCCGTAGCCGACCAGCACCGCCGTCCGCCCGCCCGGGGCCGCACCGCCGATCAGACCGGGTTCGATCATGCCCTCGGCCGGTGCCACCTCCACCGCCGCCAGCGAGGCCGCCGACGGGGTGGGCAGGTCACCGCTGGGCGTGGCAGTGGTCGACAGCGCCTCCAGCGGCCCGGCACCCGGGTCGGTGTCGATCGCGATGATCGGCGTACCGACCTCGACCGTGGTGCCCTCCGGGTGGTGGATCGCCTGGACCTGGCCGGCCCACTTCGCCGGGATCTCCACGGCCGCCTTCGCCGTCTCCACCTCGACGATCGGCTGGTTCAGCTCGATGGTGTCGCCGACCTTGACCAGCCAGGCCAGGATCTCGCCCTCGGTCAGCCCCTCGCCCAGGTCGGGCAGGTTGAACGTCTTGATCCGGGACATGTCGCTCACCAGCCGAAGGTGCGGTCGACGGCGTCGAGCACCCGATCGAGGTCGGGCAGGTACTCCTCCTCCACCCGGGCGGCCGGGTAGGGGGTGTCGAAGCCGGTCACCCGCAGCACTGGCGACTCCAGGGAGTAGAAGCACTCCTCGGTGATCCGGGCGGCCAACTCGGCGCCGAGGCCGATGTTGGACGGCGCCTCGTGCACCACGACCACGCGGCCGGTGCGCTTCACCGACTCGTACGCCGCGGTCAGATCCAGCGGCGAGAGCGAGCGCAGGTCGATGACCTCCAGCTCCCGGCCGTCCTCGGCGGCGGCGGTCGCCGCCTCCAGGCAGGTCCGCACCATCGGACCGTAGGCCAGCACGGTGACGTCGGTGCCGGGCCGCACGACCCGGGCCGAGTGCAGGGGGTACGCGTCGGACAGCGGCGCGTCCAGGTCGACCTGGCCCTTCTCCCAGTAGCGCCGCTTGGGCTCCAGGAAGACGATCGGGTCGTCCGAGGCGATGGCCTGCTGGATCATCACGTACGCGTCCTGCGGGTTGGAGCAGGTCACCACCTTCAGGCCGGCGGTGTGCGCGAAGTACGCCTCCGGCGACTCGGAGTGGTGCTCGACCGCGCCGATGCCGCCGCCGAACGGGATCCGGATCACCATGGGGATGCTGAGCTTGCCGCCCGAGCGGTAGTGCATCTTCGCCACCTGCGACACGATCTGGTCGTACGCGGGGTAGACGAAGCCGTCGAACTGGATCTCGCAGACCGGCCGGTAGCCGCGGATGGCCAGACCGACAGCGGTGCCGATGATGCCGGACTCGGCCAACGGGGTGTCGATCACCCGCTGGTCGCCGAAGTCCTTCTGCAGACCGTCGGTGATCCGGAAGACGCCGCCGAGCTTGCCGACGTCCTCGCCCATGATGATGACCTTGGGGTCGTTCTCCAGGGCGCGGCGCAGACCGGTGTTGAGGGCCTTTCCGATGGTGAGCGTCTCCGTGGCCATCAGTGGGCGCTCCCCTCGAACGACTCCATGTAGCGGCTGAACTTCGCGCGCTGCTCGTCGAGCAGCGGAGACCCGTTGGGGTAGACGTTGTCGAACATCGTCACCGGTTCCGGGTTCGGCATCTCGAGCACCCGCTCACGCAGGTGCACAGACTCGCGGCGGGCCTGCTCGTCGACCTCGGCGAAGAAGCCCGCGTCGGCGATCTGCTGCTTCTCCAGGAAGGCCTTTACCCGGGCGATCGGGTCCTTGGCCTGCCACGCCTCGACCTCGCTGGCGATGCGGTAGCGGGTCGGGTCGTCGGAGGTGGTGTGCGCGCCCATCCGGTAGGTGTACGCCTCGATCAGGCTCGGGCCCTGCCCGAGGCGGGCGTTGTCCAGCGCGGTGCGGGTGACCGCGTACGTGGCGAGCACGTCGTTGCCGTCCACCCGTACGCCGGGGAAGCCGAAGCCGGCGGCCCGCTGGTAGAGGGGGACACGGGTCTGCCGCTCCAGCGGCTCGGAGATCGCGTACTGGTTGTTCTGGCAGAAGAAGACCAGCGGCGCGTTGAACACGCTGGCCCAGACGAATGCCTCGTTCACGTCGCCCTGGCTGGTGGCGCCGTCACCGAAGTAGGCGATCGCCGCCTCGCCGTCGTCGGTGCCGGTCTTGCCGTCGATGGTGATGCCCATCGCGTAGCCGGTCGCGTGCAGGGTCTGCGCCCCGATGACGATCGTGTACATGTTGAACTTGAACTCGTTCGGGTCCCAGCCGCCCTGGTCGACGCCGCGAAACAGGCCGAGCGGCATGATCGGGTCGATGCCCCGGCAATAGAGGACGCCGTGCTCCCGGTAGGTCGGGAAGGCCATGTCCTGGGTACGCAGCGCCCGCCCGGAGCCGACCTGGGCGGCTTCCTGGCCGAGCAGGCTGGCCCACAGGCCCAGCTCGCCCTGACGCTGGAGAGCGGTCGCCTCGGCGTCCAGCTTCCGGACCAGCACCAGGTCGCGGTAGAGACCGCGGTATTCCTCGTCGGTGAAGTCGACGCGGTACTCGGTGCCGTCCGGCCCGATGGCGCTGTCGATCCGCTCGCCTTCGGGGGTGAGTAGCTGCACCAGCGCGGGGTCGCCGGCCGCGCCCTTCCTGGAGCGGGGTGCAGCCCGCCTGCTGCGGGTGGTGCCCCCGGGGTCGCCCTTTGCCATCGGTGTCTCCCTGTCGTGTCTGCGTCGGCACCGGGGGGTCACCCGGCCGCGCAACTCGTGCGCCTGCCCGGCTGCTGCCGGACCGGTTCCTGGCGGCCGCGCCTAGCCCCGGTGGGGGTTGCCGCACGGCGTGATCCGGGGTCTGGCCGAACCCGGATCGGGAGCGCCGGCGCTCAACCGCGCCTGCCGCGAGGGTGCGCGGAGGTCACGGCTGCGTTGCCGTCGTGCTCCATATTCGCAGAGCAGGTGAGCGCGCCCACAGTACGCCTGCCTCCGCAATCCGACTGCCCATGCTTTGACGCCGTTTGTCGCCATCATGCCGGCCGGCGTTTCCCATGCGTTGCGGCACGATTCGTCACCGTTCGGGCAGCACTGCGTGTCGACACGCAGTGGAGGTTGGCTGACCCAGGGTGACTGCGCCAGGCTGATTCCCGCAGGATCGCGCCTATCGGGTTATTTGTCGGGTTCTACCCTACGGCGGCGTCCATTCATGTCCTCCGACGGCCGACGACTAGGGGTGTGCGGTGTACGAGCCAGGTGACGGTCCCGGCACACCAGCGCTCGGTCGGCACCGGTCGGCTGGCGGCTATCGCCGGGTGGTCGGTGTCCACCGGGCCCCCGGCGCCGGTGGCACCTCCCGCGGTTACCTGCTCACCGTCGCGCTGCTGGCCGGCACGGCGTCGATGCCCATCCTCGCCGCGATCAGCGCGGGCTCGGCCACCCCGGGCAGCAGCGCCCTACCGGACAGCGGCACCCCGTTCATGCCGACCCCGTCCGTCGGGCCGGTGGTGATCCCCATGCCGATGACCAGCCAACCGGCGCTTCCCCCGCTCGGCACACCCAGCGTCGGCCCGACCAGCGGCTGGCTGCCGGCCGCGCCGTCGCACGCGCGGGGAGGGCCCGCCGCTGCCGATCCCGGGCCCGCCCGGTGGACGACCGCCCCGCCGGTGGCACCGAGACCCACGCGGAGCATCTCGCCGCCGGTACCCCCGCCCGTCGCTCCGCCACCGCCGACCGACCCGGACCCGACCGATCCGCCGGACCCGACCGATCCGCCGGACCCGACCGATCCACCGGACCCGACCGACTCGCCGGGCCCGGAACCGACCGATCCGCCAGACCCCACCGGCTCGGCGGACCCGGACCCCACCGACTCGCCGGGCCCTTCCAGCTCGGCCGATCCCGATCCGACCCCGGCCCTGACGGTGGACCCGACGCCCACGCCGACCGACGACGCGACAGCGACCGCCGTGCCGACCAGCACCCGGTCCGTCCCAGCCCCCACACCCACGCCGCCCGCGGTACCGACCCGCCGACCCGGCCCGGTGATCCCGTCGCCGTCGGCCGTCGCCCCGACGCCCAGCGTCAGCCCGGCGCCACTGGCCGGACCGACCTACTCTGCGGTCCCGCCGACGGTACGGTGACGATCAGGCGCGACCCGTCCGGCGGCGGCGGCGGCGCTCGGCGGTAGGCGCGTACCGGAGGGGGTGGCGTGGGCGGCGGTGCGGAACCCCGCCCGGTCACCATCCGGCCCGGCCCGGGGCTCCGGATCGCCCGGCTGGTCACCGAGGTGACCGCCCCGGCGGTGCTCGTGTCGCTGCTGATCATCACGGTGAGCTGGCGCAGCGCCAGCCGCCCCGGTCAGGGCCTCGTCTGGGGTCTGCTCGCCACTCTCTTCGTCACCGGCATTCCGTTCGCCTACATCGTCGGCGGGGTACGCCGGGGCCGGCTCACCGACCACCACGTCGGCCGCCGGGAGCAGCGCCGGGCGCCGCTGCTGGTCGGCCTCGGTGCGGTCGCGGCGGGGCTCGCCCTGCTCGCCGTGCTCGGCGCGCCCCGCCCGCTGCTGGCACTGGCGGTGTCCGGCCTCGTCGGCCTCGTCGTCGCCGTGTCGGTCAGCCACTGGTGGAAGATGTCGATCCACTCGGCGGTGGCCGCCGGGACGCTGGTCATCCTGATGCTGACCTTCGGGACCCGGCTGGTCGTCGCCGCACCGCTGCTGGCGGTGGTCGGCTGGTCCCGGGTACGGCTGAAGGACCACACGCTGGCACAGGTGCTGGCCGGAGGTGCGCTCGGCGCCCTGATCGCCGCGGTGATCTTCGGTTCGCTGCGCTAGCCCGACCCGAAACCTGCGGCGCTGCCTGGGCCCAGGACCCGCTGCGCTGGCTCGACCCACGCGGGCCCAGGAGGGCGATGCCGGCCGGGCCGAGGGCGAGCGGCGCGTAGCCGCCCACCCTCAGACGCCGTCAGGCGCCGTCGTCGGCGAGGCGGTGGCGGTTCGCCTCGATCCACGCGTCCAGCGCGGCAGGGTCGTCCGGGTCCACCCCGTCGGCCATCAGCTGCGCCACCGCGGCGGTGGCCGCGCTGCGCCGCTCACCGGTCGAGTAGAGGCGGGCGAACTCCGGCACCATCTCCTCGATCGCCTCGTCGGTGCGCGTCGTCGCCGCCTCGGGCAGCCCGCGCTGGCGCGACGCGTACCGCGCCCAGGCCCGCAGCACCCGGGGGAGCATCGCCGCGTCGTCCATGTCCAGCACGGCCCGGCGGTGCACCCAGTCCAGCAGGAAGAGCCCGGACACCGCCGGACTCCAGCGCATCGGGTCGGCGTCCGGGAAGCTCGCCGAGTGGTCCAGCAGCAGGCTCAGGCAGAAGTGCAGCGAGGCCAACTCCGGACCGTCGACGGCATCCAGCCCGAAGCGGGCGGCCTCCGGCGCGGCGAGGAACCGCCGGACCAGGTCGGTGCGCTCGGCTGCGGAGAGCGGCTCGACCTCCGCCGGACCGGTCGGGTCGGCAGCGGTGGGCAGCATCGCCAGCCGGGCCCCGACCAACGCCCGGTCGGTGGCGAGCGACCCTTCGCCGGGCAACTCGCCCAGGTCGTCGGTGACCGCCAGATGGCGAGCCACCTCGCCCCGGAACCGGGCTGGATCTTCGGTACGGAACCAGGTCAGCTCGTCGTCGGCGCACATCTGCCGGACCTGGTCCAGGATCCGTTCGGCCGGCCCGCCCACGAAGATGTCCTTGGTGATCCCGATGTTGTGGTCCACCAGGGCCACCAGCGCGTGCTCCGAGCCGCCGGACTCGTCGTCGTAGGCGAAGGTCGCGAGGTAGGAGGTCTGGTCGCCGTACACGTCGCCGTACGCCCAGGTGCCGGTGAGGTGCACCCGGCCGAGCTGGGACGTCCAGGCGGGCGCCTGGCTGCCCGGGCGCACCCGATCGGCGCCCTCGGCGGTCGGAACGAGGGTGGCGAAGACCTGCCGGATGGTGGTCGCCGCCGCGACCCTGCGGCGGGCGGTGGCGGCGAGGAAGCCGGTGACGAAATCCCGTACGGCGGCGTCGCGGTCGGTCTCCGCGATCGCGTAGACACTGCCCAGCAGGGCGCTGCCGAGCATCTCGGCGTCGAGGGCGGACTCCAGCTTGGTCACGTCGCGTGCGGCGTGCAGCACCGCGTCGTAGGGGGTCTGAGGCGTGGCCATGCTCCGACCCTACGCCGCCCGGGGCGTACGCAGAGCGGTAGCGAGCCGTGCGGAGCGTCAGCGGCGTGCGGCGTCCCGCAGCGCGTCGCGTGCCTGGGCGTACGAGCCGAGCACGGTCCGTACGGGTGTCAGTACGTACTCGTCGCCCACCTGGGCGACCCGCGCCGTCAGCCGCTGGTCGGCGCGGGCCCGGGCGCGCCGGGCGGCCAGGCGCACCACCGGCCGGGTCAGCGCCGCCACCAGCAGCCCGGCCAGCAGGCCGCCGAGCAGCAGGACGGTCGGCAGCGGCACCTGGCCGACCATCGGGTTGTCCAGCGCGGGCAGGCCGAGCGCCCGCAGCGCGTAGCCGAGCACCAGCCAGCCCAGCCCGACCACGGCGGCGAGGGTGACCAACCACTGCACACCGCCGACGAGCCGCCACCACAGTGGGCGACGGTCGAGGCCGAGGTCGGTGCCGGCGATCGTGCGATCCAGGGCGTCCGGCAGGTCGCCGAGGCGGGACCGGGCGGCGGAGGTCACCGCGCCGGGCCAGGCCGCGGGCAGGTCGGCGGCGGCCCGGTCGGCCACCGCGCGGATGGCGAGGCCGAGCGCCGAACGCTGGGCGGCCGTCGGGTCCGGTACCGAGGTGGCCGCCACCAGGCTCTCCGCCGGGTCGGCCTGGTCACCGGTCGGGCCGGGCAGGTGCAGCCGACGCAGCGGGTCGGGCCGCAACCGCCGCCAGCCCCGGACCACGGGCCAACCGGTGGCCGCGCCGGCCCGGTGCCGGTACGCCCGCTCCACGGCCTCGGTCACCGCCGGCACCCCGGCGGCCCCGGCCAGAGCCCGGTTCAGCCCGTTGACGGAGGTGTCGTCCGGCCCGCCCGCCGGCCGGGCCGAACCGACCAACTCGTCCAGGCCGGCGACGACCGTGTCCACGTCACCCGCGAGCCGGCGCAACGCGGCCTGCCGCTCGGCGACCGTGCGCTCCAGCGCGTTGCGCAGCCCGACCATTCCGGCCGGATCGATGGCGGTGGTGGCAAGCAGGGGCACCCCGGTCAGCCCGTCCGTGTCGAGCAGCCGACGCAGGTCGTCCAGGACCCGGGGCACCTCGGCCGGGGGCAGCCGGTCGGCCTGGTTGAGCACGACCAGGGTGACTTCCCGGTGCCTGTGGAACTCGCGCAGGTAGCTGTCGTGGATGACCCGGTCGGCGTACTTCTGTGGGTCGACCACCCAGACCACCTGGTCGACCAGGCCCAGGAGTCGGTCCACCTCGAGCCGGTGCGATCGCTGCACCGAGTCGAAGTCGGGCAGGTCGAGCAGGATCAGCCCGTGCAGGGCCGTCTCGTCGTCCGCGTCCAGGGCGCTCTCCCGGACGAAGCGGTGTCGGGGCAGCACGCCGATCCAGTCGAGCAGATGGTTGGCGCCCTCCAGCGGCCCCCACACGCAGGCGTGGGTGACGCCGGTGGTCGGCCGGCGCACCCCGACCGGCGAGAGTTCCAGTTGGGCCAACGCGTTGAAGAGGCTTGACTTGCCGCTGCCCGTGGCACCGGCAAGGGCGACCACCGTGTGGTCCCGGGACAGCGCGAGCCGGGTGCCGGCCCGCTCGACAAGGGTGTGCGCGGGCACCAGGTCGGCGTCCGGCAGCAGACCGTCCACGGCGGTCAGGAACCGGCGTACCGCGTCCAGGCGGGCGATCAAGGCGTCGGCGTCGACCCGCTGGTCCCCGCGGAACACCTCGCGTACCCGGCCGGCGATGTTGCTCACCGGGAGCCCTCCTCGTCGGCGGCGGACAGGCCGCTGCGGTGCCGGGCCAGCTCGACCCGGCCGGCGGCCCGGCGCAGCCCGTCGCCGGCGTCCGCGGCGGGGCGGGCGTCGGCGGTGCGGCTCAGGAAGCGGTCGGCCTCCGCGTCGAGCAGCGTGCGCACCCGGGCCAGCAGGTCGGTGCGGGCCTTCGCGGCGAGGGTACGCACCGCCTGGTCGCCGAAGATCGCCTGGAGGACGGCCTGCGCCGCGACAGTGGTGCCGGCACCGGTGGCCAGTTCCAGCCCGGTCGGGATGAACGCGGTGGAGGCGAAGACGGCGATCATCACGGCCAGCCCGGTGGCGTTCACCGCGTACGCGGCGGTGCGGGCCACGAACCGCTTGTCACCGCCCTCGACCCGGACCAGTTCCAGCACTCCGCGCTGCCAGTCCCGGACCATGCGCTCGGCGCGTTCGGGTAGGTCGTCGCTCGGGTGGGCGAGCGCCGGGTCGAGCAGCCCGGTGCCGGCCGGCTGTGCCTTCCACCCGGTGTACGCGGACTCGGCAGCCTCCGAGGCCACCCCGCGCAGCAGCGTCACCAGTTGGGACTCGATGGCGTTGCGCAGCTCGACGGCGGGCGCCGGCCGACCGGTGACGGCGGCCACGACCCGGTCCCGGAGGCGGCCGATCCGTGCCTCCAGCGTGCGGAACAGCTCGCCGGTGCCGACGAACTCCTGCCAGCGGGCGAGCACCTCACCCCGGAGCAGCCGGCCGTCCTGGAGCCCCTGCTCGACGGTGCGCTCGGCGCCCCGGTACGCGGCGCGGACCCGTTCGTCCAGCCCGTCGGCGGCGGCGAGCTGCTCGTCGGCGGCGTCGGCCAGATCCTCCACGGCGGGGTGGAGTGCGGCCAGCGCTCCGTCGAGGGTCTGGCGGACCACCGCCGCCCGCGCGTCCGCGTCGGCGGCCAACCGGGCGAACCAGTCGGCAAGGGGGGCGGTGACTCCCTCGGGCAGCAGCCCCTGACCGTCGACCCAGGTTTCGGGCAGCACGAACAGCGGCGCCCGGCCGAGATCCTGCTCGGCGAGCATCTCGGTCAGGTGCGCGGCGATCTCGTCGGTGGCCTCGGCGGGCACCCGGTCCAGCACCATGGCGATCACGGCGCCGCGCGCCCGGGCGCTGCGCAGCAGCTCCCAGGGCACCGCGTCCGCGTACCGGGCGGCGGTGGTGACGAAGAGCCACAGGTCGGCGGCGGCCAGCAGTTGGGTGGCGAGTGCCCGGTTGGCGTCGACGACCGAGTCGATGTCGGGCGCGTCGAGGAAGGCCAGCCCGGCGGGCAGGGCCGGGGCGGTGACGAGGTGCAGGGCGCGCGGATCGTCGCTCGGCTCGGTGGTGCGGGTCAGACCGGGCAGGAGCTCTCCCTGCCGAAACCAGGCCGCGTCGGACGGGTTGCAGACCAGCACCGGGGAGCGGGTGGTCGGCCGGAGCACGCCGGCGGCGCTGACCCGGGCCTTGACCAGGCTGTTGACCAGGGTCGACTTGCCCGCGCCGGTGGAGCCGCCGACCACCACGAGCAGTGGGGCGTCCAGCCGGGCGAGCCGGGGCAGGAGGTAGTCGTCGAGTTGGTCGGTGAGTGCGGTGGCGGTGTGCCGGGCGGGGCCGGCGGAGGGCAGCGCGAGGGGATAACGGGTCGCGCCGATCGCCTCCCGGAGGCCCGACAGTGCGCCGGGGAGGCTGTCGTCCCCGGTGGTGGCGGGGAGCTCCTCCGCGGCGGCCGGCGGGTCGGTGCGGGCTGCGACGGCGGGCGCACCGGAACGGGTGGCGGGATCGCCGTGCGTCGTCACCGCTAAAGCGTGCCCGACCGATGCAAGGGAAGACAACCGGACGGTAATAACGGCTGGGTTGCGTCGGGTTGACTCAAGTCACCTTGACGATTGGCCAACGCGTGGCACTATTGAGTCAAGTTCACTCAACTTGTGGTGGGGCCCGCTGCGGGCGGTGCTCGCCAGCAGCCCACGGGCGATGCCCGTCACCTGCACAACCTTATGAAGCGAGGAAGCGAAGATGGCACGTGCGGTCGGTATCGACCTCGGCACGACGAACTCCTGCGTCAGCGTTCTCGAGGGCGGTGAGCCCACCGTCATCGCCAACGCTGAGGGTTCGCGGACGACTCCTTCGATCGTCGCGTTCGCCCGTAACGGCGAGGTGCTCGTCGGTGAGGTCGCCAAGCGCCAAGCGGTGACCAACCCGGACCGGACGATCAGGTCGGTCAAGCGCGAGGTCGGCACGAACTGGTCCGTCGACATCGACGGCAAGAAGTACACCCCGCAGGAGATCTCGGCCCGGACGCTGATGAAGCTCAAGCGGGACGCCGAGGCGTACCTGGGCGAGCAGATCACCGACGCGGTGATCACCGTTCCGGCCTACTTCAACGACAGCCAGCGCCAGGCGACGAAGGAGGCCGGTGAGATCGCCGGCTTCAACGTGCTGCGGATCGTCAACGAGCCGACGGCCGCCGCCCTTGCGTACGGGCTGGACAAGGGCTCCAAGGAGCAGACCGTCCTGGTCTTCGACCTCGGAGGCGGCACCTTCGACGTGTCGCTGCTGGAGCTGGCCGAGGGCGTCGTCGAGGTCAAGTCGACGAGCGGTGACAACCAGCTCGGTGGCGACGACTGGGACCAGCGGATCATCGACCACCTGGTCAAGACGTTCCGTGGTGAGCACGGCATCGACCTCTCGCAGGACAAGATGGCCCTCCAGCGGCTCCGCGAGGCAGCCGAGAAGGCCAAGATCGAGCTGTCCGCCGCCACCACCACCAACATCAACCTGCCGTACATCACCGCCGGCGCGGCCGGCCCGCTGCACCTCGACGTGACGCTGAGCCGTGCCGAGTTCCAGCGGATGACGCAGGACCTGCTGGACCGCTGCAAGGGCCCGTTCGAGCAGGCCGTGAAGGACGCCGGGATCAAGATCTCCGACGTCGAGCACGTCATCCTGGTCGGTGGTTCGACCCGGATGCCCGCCGTGACCGACCTGGTCAAGCAGCTCACCGGCCGTGACCCCAACAAGGGCGTCAACCCGGACGAGGTGGTCGCCGTCGGCGCCGCCCTCCAGGCCGGCGTGCTCAAGGGTGAGGTCAAGGACGTCCTGCTGCTCGACGTGACCCCGCTGAGCCTGGGCATCGAGACCAAGGGCGGCATCTTCACCAAGCTGATCGAGCGCAACACCACCATCCCGACCAAGCGTTCCGAGGTCTTCACCACGGCCGACGACAACCAGCCGTCGGTGCTGATCCAGGTGTTCCAGGGTGAGCGGGAGATCGCGGCGTACAACAAGAAGCTCGGCACCTTCGAGCTGACCGGCCTTCCGCCGGCGCCGCGCGGCGTGCCGCAGATCGAGGTCGCGTTCGACATCGACGCCAACGGCATCGTCAACGTGCACGCCAAGGACCTGGGCACCGGCAAGGAACAGAAGATGACGATCACCGGTGGCTCCTCGCTGCCGAAGGACGACATCGAGCGGATGCGCCGGGACGCCGAGGAGCACGCGGAGGAGGACAAGCGTCGCCGCGACGACGCCGAGACCCGCAACGTGGCCGAGGCGCTCCAGTGGCAGACCGAGAAGTTCCTCGCCGAGAGCGGCGACAAGCTGCCCGCTGAGAACCGCGAGCAGCTCAACGAGGCGCTCGGCGAGCTGCGTGGCGCCCTCGGCGGTCAGGACATCGAGAAGATCAAGTCGGCGCACGAGAAGCTGGCTCAGGTCTCCCAGCAGGCCGGTTCGCTGCTCTACTCGTCTCAGGCCGAGCAGGGTCAGCAGCCGGGTGGCGAGCCCGGCCCGGGTGCGACCGGCGCGACCGGCGCGACCGGCCCGCAGGCCGGCGGCGCCGACGACGTGGTCGACGCGGAAATCGTGGACGAGGACGGCAAGAAGTGACCGTCGGCCTCCGACACGTTTCCACCGCGAAGGGGATGAGGTAGCCGCATGACGCAGAAGCCACGAGCCGCCGACCCGGGCGACACCGGGTCGACGCCGGGTGGCTCCGCGACCACGGAGCCGACCGGCGACGGGGAGCGGGTCGTCATCCGCAACAACCGTAAGCTCGTCGACACCGCCGAGCCGGAGGGGACCGCCGCGGACGCGGAGACCGGTGTGCCGGCCGAGGGTCTGGTCGAGGACGCCGAGGTCGTGGTCGATGAGATCGAGGTCGAGGTCAACTCCACCGACGGGCCGGAGCCGTCCGGTCCGGCGGTGGTGGACGCCCCGGCGCAGCCGGTGGACGGTGGCCGTGCGGGCACCTCGCTCGGCGCCGAGCTGGAAGCACTACGGGCCGAGCTGGACGAGCGGACCAGGGATCTCCAGCGGGTGTCGGCGGAGTACGCCAACTACCGCAAGCGGGTCGACCGGGACCGCAGCCTCGTGCAGGAGCAGGCGACCGGCTCGGTGCTGGCCGCGCTGCTGCCGATCCTGGACGACCTGGACCGGGCCCGGGAACACGGCGACCTGGTCGGGCCGTTCGGCACGGTGGCGGAACAGCTCACCACCGCGCTGGGCAAGTTCGGCCTGAACGCCTTCGGCGAGCAGGGCGACCCGTTCGATCCGACCCGGCACGAGGCGGTCGCGCACCAGACGTCGGCCGACGTCAGCGAGCCGACCTGCGTACAGGTCATGCGACGCGGCTACCAGCTCGGTGAGCGGCTGCTGCGCCCCGCGCTGGTCGCGGTCGCGGATCCGGAATAGTGCCAGACAGTGAGCGGGCCGTCCCGTCCACCGTTCAGCGGTGGGTGGGACGGCCGGGCCACCAGGGTCGGAAGGAGGTGGACCGGTGAGTTCGAAGGACTGGATCGAGAAGGACTTCTACGCCGTGCTCGGCGTGGACAAGGCCGCCTCCGCGGATGACATCAAGAAGGCGTACCGCAAGGTGGCCCGGGAGTCGCACCCGGACCACAACCCGGGCGACCCGAAGGCCGAGGATCGATTCAAGGCCGCGTCCGAGGCGTACAACGTGCTGTCGGACAGCGGCCGCCGTCGCGAGTACGACGAGATGCGTTCCCTCTTCGGCTCGGGCGCGTTCCGGCGCAACGCCAGGGGTGGGGGTCAGCCGGGCGGCATGCCGTTCGACGTCTCCGACATGTTCGGTGGCGGCGGAGGTGGCGCCGATCGTCGCTTCGGTGGCGCCGGCTTCCAGGACCTGTTCAGCTCGATCTTCAGCGGAGGTCAGGCCGGTGGGCAGGCCGCGCCACGCGGTCCGGCCCGTGGTCGAAACGTGGAGACCGAGGTGGCGCTGGACTTCGGCGACGCCGTGCGCGGGGTGACGCTGCCCCTGACGTTGCGCGCGCCGGGAGTCTGCGACACCTGCCACGGCAACGGGGCGAAACCCGGCACCCAGCCGCGTACCTGCCCGGTCTGTCATGGTGCCGGCGTGACCACCCGCGACCAGGGGTCGTTCAGCTTCTCCGAGCCGTGCCGCAACTGCCAGGGCGTCGGCACGGTGGTCGAGGAGAAGTGCCCGGAGTGCCACGGCAGCGGCGGTGTCACAAAGACCCGCACCATGAACGTGCGCTTCCCCGCCGGTGTGGCCGACGGTCAACGCATCCGGCTGGCCGGGCGCGGTGAGCCGGGCGAGCGCGGTGGCCCGGCTGGTGACCTCTTCGTGCAGGTCAAGGTTCGGCCGGACGAGCTGTTCGGGCGTACCGGGGACGACCTGACGCTGACCGTGCCGGTCACGTTCGCGGAGGCCGTGCTCGGCACGGACCTGCGGGTGCCCACGCTCGACGGGGCGGTGACCCTGCGGGTGCCGCCGGGGACGCCGAGCGGTCGGGTGCTGCGGGCCCGGGGCAAGGGTGTGGTCCGCCGCGACGGGCAGGCCGGTGACCTGCTGGTCACGCTGGACGTGGTGGTGCCGGCCCGGTTGTCCGACGAGGCGCGCACGGCGCTGGAGTCGTTCGCCGAGCAGACCCCGCCGGCGGCCCGGGAACATCTCGACGCGCGGGTGCGTCGAGTCAGTTAGTCCGGTGGAACGGACGCGGAGGTGAGCGGGATGTCGGGCGAGTTCCTCGGTTCGGGCGACCCTGCCTACGAGGCCAAGGTGTTGATGATCTCGGTGGCGGCTCGGATGGCGGGGATGCATCCGCAGACCCTGCGCCAGTACGACCGACTGGGGCTCGTGCAGCCCGGCCGAGCCGCTGGTGGCGGGCGTCGCTACAGCGTCCGCGACGTCGTGCTGTTGCGCGAGGTGCAGCGGCTCAGTCAGGACGACGGGATCAACCTGGCCGGCGTCAAGCGGATCATCGGGCTGGAGCGGCTGCTGGAGCAGGCGCAGCAGCGGGTGGCCCGGCTGGAGGCGGAGCTGGACGCCGCGTACCGCCGGGTGGCGGAGCTGGAGTCGCTGGCCCGCTTCCCGGGCCGGGATCTGGTGCCGACGAACCGCACGTCCACCGCCCTGGTGGTGTGGCGCCCCCGCCGTACGCCCGATCGCTGAGCTGCCGCTCACCCGGATCTGTCTTCTCGGCCCGGACCGCGCCGGATTCCCGGCGCGGTCCGGGCCGCTTCGGTTAGCCTGTCGATAAGGGTCCAATCGGCTTAATCTGGACCTACCGGCATGGCGAGGGGGAGCGATGGCGGAACAGGCGAAGAAGGTGGCCCAGCAGACCGAGGACCGGTTGGAGAACCTGGCCGAAACCGTCCGCAAGAAGTTCGACAAGGTGACCGAGGGGACCTACCGGGACCGGGTCATCGGGGGCCGGTTCGCCGAAAACGGCGACCACACCGGCGAGCGGGGCCAAGCCGAAACGGAACGCAAGCAGGACTGACCGGTAACCAACGTACGGGCCGGGACCCACGGGGGGTCCCGGCCCGTACGCACGCCACGCACCGCGCCCCGCGCCCCGCACCCCGCACCCCGCACCCCGCGCGCAATTCCGCGATCTTGCAGTTTGGGATGACGGAATGTCTAGCTTCGCGCAATAGGTCGGAACAGAAAGTGCAAGATCGGCGAGAGGAACGGAGCGAATCCGGTAGTTCAGCCGAGGCGGCGGTTCTCGCGGACCAGGCCGCCCTCGCACCAGTCTCGATATACGAAGAGGTCCGGTCGAGCCAACAGCACCCGGCCGTTGTGCGCCCAGACCTTCATCAGCTCGTCGCCGTCACGCTCGGCCTGTTCGACGAGCTTGCGGAAGCGGCGCTTGGGATGGGCGCGGAAGTTCGTCCGGATGCCGTCGGCCGCGTAGATGTAGAGGCAGTGCAGCGCGAACCGCCGGGCCGGGCAGGTTGAATCCATCGCTAACTCGAAGAGTGTCAACACCAGCCGGTCGCCGGAGACCAGCAGGTCCCAGTCCGGTGGCATCGACGCCAACGGCACTGAATCGGGCTTGTACGCCCAAGCTCGCAACTCCGCCGGAGTCGGATCGACGGGGTTGGCAAAGCCGTGGAACGTCGACTCCTGCACGCTCACCGGCTGACCTTCCGCTCTCGCCCGCGTTTGGCAACGCTGCCTGCGGACCCTGGCTGCTGGGGCGAAACGGTAACCCGCCGTCGGGTGCTGCGGTAGTACCCGCGAGGAGCAATTCCGCAACCGTTGGCATGGGCGGGTCGGTTGCATCGATGACGCAGCCGATGATGTCCCCATGACCATCCACGTACGACAGTTACAGCGAGGCGCCGAGGCCGAGTTCGTCACGGGGCTGGAGTGGCTTTTCGCCCCTCCCGGTGGCCGTCCCGGGGATTGGGACCGGGATCGTGCCGTCGAGCGGACCGCGCAATTGCTCGCCCACGAAGACGTCGCACTCTTCGCGGCGCGATCGGGTGAAGGTCAGCTGGTCGGTGTGGCCAGCGTCTACGTGGACATCCTCTCGGTGCGCTTCGGCCGTCGGGCTTCGATCGAGGACCTCGCTGTGCACCCCGGGTGGCGCTCCCGGGGTGTCGGCTCCAGCCTCCTGACGGTGGCCAGGGCATGGGCGCACGAACACGGTGCCGACTACGTGTTCCTGGAGTCCGGCCTCGCCCGGACCGAGGCGCACCGCTTCTACCTCCGCGAGGGTGCGACCCATGCGGCTGCGGCGTTCAGGTGGACCTCAGTGCGGTGAGTCGATGACCGGGGCCGGCCCCCGCCGCTGCGCCGCCGCGCGGTTGCGCAGCCACCGCTTGAACCACGGGAAGTCCGGCAGCCGGGCCAGGATCGGCCCGGTCACCACGGTGATCAGGACGTACGTCGCGGCCAGCGCTGCCAACCGCGGCTCGACGCTCCCGGCGGCCACCGCGAGACCGGCGATGACGATGGAGAACTCACCTCGGGGTACGAGTGCCAGGCCGGTCCGCCATCGACCGGGTTCGGCGATGCCGACCCGACGGGCGGCGAGGTAACCGGTGGCCGTCTTCGTCGCCATGGTGATCACGGCCAGCGCGAGCGCCGGCAGCAGCACCGGCGGAATGTCCTGCGGGTTGGTGGTCAGGCCGAAGAAGACGAAGAACACCGCAGCGAACAGGTCCCGCAGGGGCGAGAGCAACTCGGTGGCGTGGTGCGCCACCGGGCCGGAGAGCGCGATGCCGACGAGGAACGCGCCGACCGCCGCCGACACCTGGAGCGACGCGGCGATGCCAGCGATCAGCAACGTCAGACCGAGTACGCCGAGCAGCAGCGCCTCGGGGTCCTTCGCCGACAGCGCGGACGAGATCAGGTGGCCGTACCGGATGGCGACCACCAGCACGATCAGCACGGTGCCCACCGCGACGGTGAGCGCGATCCCGCCGCCGAGCAGGCCGGTGCCGGCCAGTACGGCGGTGACGAGTGGCAGGTAGAGCGCCATCGCCAGGTCCTCGATGACCAGCACCGAGAGGATCACCGGGGTTTCCCGGTTACCGAGCCGGCCCAGGTCGGCGAGGACCTTGGCGATCACCCCGGAGGAGGAGACCCAGGTGATGCCGCCGAGCACCAGGGCGGCGACCCAGTCCCAGCCGAGCAGCAGGGCGAAGGCCGCGCCGGGCAGGGCGTTGAACACGCCGTCGATCAGCCCGGCCGGGGCTGCCGAGCGGAGGTTGCCGACCAGTTCGTTGGCCGAGTACTCCAGGCCGAGCATCACCAGCAGGAGGATGACGCCGATCTCGGCGCCGACCGCGAAGAACTCCTCGCTGGCGGCGAGCGGAAGTAGCCCGCCGTGCCCGAACGCGAGCCCGGCGAGCAGGTAGAGGGGAATGGGCGAGAGGCCGAAGCGCCGGCTCAGCCGGCCGAGGAGGCCAAGCAGCAACAGCAGCGCACCGACTTCGATGAGCAGCGTGGTGAAATCGTGCATCCGCCTCAGCCGTCCGGGTCACTGTCGGCGAGGATGGCGGACACACCGTCGAGACCTCTGCGGGTCCCGACGACGACCACCACGTCGCCGGCTGCGAAGCGGAAGGAGGGGAGTGGCGAGACGATCACTTCGCCTTCGCGCAGCACCGCCACGATGGAGGCGCTGGTGCGGGTACGCGCCTTGGTGTCGCCGAGCTTCCGGTTGACGTACGGAGAGCCGGCCGTGATGGCGATCTGCTCGGTGAGCAGACCGGCGGCCTGCTCGCGGAGCCCGGAGAGCTGACCGAGCATCAGCGACGCGCCGAGGATGTCGGCCAGAGCCTCAGCCTCGTCGTCGGTGAGCGGAATGTCCGCCTGGCAGGCATCGGGATCGTCGGGATCGTAGAGAACGAGATCACGGCGGCCATTGCGATGGGAGACGACGCCCAGGCGACGTCCGGACTCCGTCACCAGATCGTGACGTACCCCGATCCCGGGTAGGGCGGTCTGCTCGACACGTACTCGCACCCGGGCAAGACTACTGCTTCGGAGGCAGAGATGATCGGACGGATATCAGGTAGGGCGGTACTGCTGCTGCTCGTACCCCTGTTGGCTGGGTGTTCGATCGGCGACGTCCGCCGGAAGCCGCCGACCCCCTCGTCCCGATCGGCCGTCACCGCGCCGTCTCCATCGGCTGCCGTCGCAGAGGTACGCCGCGTCCGGGTCGCCGTTCCGCAGCGGTACGACCCTCCGTACGTCGAGTTCGTCGACGCCGAGCACGGCTACGCCCTCTTCGCCAACTGTGGCGAGCCGCCGCCCGGCGACGACTGTCCGGCGCGACTGTTCGCCACCGATGACGGCGGACGGTCCTGGCGGGAGTTGCGACATCCCCACCCGGCGGCGGAGAACCACCAGCTCTACGCCGCGCCGGGGGTTCTGACGTTGTGGAGTGAGCCGCACGGTTGGTGGACCTCGACCGACGGTGGCACCTCGTTCACGCACAGGCTGGACGGGCCACCGCCGCAGTGGGTCGGCGCGCAGAGTCGATTCCAGTTGATCGAGGGCAGCGGTCAGGTCGGCGAGTGGGACGGCCAACGGCTGCGCCCGCTGGCCGCGCAGCCTCGCGTACCCGGGTTGAACACGGTTGACTCGGGCGACGGCGTGTTGGTGGTCGCGGCCGGAACGAAGGACGGGAAGCCCCACGCGGCGGTCTCGTTCGACCGGGGGCGGAACTGGCAGCCGACTCCGGTGCCGGATCCCGACGGGCACGTCGGCGTGCTGAGGGCCGTGGTCGAGCGGGACGGGACGGCGTGGCTGGTCGGGGAGCGACCGGACCGCAGGTCCTTTCCGCCGCTGTGGCGACTGCGCGGAGGGTGGAATTTGATCCGCGCCGACGGGCATCCGCCGCAGATCCAGTCCGTCGCGCCGATCGGCGGCGGGCTGCTCGCGGTGACCGGCCCGGCGGGCGCTGGCGCGATCGGGGACGGTCGCTACACCGAGCTGGCCTGGCCGATCGGCCTCGACCGCAGCCTGTCCGTGCTGACCGACGGGACGATCGTGGCCGTCGGCGGGGACGGCGGGATCCTGCTCGGCGTCGGCTTGGTGGCCGAGCGCAGATGGACGAAAATCATCCTCGACATCTCCTGACGCCCCCACCGGCGATCCGGTCACTTGATCAGAACACGTTGCCGTAGCGATCGGTCGCTGTGTCAAGGGGGGCGCCAGCGCCCCCGAGTACCCGGGTTCCGTCACTCCTAGGAACGCCCGTCCGCGCCGATCTTGCAGTTTCGGTCGCCGAGCTGCGCGGAATGCCCCCTTATGTCGGAACAGAAAGTGCAAGATCGCGGCTGAGTTCGGTCGATCATGGAGTTGTGGTGCCTGTCTTGGGATCTTGCGGGCACTTTGTCGCCCGCCACAACTCCATGATCGACGGGCGGGGCAGACCACAGTCGCTCAGCCTGACGAGGCGGTGTAGTACTTGATCACCGAGAGAGATCTTGGACGAATCCGGTCCCGCCGGGGGCACTTTCGGGGCTAGATCTACTTCTCGGCCACGTACGTGCCCTTGCCTTGGTGGCCCTCGATCAAGCCCTCGGCCTGCAGGATCAACAGGGCAGAGCGGACCGGCTCGGCGGACACGCCATAGTGCGCGGTCATTTCGCGGAGCGAGGGCAACTTGTCGCCGGGCACGTACTCGCCAGAAGCGATCTTGTCGCGGATGTCCTGGGCGATGCGTTGGCGGTCCGAAACTCGGGGCATGGGCAACTCCTGGTAGGCCCCAAGATCTTCCCATGCGGTTGGCCGGTCGACCAACACTTCGCGTGCTAAGCATGGTCACTGCTTGTCCTGCAATGCTTTGCATTGTATGTTGGTCGGGTGGGCACTCGGGAGTGGAAAGCCTGGTAGGCAGCCGGCCTCCTCGGCCGGGTCGTCCGCGTCGGCTGGCACGGCCGTGCGCTCCCCTCGGGCAAACGGCCGTGCCAGCGATCCGTGCCCCCGAAGGAGAGGAGCAGCGCTGATGGTGGACCGAGGGTGGCGGCGATGACCGGGCGGTACGTCATCCACCTGCCGATATCCGCGCCCGACCTGGCCCGCGCCAAGATGTTGGGGCGCACCGCCGGCCGGTCGCTGGCCTTCCTCGCCCGGATCGACCTTGGCGGGATCACCGTCTCCACCGAGGACAACCAGGGGGTGCGGCACTGGGTCTTCTGCGATCGGCGGCTGGACGGTGGCCGTCGCTGTGTGCTCCGCGCCGACCACGAGACCCCCTGCACCGTCCGGTTGCCCCGGCGAATCGGCCCTTAGGGGCCGTACAAGACCGTGATCGACTCGGTTTTCATGATGTCGCGGCGTCCTGGCGGTCCGGATACCCCGACTTCCTGAAAGTCGAGTGGATCAAGCGTCGGTGCCCGCCCCGGTCGAGCGGAGCGGGCACCGACCAGTCGCACCGGACGTCGAGGTCAGCGGAGGCTGGCGAAGAATTCGCGGATGTCGGCGACCAGCACCTCGGTCGCCTGGTGGGCCGCGTAGTGGCC
This sequence comes from Micromonospora sp. NPDC005205, assembly GCF_040608275.1. Classification (NCBI taxonomy): domain Bacteria; kingdom Bacillati; phylum Actinomycetota; class Actinomycetes; order Micromonosporales; family Micromonosporaceae; genus Micromonospora; species Micromonospora sp. NPDC005205. The sequence continues at coordinate 349,868 of NZ_JBEXHV010000001.1, forward strand.
GCCGACGTCGCCCCGGCCGTCGATGTCGGTGTCGTACGCCGTCCACCGGACGATGTTCGCGTGGTCCCGCTCGGCGAAGCGGCGGATGGACTGGAAGTCGCCGGGGAACATGGCCAGCGCCGTCGGAGCGGTGGTCGGCTCGGTCGGCGGCTCGCCGGCGTGTGCGTCCTCCCAGTAGAGCCGGATCGCCGAGGCGGCAGTGCCGGTGAACCAGTAGAGCGCCACGTTGGCCAGGATGAAGTCGGCGTCCAGGCTCTCGTCGAAGAGCTGAGCGTTCCAGGCGAGCAGCCCCACCGGCGAGTCGGAGAGCGCGAACGCCAGGGTTTGCGGCTGCTGACTGTGCACCTGGTTGAAGGAGAACTTGTTCTCGTAGAACCACTGGAGGTGCCCGAGCGCGGCCTGGTCCGCCTCGGAGAGCCCGGCGAACTCGGCCGGGTCGCCCGAGGGGAACGAGAAGAGTTGGGTGACGTGTACGCCGAGCACCCGCTCCGGATCGATCCGGCTCAGCTCTGGCGCGATCATCGAACCGGCATCGTTGCCGACCGCGCCGTAGCTGTCGTACCCCAGGCGGTTCATCAGCTCGGCCCAGGCGCGGGCGATGCGGAACCGGTTCCAGCCGGCGCTGCGGGTCGGGCCGGAGAAGCCGAAGCCGGGCAGCGACGGGACGACCACGTGGAAGGCCGGCGCGTCCGGGTCGGTCGGCTCGGTGAGTGGGGCGATCACGTCGAGGTACTCCAGCACCGAGCCGGGCCAGCCGTGGGTGAGCACCAGCGCCGTGGCGTCCGGCCGGGACGACCGGACGTGCAGGAAGTGGATCCGCTCGCCGTCGATCTCGGTGACGAACTGCGGGTGGGCGTTCAGACGGTCCTCGACGGCGCGCCAGTCGAACTCGCCCCGCCACCTGTCGACGAGGGCCCGCACCCGGTCGTTGCTCAGCCCGTACGAGTCGCCCGCGCCGGGCAGGTCGGCGGGCCAGAGGGTGCGGTCCAGCCGGACGGCCAGGTCGTCGAGGGCGGTCTGCGGGATCTCGACGCGGAACGGGCGGATCGCGGTGTCGCTCATGGCAGAACTCCTTCGGAACGGAATGTTTCGTTCTGCGATCACGATAGCAGAGCGGAACGATCCGTTCCACTGTTAGTCTGAACGCATGTCAACGACTTCCGGCAAGACGCTGGGCGGTCGCCGCGCCCAGGCCGCCCGCAACGACGAGGTCATCCTCGAGGCTGCCCGCGCCGTCTTCCTCGACGACCCGAAGGCCCCGATCGCCGCCGTCGCGGAGCGCGCGGGCGTCGGCATCAGCGCCCTCTACCGGCGGTACGCGGGCAAGGAGGACCTGTTGCGCCAGCTCTGCCACGACGGGCTGCGCCGGTACGTCGCGGAGGCCGAGGCCGCCCTCGCCGAGCCGGACGACTGGGCCGCGTTCACCGGTTTCCTGGCCCGGGTGGTCGACGCCGACGTGCACTCGCTCACCGTCCATCTGGCCGGCACCTTCACCCCGACCGAGGAGATGGGTCGGGACGCGGTGCGCGCCGGTGAGTTGGCCGCCGCGCTGGTCGACCGGGCCCACGCGAGCGGGCGGCTGCGCCCCGACGCGGTCGTCCACGATCTGGGGTTGTTGTTGGAGGCGTGCGCCGCGGTCCGCGTACCCGATCCGGAGCGGACCCGCCAGCTGCGCCGTCGCCAGCTCGCGGTCCTGGTGGCAGGCCTGTCGTCGGTGCCGGACAAGGGCCCGCTGCCCGGCCCGGCCCCGGCGGCCGGGGAGTTCGACTGGCGGTGGCGGCGCGGGGAGTGATGGGCGTCACGCGCTAAGGTTGAGCGGAATACGCTCAACTCTGGTTGTGTCCAACCCAGTGGACAACGCCGATCCGGGGGAGCCCATGAACACCGAAAGACTCACCACCAAGAGCCGCGAAACCATCACGGGCGCTGTGGCACTGGCCAACCAGCGTGGCCACGCCACGGTGGAGCCCTGGCACCTGCTCCTGTCACTCCTGGACACCGACGGCTCGACCGCCACCGGTCTGCTGCGCGCCGTCGGGGCCGACCCGACCGAGCTGCGCCAGGCCGCCCAGCGCGCTGTCGACAACCTGCCGGCCGCCCGCGGCTCCAGCATCGCCGAGCCGACGTTGGCTCGGGAGTTCGTCAACGCCATCGGCGCCGCCGAGCAGATCGCCCGGCCGCTGGGCGACGAGTACACGTCCACCGAACACCTGCTCGCCGGCCTGGCCCGGGTGGGCGGGGCGGTGTCCGGCGCGCTGAAGACCGTCGGCGCCACCGAGGAGGCACTGGTCGCCGCTTTCCCGACCGTGCGCGGTGGGGACCGTCGGGTCACCACCGCCGACCCGGAACAGACCTACCAGGCCCTTACCAAGTACGGCGTCGACCTCACCGCCAGCGCCCGCGACGGCAAGATCGACCCGGTCATCGGCCGGGACTCCGAGATCCGTCGGGTCATCCAGGTGCTGTCCCGGCGTACCAAGAACAACCCGGTGCTGATCGGCGAGCCCGGCGTCGGCAAGACCGCGATCGTCGAAGGCCTGGCCCAGCGGATCGTCACCGGCGACGTGCCCGAATCACTCCGCGACAAGAAGCTGATCTCGCTGGACCTCGGCGCGATGGTCGCCGGCGCGCAGTACCGCGGCCAGTTCGAGGAGCGGCTGAAGTCCGTCCTGGAGGAGATCAAGAACTCCAACGGGCAGGTCATCACGTTCCTCGACGAGCTGCACACCGTCGTCGGCGCCGGCAAGGGCGAGGGCTCGATGGACGCCGGCAACATGCTCAAGCCGATGCTGGCCCGTGGTGAGCTGCGGATGGTGGGCGCCACCACGCTCGACGAGTACCGCGAGCACATCGAGAAGGACCCGGCTCTGGAGCGCCGTTTCCAGCCGGTGCTGGTCGGTGAGCCGACCATCGAGGACACCATCGGCATCCTGCGCGGGCTCAAGGAGCGCTACGAGGTGCACCACGGCGTACGGATCACCGACGCAGCGCTGGTGGCCGCCGCGACGCTGTCCGACCGTTACATCACCGACCGGTTCCTGCCGGACAAGGCGATCGACCTGGTCGACGAGTCCGCGTCCCGGCTCCGGATGGAGATCGACTCGCGTCCGGTCGAGGTGGACGAGATCGAGCGGGCCGTCCGCCGGTTGGAGATCGAGGAGATGGCCCTGGCCAAGGAGCCGGACGCCGCCTCGGCCGAACGGTTGGAGCGGCTCCGCAAGGAGCTGGCCGACAAGCGCGAGCAGCTCACGGTGCTCTCCGAGCGCTGGCAGACGGAGAAGAGCCACATCACCAAGCTCTCCACCGCCAAGGAGGAGCTGGAACGCCTCGGCGGTGAGGCCGAGCGGGCCGAGCGCGACGGCGAGCTGGAACGCGCCGCCGAGCTGCGCTACGGCCGGATCCCCGCCCTGAAGGTCGAGCTGAAGCAGGCCGCGGAGGAACTGGCCCAGCTCCAGGCCGACGGCGCGATGCTGAAGGAGGAGGTCGGCGCTGACGACATCGCCGCCGTGGTCGCCTCCTGGACCGGCATCCCCGCCGGCCGCCTGCTCGAGGGTGAGACGGCCAAGTTGCTGCGGATGGAGGAGTCGCTGGGCGGCCGGGTGGTCGGCCAGACCGAGGCGGTCGGCGCCGTCTCCGACGCGGTACGCCGTGCCCGGGCCGGTATCGCCGACCCGGACCGCCCGACCGGCAGCTTCCTCTTCCTCGGCCCCACCGGCGTCGGCAAGACCGAGCTGGCCAAGGCCCTCGCCGAGTTCCTCTTCGACGACGAGCGGGCCATGGTTCGCATCGACATGAGCGAGTACGGCGAGAAGCACTCGGTAGCTCGCCTGGTCGGTGCCCCACCCGGCTACGTCGGTTACAACGAGGGCGGTCAGCTCACCGAGGCGGTGCGCCGACGGCCGTACTCCGTGGTGCTGCTGGACGAGGTGGAGAAGGCTCACCCGGACGTCTTCGACGTGCTGCTCCAGGTGCTCGACGACGGCCGGCTCACCGACGGCCAGGGCCGCACCGTGGACTTCCGTAACGCGATCCTGATCCTCACGTCCAACCTCGGGTCGTCGGTGATCAGCGACCTGACGCTCGCCGACGAGCAGCGCCGCGAGGGGGTGCTGGCCGTGGTCCGGTCGCACTTCAAGCCGGAGTTCCTCAACCGGCTGGACGACATGGTGGTCTTCGCCTCGCTGCGGGGGGACGACCTGCGCTCCATCGTCGACATCCAGTTGCACCGGATGCGGCGGCGGTTGGCCGACCGCCGGCTGGGTCTGGAGATCACCGATGCCGCCCGGGACTGGCTGGCCGAGCACGGCTACGACCCGATCTACGGTGCGCGACCCCTCCGTCGTCTGGTCCAGACCGCGATCGGAGACCAACTCGCCAGGGCCCTGCTCTCCGGGACGATCCGAGACGGCGACACAGTCAAGGTCGACCTGGCCGATGCGAAGGAAGGGTTGACCGTCACCGCCGCCTGATCCGTCGCACCCGGGCCGATCCCGCCTCGCCGGCGGGGTCGGCCCGACCCGTTCTCCGCCCCGACGCCGCCCCACCGGGACGCTCCGTAGCTGCCAGATCACCAGACAATGATGAGTTTCTCCAGGTGCGCGGGGTTGTTACCGTTCCCGCCGACGCACTTGGGGAGGTGGTCGGCATGAACGGTCCCGTGGCGTACCTGGTGACGACGTTGGGGTGTCTGATCGGAGTCGCCGGGGTCGTGGTGGCGTTGGTGGCGGTGCGCAAGGGCCGTAAGGCAGCCCGGCCGGCGGCACCCGCGGACCCGTTCCGGGACACCGACAGCGACGCGCTCCGCGGCGACCCGCGCAGGCTCAAGCCCGGCGACATCGTCGAGATCCGCCGGGTGTCGTACGCGGTCCGGGGCTCGGTGCATCTGAACGAGGGCGGCTGGAGCTGGGCCGAGCACCTGCTGGACACCGCCGAGGGCGACAAGCGCTGGCTCTCCGTGGAGGAGGACCCGGACCTGGAGCTGGTGCTCTGGACCGTCGAGCCGGCCGCCACGATCACCCCGGGTGAGTCCGCCCTCGACTTTGCCGGCCGCCGCTACGCCCTGGAGGGGTCCGGTCAGGCCCGCTTCACGGCCACCGGCAGCACCGGCCTCGACCCCAGTGGCACCCTTCGATACCACGACTACCGGGCCCAGGGCGGCGAACGGCTCTCCTTCGAGGCGTACGGCCAGGCCGGCTGGGAGGTCGCCCGGGGCGAGCAGTTGCACCGCGCCGACGTGATGGTCTACCCGCAGGCCGGGCCGGAGGCCAGCTGAGGTGCTGGTAAGCCTCCACACCCCGTACGTCGACACCTGCGCCGCCGACCTGAGCCTGGCACTCGGCGGCCCGGAGCGGCCCGCGCTGCACGTCCGCGACCTCACGCTGCCCGGGGACGTCCGGCTACGGCTGCGCCTGCTCGGTGCGTCCCACCAGGTCGTGCTGGCCGAAGCCGGCGGTGCGGCCGAACTCACCGAGACGGTCGCCTGCCTGCCGGGTCGGCCGCCGCACCTGCCCGACACCCTGCACGACGAGTCGGGCGGCTACCGCTTCACCGCCGCCGTGCTGCGCCCCGCCGACGGTGAGTTGCACACCCGGATCGCCAGGCTCCGCGCCGACCTGGCCGACGACCCGTACGCCCTGGTCGGCGTCTTTCCCGGCGACCCGGACGCGGTCACCGCGCTGGCCGTGCGCGCCGACCTGCCGCAGGGGACTGTCGGCTGGCGTACCTGGCACGCGTACCCCCAGACCAACGAGCTGGTCCTGACCGAGACGGTGGTGGCACTGCGATGACGTACCGACGCTGGTTCGTGGTGGGCGTGGCAGCGGCCGTGGTCGGTGCGATGGTCGCGGCCTTCGCCCTCGTCAACGGCACCTTCTCCCCGCGCGCCTACGTGCAGGAAAAGTATTCGCGAGCGGCCAGCCGGGACATCGGCCGGGAAGCGACCGCGTACACCTCGCCCAAGTCACCGACCGCTGTGGCCAAGGAACTGACCGACGCGTGGAATCCGTCCGACCGGTACGCCGACGGCAGCGGCGTCTACCTGCGCTACGACGACGACTCGGTGGTGATCCTGCCGATCGCGGCAGGCTCGGTGATCCTGCTCGAAGACATGGACACCGCTCACCCCCGCTACCACTCGACCGTCGGGTCGTACTGGGGTTGGGGACGCGGTAACAGCGTTCGGGGCGGCGGCCCCGGCACCGGCAAGTAGCCCGACGCCTGACCCCATCACCTGGAGCCCTCCGTGCAGAACCTCGTCACCGAGGCCCGGCCGCACTGGCGGCTGGCCCGCGCGGCGGTGCTGGTCGCGGTCTTCGTCTGCGCCGCCTGCGGGCTGGTCTACGAGCTGGCCCTTGTCGCGCTCGGCAGCTACCTGATCGGCGACACCGTCGGGCAGGCGTCGATCGTGCTCGGCGTGATGGTCTTCGCGATGGGCGTCGGCGCACTGGTCGCGAAGCCGTTGCAGCCCCGGGCCGCCGCAGCGTTCGCGGTGATCGAACTGACCCTGGCCCTGCTCGGTGGCCTGTCAGTGCTCGGCCTCTACGCCGCCTTCGCCTGGCTCGACCTGTACGGCCCGGCGCTGGTCGCCACCGCCTTCGTGCTGGGCCTGCTGATCGGCGCGGAGATTCCGCTGCTGATGGTGATGTTGCAGCGCATCCGCGAGCAGGCCGCCGGCAGTGCGGTGGCCGACCTGTTCGCCGCCGACTACGTCGGCGCGCTGCTCGGCGGGCTCGCCTTCCCGTTCCTGTTGATCCCCGTCTTCGGCCAGCTCAAGGGTGCCCTGGTGGTCGGCGCGGTGAACGCGGTGGCCGGTCTCGCCCTGGTCTGCACTGTGTTCCGGAGGGAGCTGAGCCGCCGCGCCCGGCTCGTCCTCGGCGCCGGCTCCGTCGTGGTCGCGCTCTGCCTGGGGTACGCCTGGGTGACCGCCGCCGACTTCGAGGTGACCGCCCGGCAGCAGCTCTACCGGGACCCCGTCGTGTACGCCGAACGCTCCCGTTACCAGGAGATCGTGCTGACCCGGTCGGTGCGGGAGGTCGGCCACGCCGACACCGACCTCCGGCTGTTCCTCAACGGCGATCTTCAGTTCAGCTCGGTGGACGAGTACCGCTACCACGAGGCGCTGGTGCATCCGGCGATGCGAGGTCCACGCGGCGACGTACTGGTTCTCGGTGCCGGCGACGGCCTCGCCGTCCGGGAGATCCTGCGGTACCCGGACGTCCGCCGGGTGACAGTTGTCGACCTCGACCCGGCGGTGGTGGCGCTGGCCAGCACCGTGCCGCAGCTGCGGGCGCTCAACGGCGGCTCGCTCGACGACCACCGCGTACGGGTGGTGAACACTGACGCGTTCGGCTGGCTGCGTAGCGCCGCCGAGCGCTTCGACGTGGTGGTCGCCGACCTGCCCGACCCGGACGAGACAGCCACGGCCAAGCTCTACACCGTCGAGTTCTACACGCTGATCAGGTCGGTGCTCGCCGAGCAGGGACGGCTGGTGGTGCAGTCCGGCTCGCCGTACTTCGCGCCCCGCTCCTACTGGTCCATCGACGCGTCGGTGCGGGAAGCCGGCTTCGCCACAGTGCCGTACCACGTCGACGTGCCGTCCTTCGGCGACTGGGGTTTCCTGCTCGCCACGGCGGGAACCGCCCCGCCGGTGCTGGAACTGCCGGCCGATGCTCCCCGGCTGCGTTTCCTCGACCCGGACGTGCTGCGGGCGGCGGCGGCCTTTCCCGCCGACCGCGCCCGCCTGGACGTGCCCCCCAGCACCCTCCTCCAACCGAGGGTCCTCGACTACGCCCGCACCGAGTGGCGCGGCTACTGACCCGCACCACCAGGCGGCCGTGTCAGGAGAGTGTCCGCTCATGGCGCAAACCTCGTGATCAATGGGGTGGAGTGGGGCCGGACGGGGAAAGGGTGGAGGCATGTTTGGAATGCGGAAGGCTTGGGAGCGCGAATTGGGCGCCGCCGTCGACGAGTTGGTGGCCGCTGAGACGCTCGCCTTTGGTGGGGTGGGGATCGCGGGCACCCTGTTGCCGGTGACCGAGGCGTACCACCGGGTCGAGGCCGCCCTCAGCGACCACCCCGATGAGGTACGCCGCCAGCTCGACCGGGTGCTGACCGACGGCACACCCGCCGGCCGCGCGTACGCGGCCACGCTGCTGGAGCGGATCGACCCGGAGACGGCCCGAGCGACGTGGACGTCGCTGCGGGACGATCCGAGCGAGTTGACCACCTTCGTCGGCTGCGTGATGGACCGGGAAACCCTCGGCACCTACGCCAGTCGGCGGCTCGCCGCAGCATGATCCATTCGCCGGTCGGCGCTGCCCGATCGGTTCTGCCGGTTGCTGACGACGCACCGTACGTTTCGAGCCATGAGCCCGCCCGCCACCGCGTCGCGTCCGCCCCGCCCGGCCACCGTGACCATCGCCTTCTGGCTGCAACTGGCCGTGGTGCTGGTGCTGCTCGGCCTGGCCGCGCTGACGGTGGCCGAGGCGGTGCGCTTCGATGGCCAGATCGACCGCGCGTTACGGCTGGTGCCGGACGCCGACCCGGACGAGGTGACCGGCGAGCGGCAGGGCAACGTCGTGATGACGCTGATCCTCGGCGTGCCGGCGGTGTTGCTCGCGGTCTGGTTTGCGGCCACCGCCGTCCCGATCCGGCGGGGCGCCAACGTCGCGCGGATCCTGGTGTTCGTGGCCAGCGGAGCGCAGTTGCTGGTCTGCTTCGGGCAGTGCTGTTCCGGAGGTTTTCTCGTGCCGCTGCTGACGATGCCGGAGATCGGCGACGAGCCGCCACCGGACTGGGACGAAGAGTGGGAGACCTCGACGTTCTACGACACGCTCTACGCCGGCACCGATCCCTGGGAGGACCTGCTCTTCCCCGCGGCAGGGCTGGGTGTGCTCACCGTTCTGGCCCTTTCCGCAGCCGTGTCACTGCTACTGGCGCTGCCGCCGGCGAACCGCTGGTTCGTGCCGCGTACCGCGAACGAGGCGCTGCCCGGGCCGGCCTGGGTGATGCCCGTCCCCACCTACGCCCCGACCGGTTACGGATACCCGACAGCTCCGCTCGTGCCGGGCTTCCTGTCGCCGAACCAGCCGCTCCCACCCGGCTACCTGATCTGCCCCGACCCGGCCGTGCACCTGCCGCCGGGAGCACCGGGCGTCTCACCAGGGCCGACGGGACCGCCGGTGCCGCCTCCGGAGGACGCACCCGACCACAATCGTTAGCTGAGCTGTCGGCCACAACACTGGTCTTCCGGGTGCCGACGGTTGTTACCGTCTGCGCCGACGTACCTGGGGAGGTGGTCGCGTGGACGCGCTGGTGACGTGCCTGGTGGCGGCTGTTGCCGTACTAGCGGTGGTCGTGGTCGTCGTGCGGGCCCGCCGACGGCCGACGGGCGGGCCTCCCGGCCAGCCGGCGGAGCCGCCGCACGGTGGCCCGCTCCGCCGGCTGGCTCCGGGTGACAGCGTGCGGATCCGCGAGCGGGAGTACGCGGTGAGTGCCACGATCCGCCTGGTCGAGGGCGACTGGAGTTGGGTGCAGCACCTCCTCGACGACGACTCCGGCACCCGCCACCGGCTCTCCGTGGAGGACGGCCCCGAACTCGAGCTGGTCTTCTGGACCCCGGAGCCGGGCGCCACCGTCACCCCGGGCGCCCCGACCATCGAACTCGGCAGGCGGCGCTACACCTGGGCCGAGACCGGACAGGCGCGTTACACCGCGACCGGAGAGACCGAGTTGCCGTCGACCGGGACGATGCGCTACCACGACTACCAGTCCGGTGGCACCGCGCGGCTGTCCTTCGAGGCGTACGGCGAAGAGGGTTGGCGGGTCGCCCGCGGTGACCTGCTCGACCCCGCCGACCTGACGATCCGCCCGCCCCGGGCCTGAGGCCCGCCGAGCCGGCCCGGGAGGACGCGCCGGGCTCGTCACGGCATGCCGAACTGGCCGGTTGTCGATACGGTGTGGGCGCGATCTAGGGAAGGAGAATCGTGGTCGATTCCCAGAGCACGCCGGCCCGTCAGCGGCCATCCATTGTGTCGATTTCCAGTTACCTGCTCTTCCTGTTCCTGGCGCTCCAGGTAATCAGTCTGATCATCACGCTCAGCACCTTCAGCAAGACGCGGGACGCGCTCCGCGAGGCGTACGCGGGCAGCGCCACCGACGGTGACCAGGTGGCCGACGTCTTCGCCGTCATCGGCATCGGCGGGAGCATCGTCCTGCTGCTGCTCGCGGTCGTGCTGGGCGTGCTGGCCCTGTTCAACAACCAGGGCCGCAACGGCGCCCGGATCACCACCTGGATCGTCGGCGGCATCATGGTCTGCTGCGTGGGCGGTGGTCTGCTCAGCAACGCGGCCGGCGGTTTCAACACCGGTGGCGGGACCACCGGCGACGCGCCGAGCCCGGAGGAGATCCAGCGCCGCCTGGAGGAGGCTCTGCCCTCCTGGGTCACGCCGGTCAGCCTCCTGCTCGGTGTGCTCAGCCTGATCGCGCTGATCACGGCGCTGGTCCTGCTGGCGCTGCCGAAGGCGAACCCGTTTTTCCGCAAGCCCACCGCGGGCTGGGAGCCGCCCACCCCGGGCGCCAGCTACCCGGGCCACCCGCAGGCGCCAGGTCAGCCCGGTTACCCGCAGGCGCCGGGTCAGCCCGGTTACCCGCAGGCATCCGGTGAGCCGGGTTATCCGTCGAGTGGGGAGCCGAGCTACCCGCCGCCACCAGCCGCGGACCGCCCGGACGACACGCCGCCCACGGATCGGCCCGGGTCAACCCCGCCGCCGAGCAACTGACGGCTCGATAAGCACGACGCCGACGATCCCTCCGAGTAGGTTGCAACCCGACGCCTACCGGAGGGATTCGTCGTGTCGTACCCGGAATCGGCACCGGCCCGCCGGCCCGCCGCCGCCCTGTCGGCCGCGACGGTGCTGTTGGTGATGGCGGTCGCCGCGCTCGCGTACGCGGTGGTCTCCCTGGTGGTGCTGGGCGGGACGGTCGACGGGTTCCGCTCCGCCGCCCGCGACACCTCGGCGAGCCCGGAGCAGATCGACGGCGTGGTGGCTCTGCTCCGCGCGTCGGCGGTGCTGACGGCGGTGGTGGCGGTGCTGTCCGCGCTGCTGCTCGCCGGCCTGGCCCTCGGTCTGCTGGCCGGTCGCAACGGCGTCCGGGTGGCGACCTGGGTGGTCAGCGGGCTCGGTCTGCTCGCCGCCTGTTGCAGTGTGGTGGTGGTCGTCGGCGAACGGGCAGCGCCACTGCGAATGGGCTCCGGCGACCAGTCCCTCGCCGAGTTGCTGGGCCTGGTCGGCGACGCGTACCCGTCCTGGTGGATCCCGCTCAACGCCGGGCTTTCCGTCGCACAGGCGCTCGGTTACCTTGTAGTAGCTATGCTGCTGGCGCTGCCGGCGGCGAACAGCTGGTTCGGCCGCCACCGCTCGACGGCGCCAACCGCGCCGCCCATGTTCCCGCCCGCCCCGCCCCAGCCCCCGTCGGCGCCGCATACGCCCCCGTACCCGCCCAGGTGAGGACCGTTCCGTGACGCTCGACCCCACGACTGCCGAGCGCCGAGCCCTGATCACCGGGGCCACCGCCGGCATCGGCGCGGCGTTCACGCGACGCCTGGCCGCCGACGGCTGGCACCTGGTGCTCGTTGCCCGTGACGCGGCGCGGCTGACCGAGCTGGCCACCGAGCTGGGTTCCACGTCCGGACGCGAGGTGGAGACGATCTCAGCGGATCTGTCCACCGACGACGGCTGCGCCATCGTGGAGCAGCGGCTCGCCGACGGCAGCCCGGTGCACCTGCTGGTCAACAATGCGGGGATCAGCCTGAACAAACCGTTCCTGCGCTCCACGGCGGAGGACGAGGCGCGACTGTTGCGACTCAACGTGCACGCGGTCATGCGGTTGACCCTGGCGGCGCTTCGACCGATGACTGAACGGCGAAATGGGGCAGTGATAAATGTCTCTTCGGTCGCCGGGTTCGGGACGGCGATGCCCGGATCGACATACTCCGCCAGCAAGGCGTGGGTCACCAACTTCAGTGAGTCCGTCGGCCAGTCAGCGCGGCCGTTCGGCGTTCAGGTGATGGCCCTCTGCCCCGGCTACACCCGCACAGAATTCCATCAGCGGGCCGGCATCAACATGTCCAAGACGCCGGAGTGGCTGTGGCTGCGGGCCGAGGATGTGGTGGACGAAGCCCTGCGTGACCTGCGCAAAGGCAAGATGGTCAGCATTCCGGCGTGGAAGTACAAGGTGGTCGTGGCAGGTATGCGACACGCGCCGCGGCGGCTGCTCCAGGCGGTCGCGCGGGACACCCGCGGCCGGATCGGTCGCGACGAGCACTGAGCCTCGACCGGCCCGCCGACCCCGAGCGAGTGGTGGGACGGCGTTGGCACGCCGCTGTCGGCCCAGTTGCTGAGCGTAGTCGAGCATCGCCAGTCATCGGTTCCCCTCGGGGCTGATCAGGGTGGACCCCACACACGGCGTTCAGAGTTGCGCAGTAACCTCTATCGCCATGGGGGACCACGACGACCTGCGTAAATTCATTACCGACCTGGCTGTGGTCCACGGCCGGGTCGTGCTCTCGTCGGGGCGCGAGGCAGACTGGTACGTGGATCTGCGGCGCGTCACGCTCCATCACCGGGCCGCTCCTCTGGTCGGCCGGGTGTTGCTCGACCTCACCGCCGACTGGGAGTTCGACGCCGTTGGGGGCCTCACCCTGGGCGCGGATCCAGTCGCGCTCTCGATGCTGCACGCCGCCGCTCCGACCGGCCGGGCCCTGGACGTCTTTGTGGTGCGCAAGGCGGGCAAGGCCCACGGTCTTCAGCGGCGGATCGAGGGACCGGAGGTGGCTGGCCGCCGTGTGTTGGCGGTGGAGGACACGTCCACGACTGGCGGAAGTGTTTTGACAGCTGTCGAGGCTCTTCGCGAGGCCGGGGCGGAAGTCGTGGGCGTGGTGGTTATTGTTGATCGAGGCGCCGGCGACGCGGTGCGAGCCGCCGGATTGCCGTACCGGGCGGCCTATACGTTGGCTGACCTCGGCCTTGTGGCGTAAAAGTCTGCCGATTCGGATCTGCTGATATGCAGGCGGATCGATGCTGCTGGTGGAAGGATGGAATACGTGGGAACTGCGTTGGCCGAAATGACTATGCCTCAGATCTCGCCGCTAAACGGCGAGCCGATCGAACGTGCCGATGCCGAGCGTCTCGCCGGGGTCCTCAAGGCCCTTGCTGATCCTGCTCGGTTGCGGCTGCTCAGCCTGATCCAGTCGGCCCCCGAGGGCGAGGCGTGCGTCTGTGACCTGACCGCGCCGCTCGGCCTCTCTCAGCCGACGGTCAGTCACCACCTGCGCATCCTCACCGAGGCTGGCTTGTTGCAGCGGGAGAAGCGCGGTGTCTGGGCGTACTACAGCCTGGTCCCGAGTGCGATCGCGACGATCGCCGACCTGCTGACCCCGCCGCGTAAGCGGGCCACCAAGAAGGCCCGCTGACGTAGGCACCATGCCGTCCCGAGCCGGGGCGGCGTCCGGTGGCGAGCCAGGGGTGGCGCCACCGGTGGTTGATACCTGCTCGGCCCCGGTCGCACCACCGGAGGCCGGGTTCGACATGCCGACGGCCGACCCCCTCACCAGGGGGCCGGCCGTCGTCGTACCGCTCAACGGTCCTGACCGTGCTCCGGGCGGTGACGGCCGTCCTGGTGCTGGTCGTGGTCGAACGCCTCGCGGGCCGCCTCCACAGCGCCCGCGGCACTGGCCGCCGCGACCACAGCGACCGCCTCGCCGCGCTTACGAGCCCGCCGGTCGCGCAGGAACTCGAAGAAGATCGGCAGCACCGAGATCACGATGATCAGGGCCACCACCGGCAGGATGTAGTGGTCGATCTTGTCGCCGATGGCCTGGTAGATCTGCTCGGCCAGCAGGTAGCCGATCAGCAGGATGCCGTCCACCCAGAGCACCGCGCCGACGATGTTCCAGAGCAGGAACTTCTTGGCCGGCATGCCGAGCGCGCCCGCGACCGGGTTGAGGAACGTCCGGACGATCGGAATGAAGCGCGCCAGCACGACGGCCTTCGCCGGGCCGAACTTCTCGAAGTAGTACTCGGCCTTCTCCACGTACTCCTTCTTGAAGAGCCGGGAGTTCGGCCGCTCGAACATCGGCCGGCCGTACCGCGCGCCGAGCCAGTGCCCCAGCTGTGCCCCGAGGATCGCGCAGATCGGCCCACCGATCAGCAGGCCGGCGAGGGAGAGGCGGGTGCCGTCACCGAAGATCGCGTCCGCCACCGGTGACGAGGCCACCCCGGCGAGGAACAGCAGCGAGTCACCCGGGAAGAAGAAGCCCACCAGCAGGCCGGTCTCGGCGAAGAGGATCACCCACACGCCGATCAGCCCGAAGGTCTGCAACAGATCCTTGGGATCGAGCGGGTTCAGGGCGACGCTCTCCACGAGAGCGCGGGTCTTCTCAGCTGTGTCCACGGCCACAAAGGGTACCGAAGCCCGGGGCCCCGGCCGCGCCGGACCGGCCCGTCACCACCCGCCCGCGCTGCGGGGGCCCAACGACGGTGCCCCGCCGACCGTGGTGGTCGACGGGGCACCGGTGGTACGGGGTGGATCAGGCGACGAAGCGGGTCCGGCGGCGCTTGGCCACCAGGTAGCCGCCGACGCCCGCGGCGAGCAGCAGCGCGCCGAGGCCGGCGATCAGCCCGGTGGACTGACCGGTGATCGGCAGCGAGCCGCCGTCACCGTCACCGTCATCGCCGCCGCCCTGGCCGCCGTCTCCGCCGCCGTTCACCAGGATCTGCGCGGTGTCGTTGGCGGGGTTCAGGTCCTTGATCTGCTTGTCTTCCTGCCCGGTGCTCAGCTTGACCTCACCGGTCTGGCCGCCGGCCTGGTCGATCCGTACCTGGAACTCGTAGTCGACCTTCTCGCCCTTCCTGATCGAGCCGAGCACGAAGCACTGGTAGACCCGCCCGCCGGGCTTGCCCGGCTCCCACCCGTCGTCCTCGGAGCTGAAGCAGTCCTCCGGAGCGCGGACGGCGGTGACGCCCTTCGGCAGCGTGACCGTGGTGCCGATCCAGGGCGACTCGCTGCCACCCGAGTTGACGGCCGCCGGCCCGTTGTTGACGTAGCCGACAGTGAGCGGGACGGTGGCGCCGACGTCGCCGGTCACCTCCGCGCCGCGCGCTGCCACATCGGCCCGCTGGTCGCCGGTCACCTGAAGGTCGACCCAGGTCGAGTTGTCCAACGGGTTGACGTCGGTCTGCCCGGAGCGCATGTTCATGACCGGCTCGAGCTTCAGCTCACCCTCGGTCCCGTTCGGCCCGATCTTGGCCGGCAGTTCGGCCTCGGACCTGTACTCGTCCCAGTCCGCAGGCGTGAACCAGATGGAGAACCCGCCGAAGCTGTTCGGCGCCCAGCTGTCGGCGGGCACCGTGAAGCCGAAGCTGTCGTCGAGGCGGAAGCTGGCGTTCTTGCCGATGGTCGCGTCCAAGCGGCAGGCGAATGCCCAGTCGTGCAGCGGGCCCTCGGTGTACTCGCAGTTCTCGTAGCGCTTCGACGGCTGAAGACCGTCCGCGCCGACGAAGAAGAGAACCGCGCCCTTCGCGGGCACCTCGCCCGAGTTCTTCACCTGGAACGGGGCCTTCAGCGTGGCACCGGGCGCGCCCTTGAGCTCCAGGAGCTCGTTGGTGGCGAGATCGACGCCCTCGCCGATCTCCACAGTCGAGCTGTAGGAGGCGGATCCGGACTTGCCGTCCGACGTGACAGTGAAACTCAGCTCGCCCTTCTGATCGGGCTTGGCGCCGGCCTTCGCGCGAACGACGAGGGAGACGAGGTTCAGGTACGAGCCGTCGTCGTCCTGGTCCTCGACCTTGCACGTCAGGATCGCACCGGACTCGGTGCAGTTCTCCCCGCTGCTCTCGACGCTGGCGAAACCGTCGATCTTGCTCCGGTCCACCTTGATCGTGTAGTCGTCGGGCTGCCGCTCCGTGGTGAGCGAGAAGAGGGTTACCCACTTCTCGGTGCCTCCAGGCGCGACGATCACGTTGTTGGCGTACAGGTCGAGATTGTCTACCGCTGCGGCGGGGGCTGCCGGTGCGGCGACGGCCGGGCTGGCGGAGGCGGCGACGAACGCGCCTGCTACGCCCAGTCCGGCGAGCCAACGCCGGGTGGAGTGGGTGAGCATGAGGGGGGTTCCTCCAGTTGGGGGATCAGGTCGAGCCTGCGGATCTTAAGGAATAGCTAAGGCTGACTGCAGCCCTCAAAGCCGCCCGCCGAGCAAGACGAACCAAAAGGTTGATGAGCGTCACCGCAATGTTCGGTCGGTCCGCTTCCGTCAAGTGAGGCAGGAGCCCCCGGGAGGTGCAGTGACGTACGAGGAGTTCGCGGACACGCGGCTGGCCCCGCTACTGCGGTACGCGGTGATGCTGACCGGCGAACCACACCAGGCCCAGGATCTGGTCCAGGAGACCATGGTCCGGGTCCAGCTCAACTGGCGTCGGGTCGCCAGAGCCGACTCGCCCGAGCGTTACGTACGCCGGATGCTCACCAACCAGTACGTCGACTGGCGGCGCGGCTCGTGGGTGCGCCGGGTGCTGCTGCGCGGGGAGCCCGACGCCTCGGTGCCGATGCCCACCGACCATGCCCAGTCCGCCGTGGACCGGGATCAGATCTGGTCCTGGTTGTCCCGGCTGCCGCGTCGGCAGCGGGCTGCTCTGGTGCTGCGCTACTACGAGGACCTGCCCGACGTCGAGATCGCCGACATTCTCGGCTGTGCCGTCGGGACCGTCCGCTCGTCCATTTCCCGGGCCCTGGCCACGCTCCGGGCCGAGTACGTGGAGGCGTGAACATGATCGAGGATGACCTGCGTGCCGCGTTCGCCCGGCACGAAACCTTGACCCCGTCGACCGGCCCGCTGCGGGTCGCGATCGACCGGCTCGCCGCCGTCCGCCGTCGCCGCCGGCAGCGGTTCCAGGCCGCTGGCGTCACGCTGGCCCTGCTCGGCGCGCTCGGAGTCGGGGTGCCGCAGTTGCGCCCCGACCGACCGGCTGCGGATCCGTTGATGTCCGGGCAACCGGCTGACGCGCGGTCCGAAGCGCTGAATGTCCTTCTGCTCGGCGTGGACGGTCTCGGCGACGAACCGCCGTACCGGTTGGCGGACTCCGTCCTGCTGGTGCACATCCCGGCGGACCGGAGCCGGCCGTACCTCATCTCGTTGCCCCGCGACCTGGAGGTGTCGATCCCCGGCCGGGGGATCGACAAGCTCAACAGCGCGTTCTGGAGCGGCGCCGGCGAGCCCCGGCCCGACCTGGACGCCGGCTACGACCTGACCCGCCGGGTGGTCGCCGACCTGACCGGGGTACGCGTCGACGCCGGCGCGGTGCTGACCTTCGCCGGGCTGCGCCGGATCACCGACGCTGTCGACGGGGTGGAGGTCTGCCTACCGAAGGAGGTTCGTTCCTGGCACACCCGCCGGGTCTTTCCGGCCGGCTGTCAGCGGCTCGACGGAGCTTCCTCCGTGGACCTGCTGCGGCAACGGCGGTACCTGCCCGATGGTGCGTTGGACCGGGACCGTAACGCCCAGCGCTACGTCGCCGGGTTGATCCGAGCGGCGGTCGCCAAGGACGTGCTGACCAGCCCGGTGCGGCTCACCGCACTGCTGTCGGCCCCCGGCACGGGTCTGGCGGTCGACGACGACGGCCTGCCACTGACCAGGCTGGTGGCCGTGCTGCCCAAGCTGAAGAGCGTCGACCCGGTGGGGCTCAGCCTCCCGGTCGGCCAGCCGGTGGATGACCGTACGCTGCTGCCGCTGGCCCCGGAGCAGGGCCCGGCGTTCCTCGCCGCGCTGCGCGAGGATCGGTTGGCGCAGTGGGTCGAGCAGCACCCGGAGCAGGTCAACCCCGTCCGCTGACGGACGAGGACACCACGACGACGCCCCGCCAGCCCGGTACGGGTCGGCGGGGCGTCGGTCGGGTCGGGGTGGGTCAGGCGGTGAAGCGGCTGCCGTGGCGTCGGGCGAGCAGGTAGCAGCCCGCACCGGTGACGAGCAGCAGGGCGCCGATGCCGGCGATCACTGTGGTGGGGGTGCCGGTGATGGGCAGCGAACCGCCGCCACCGCCGCCGCCATCGCCATCACCGTCATCGTCACCACCGCCGCTCTGGGCCGCGTTGACCACTATGGTCGCCTTGTCGTTGGCCGGTTTGATGTCGTCCTGGAAGCTGTCGCCCGGTGCGCACTCGCACGGTGCGTTGACCCGCACCGCACCCCGGGCGTTGGCGATGACCTTGTCGATGCGTAACCGGAACTTCATGATGTAGGTCTGTCCCGCCACCAGCAGCATCTCCGAGGCGCACTGGTACGTGCGAGTGCCCGGCCGCAACTGACAGGTGTCGGGGATCTCGACGGCGGTGGTGCCCGGTGGCAACTCGACGACGGTGTGGGTGGCGGCCTCGTAGTCCGCGTTCGTTCGGTCGAGCGTCGCCGGGCCGTTGTTCCGGAAGCCGACAGTGGCCGTGACGACGGTGCCAGCCGTGCCCTTGAGCGTGGCGCCGATCGCCGCGAGGTCGGTGCCGTTCGTGCCGGTGGCCTTGATGGTCCACCCGGTGTAGTCGTTGCCGGGGCCGACGTCGGTCTGGGCGGCCTGCCGCATCCTGCCGGGCGTCTCGGTCAGAGTCAGTTTCGGACCGCTGCCGGGGGTGGCCGTCCGGGCGCCGACGGCTGCCCGTACCCGGGTCAGGTCCTCGAAGTCGGCAACGGTCATGAATTGGGCGTAGCCGGACTGGTTGGTCGGCGCGTAGGTGTCAGTGGCGAGTTCGAGGTTCAGCGTGGCGACGAGCCTGGTGCCCACCGGAATGTCCTCGTCGAACTGGCAGGAGACCAGGTGGTCGTCGGCGTAGCGGCAGTTGCTGAACCGGTCCTTGGCGCGGATCGAGTAGCTGAAATCGAAGACCGCGACGAACCCGCTGACGGCCTTGTCGCCGGCGTTCGCCACGACCAGCGGCACGGTCAGCTTTCCACCCGGCTTCGAGGAGAAGTCGGTGAACGGCCCGCCGGCCAGGTCGACCCCCTCGCCGACCCGTACGCGGGAGGTGTAGCTGCCGCGCCGGCCGCCGGCGGCCTCGTAGCTGACCGCGACGTCCCCGGAGTCACCGAGCTGCGCACCCTCGGTGAGGGCAATGCGAACCTGCTTTGCCGCGTTGCGGTAGATCCCGCTGCCCAGCGGCGGCATCTCGTAGAGGGCGACATCGGCGGGCTCCGTGCAGACGAGAACGCCCGGCTCCGGCGCGGTGCACTTCTGGCCTTCGGCGGGGGTCACGGTGATCTCGGAGGCCAGGGAGCGATAGTCGTACCGCACGGAGACGTCCTTGAGGACCGTCGGCTCGTCGGCGTACAGGAACAGGGCCCGGGTGGTCGGCGTCGCGCCGACGGCCAGGGTGGTGTCCTGGAAGTAGGGCTCGATTGTGGCCGCAGCGACGGCGGGGGTTGCGGAGGCGGCGACCAGCGCGCCAGCCGCGCCGAGCCCGGTCAGCCAGCGGAGCGAGTGCTTGAGCATGGGGTCCTCCCGTGGGGGTACAGGTGGCGCTCGTCCAACCTAGGGACGCCCAGACCCTCCGGTAACCCCTTCCGGATCGATATTTGTCTAATGACCCGAACGGCTGAACACCCCTGTCGCAACGGGCAGCCGACCCGCGGCGGAATCAGCGGTAGTCGTCCTCGTCCCCGGTGACCACCCGGGCCTGCTCCATCGCGTCCCAGTCGTCGACCTCCAGGCCACGGTGCGGCTCACCGTCAACGTCGGTGGGGCCGGCGACAGTGGCCTGCTCGACCGCGTCCGCCGGGTCCGCCTCGGGGTCGCGTTCGTCGGGCGTGAGGTGGTCGCCGGGGGTGAAGTCCTCGTCGGGCTGACCCATCGTCCCTCCCGGGGGTCTCGGGGCACGGTTCCCACCCACCGTACGGGCTGGGCGGGCGCACCGCCCGGAGACGGAGTAGGCGGAATCAGCCCTCGGCGACGCGACCCGATGCCAGGATGGTCCCGTGGGCTTCCTCATCAGACTGGCGATCACCGCGGTCGCGTTGTGGATCACCACGCTGATAGTGCCCGGGGTCGACGTGCATGGTCGCTCGGGTGGCAACACCGTCCTCACCCTGATCGTGGTGGCGCTGATCTTCGGCGTGATCAACGCGGTGCTCAAGCCGGTGATCCGGGTCGTCGGTTGTGTGTTCTACCTGCTGACCCTGGGCCTGTTCGCGCTGGTGGTCAACGCGTTGCTGTTCCTGCTGACCGACCGGATCGCCAGCGGGCTCGACCTGCCGTTCCAGGTGGACGGATTCTGGCCGGCCTTCTGGGGAGCCATCGTGATGACGGTGGTGACCTGGTTGATCAGCGTCATCGTGCCGGACAACCTGGACCGCCGGTGAACGACCAGCACCGGGTCGGTTGTTCCGGCGCACCTCACCTACGGGATACTTCCGGGCGGAGGACAGCGCGGTCCGGCGCACAAATGAAGAACAGCGGCCAGCACGGCCGAGAGTGGTAAGTAAGGAGCACATCACATGCCCATCGCTTCCCCCGAGGCTTACGCGGAGATGCTGGACCGCGCCAAGGCTGGCCGGTTCGCGTACCCCGCGATCAACGTGACCTCCTCCCAGACGCTGAACGCGGCGCTCAAGGGCTTCGCCGACGCGGAGAGCGACGGCATCATCCAGGTCTCCACCGGTGGCGCCGAATACCTCTCCGGCCCCTCGATCAAGGACATGGTCACCGGCGCGGTGGCGTTCGCCGCGTACGCGCACGAGGTCGCCAAGAAGTACTCGGTGAACATCGCCCTGCACACCGACCACTGCCCGAAGGACAAGCTGGACGGGTTCGTGCGTCCGCTGATGGGCATCTCCCAGGAGCGGGTGAAGCGCGGCGAGGAGCCGCTGTACCAGTCGCACATGTGGGACGGCTCGGCAGTGCCGGTCGCGGAGAACCTCGAGATCGCCGCGCAGCTGCTCGACGAGGCCGCCAAGGCCAAGATCGTCCTTGAGATCGAGGTCGGTGTCGTCGGTGGCGAGGAGGACGGCGTCGAGAACGCCATCAACGACAAGCTCTACACCACCACCGATGACGGCCTGGCCATGGTCGAGGCGCTCGGCCTCGGCGAGAAGGGCCGCTACATGGCGGCGCTGACCTTCGGCAACGTGCACGGCGTCTACAAGCCGGGCAACGTCAAGCTGCGTCCGGAGATCCTCAAGCAGATCCAGGACGCCGTCGGCGCCAAGTACGGCAAGGACAAGCCGCTCAGCCTGGTCTTCCACGGCGGCTCGGGCTCCCTGCTGAGCGAGATCCGCGAGGCCCTGGACTACGGCGTGGTGAAGATGAACATCGACACCGACACCCAGTACGCCTTCACCCGCCCCGTCGTGGACCACATGCTCCGCAACTACGACGGCGTGCTGAAGATCGACGGCGAGGTCGGCAACAAGAAGCAGTACGACCCGCGCGCCTGGGGCAAGGCCGCCGAGGCCGGTCTGGCCGCCCGGGTCGTCGAGGCCTGCGAGCACCTTCGCTCGACCGGCACCACGATGACCAAGTAACGACGTCCCGCCCGACGGCCGGCTCCCCGCACTGGGAGTCGGCCGTCGTCGTCAGGTCGTCAGCAGGCGTACGGCCTCGCGAACGTCGTCGGTGAGGTGGATCGTCGACGACAGGTCACCGAACGGGGACGCCGCCAGCAGCGGACGCAACAACGCCTCCACCGGCAACTCCCCGGTCCAGTAGGCGCGGTCCAGGAAGATGTACGCCCCGCTGGCGCCGTCGGTGCCGTAGTAGGTCTTGGTGGCCGCCTGGAACACCTCCTGCACCGTGCCCGCCCGCCCCGGCGCGAAGACGATGCCGCCCCGGGCGAGGCGCAGGATGGTGTCCTCCCGGATCGCGTTCGAGAAGTACTTCGCGATCCGCCCGGCGAACAGGTTCGCCGGCTCGTGCCCGTACAGCCAGGTCGGAATGGCCAGACCACCCGCACGCGCCCAGCCCAGCTCGTCTCCACGTTGCCGGGGCACCCCCGCGTACCGCTGCCGGACCGTCAGCGCCGTGGCCGTGTACCGGTGGTGGTCGGTGAAGTCGGGGGCGGTGGCCAGCAGGTCGATCGCGGCCGTCACATCGGTCTCCGGCCGGTCCGCGAGGTAGGCGCCGAGGTTCGCGGCCTCCATGACACCCGGGCCGCCGCCGGTCACCACCAGCCGGTCGGCCCGCGCCAGCTCCCAACCCAGCACGGCCGCCATCCGGTACGCGGGACTGCCGCGCCGCACCGCGTGCCCGCCCATGATGCCCACCACCGACTGCGGCCCGAACGCGGTCAGCCAGACCCGGGTGGCGTCGGCCAGCGCGTTGTCCACGCCGTGATCGTGCAGCCGTTGACCCAGCGCCTCCTTGACGTCCGGCAACGCGCCGCCGTGCGCCCGGTAGTGGTCGTACACCCGGGTGTCGTACATCCCGGTGAACCCGCCCTCGGCGAACCCGGCGGCCAGGTCGTCCGGGGTGTAGAGGTGCGTCGGCTGGGTCGGGTACGGCAACCCGGAGAACGGCGGCACCACGTTCGCGCCCCGCCGGACCAGGTCGGCACCCACGTCCCGGGACGCGAACAGGCAACCGACGAAGAGGGTGCCGGCGACGTCGACGCCGGTCAGGTCGGGCACCGGCGCGAGGTCGAGCCGCAGGCCCTGAACGGTCAGCCCGGCCAGCCCACCGGTGGCCAGCTGCTGATCGAACTCGGCCCGGGTCTGGATCTCGCCGGCATGCAGGTGCGGCTCGATGACGTCCGCGGGAGGTGGGGTCGGCACCGGGCCATCCTGCCCCTCCGCCGGGGCCGGTCAAACCTCGGGCCGGGGGTGGAACAGACAGGAGCCCGATGGTCGTGGCCACCGGGCTCCTGCATTACCGGTTCCTGGGGAGGCTCCGGACCATTATTTGTAGTGGAAAACACCAGGCAGCGGCATAGGCCGCAGGCGTGACCAACTCCTCAGCCGTTCAGCGGGACACGTCGGCCGACCCGCTCGCGTGTCGCCCTGTCCAGCGGGTTGAATGGGGCGATGCAGAACCTTTTGCCAGAGCCACCGGCCACCCGCCTGCCCGCGAACGTCGAGGCCGACGCCGCCCTGGCCGCCGCCGACGAGGCCGGCACCGATGAGGCGTACGCCAACGTGGCGGCCGGCTTCCCGACCTACAGCGCGGCCTGGGCGGAGCTCGCGGCGCGGGCGTTCGCACAGGGCCAGGTGGTGACGGCGTACGCGTACGCCCGCACCGGTTACCACCGGGGCCTCGACCAGTTGCGTCGCAGTGGTTGGAAGGGGCACGGCCCGGTGCCGTGGTCACACGAGCCCAACCAGGGCTTCCTCCGCTGCCTCTACGTGCTGTCCCGTGCCGCCGACGAGATCGGCGAGGCCGACGAGGCGGCCCGCTGTGCCCAGTTCCTGCGCGACTGCGACCCGGAAGCGGCGGACGCGCTGGCGAGCAACTGACCCCTGCCCCGACGGCCGGCCCGAGACCGGGCCGGCCGTCGGCGGGTCACAGCCCTTCGGCGACCGCGGCGGCGATCTTCAGCCAGGCGTCCCGGGTGGCCGAGGAGAGCCCGCCGTACCGGATCGGCTCGCCGCTGTCGATGAGCCGCTCGTACGGGGCCAGCAGCACCGCCCGGGTGCGGGCCGCGAAGTGCTCCTGGATGGCCGGCAGGTCGATCTCCTTGCGGGACGGTGGCATCGACACCACGGTCACGGCCTGGCGGACCAGCCGTTGCCGGCCGCTCTGCTCCAGGTGGTCGAGCATCCGGGCGGCGGTCTCGGCGGAGTCGTTACGGGCCGACATGGTGACCACCAACTGGTCGGTGGCGTCCATCGACGCCTGCCAGTTCTGCGCCCGGACGTTGTTCCCGGTGTCCACGAAGATCAACTTGTAGAACCGGCTGACCACCTCTCGGATCTCGGCGAACGCGGCAGCCGTCAACATCTCGCCGCCGGTGGCCGACTCGTCCGAGGCCAGGACGTCGAACATCCCCTCGCCCTGCGAGCGGACGTACTGCGACAGGTCCCCGACCCGCCCGTGCGCACCCTGGAACTGCCCGAGGTCACGCAGCATGTCCCGCACCGTGCGGGAGTGGAAGTCCTGTTGGGCGCGCATCCCGAGCGTGCCCTGGGTCTCGTTGTTGTCCCAGGCCAGCACATAGCCGCCGCGCTTCTGACCGAACGTCATCGCGAGCAGCAGGATGGCCACCGTCTTACCGGCGCCGCCCTTCGGATTGACAACGGTCACCTGCCGCAGACCGCCGAAGTTGCGGCGCACCATCTCGATGTCCCGCTTGAGCTCCTGCTCGTGCCGCCCCGGAGAGAGCCGGAGCAGGCCCATCTTGTTGACCACCGCGCGTACGCCCATGGTCGCCACCGGATCGGCGGGTCGAACCTGACGGCGTCGGGCGAAATCCTCGGCGGTCGGTGCGGCTGTGGTGTCCGGTGTCCAGCTCGCGTCCGGGTACGCGGTCGCGTCCGGGTACGCGGGCGCCGGGACCCGGGTCACCCCGTCGGCCTCCTGGTACGGCTGCCCGGGCGTGCCGCCGGGCGAGCCCTGCTGCCAGGGCGGTGGGTGCCAGCCCGGCGAGGGCGGGAACGGCCCGGGCGGTGGGGTCGCCGGCACGGCCTGCCCAGGAGCGTGCTGCGGTGCGGCAAGGCCGTGCGGCGGGTTGCTGAACTGCGTCACGTCGGGCGGTGGCGGAATCTGCGCCGGGCCGGCCTGGCCGGGGATGAACGGCTGCCCGGGGTGTGCCTGCGCGGGACCGGCGTGCGGGACGACCGGAGGCGGCGGCGGAATCGGAGGTGTCGCGCCGGCCTCGTCCGGAGCGGGCGCGGTCGTTCCAGGCGGGCGCTGCGGCGGGTACGCCCACGGCGACTCGGCAATCGGCCGCGCCGGCCCGTCAGGGGACCCGTCCGCACCGGCCCCGCCGGCCTGTTGCACCGGCTGGCCTTGCTGTGGTGCCGGCCCGCCGGCCTGCGGCGCGGCCCCGTCGGGCTGAGGTGTCGGCCCGCCAGTCTGTGGTGTCGGCCCGCCAGCCTGGGGCATGGGCACACCAGGCTGTGGTGCCGACCTGGCCGCCGCGAAGGCTGCGGCCGAGGGTTCTGCCGACGCGGGGCCGGCGGCCGTCGGGCTGTCGGCGGCACGCGGGCCGTCGGTGGCGTTCGGGCTGGCAGCGGACGCGGTGGCCGCCGGAACGGGCGAGTCGGTGGCGGCGGTCGAGGTGGAGCGGCCGGCGGGTGCCGATGCGGCGGCGCGGTCGGCGGCGGCGGCGGTCGGGTGGTCCAGGGTGAACGGCAGGTTCAGGTCGACGCCGCCCGGGGTGACCGGCACGGCGGTCGGGCCCCGGTTACCGGGCTGTACCTGCGCCGAGTCGCCGGGCATCACCTGTGCCGCGTCGGGCGCCGCACTGCCCGCGTCGCTCCCGGCGGGACGGCCGTCGTGCGGCGCGGCGGTGGTGCTCGGTGTCGCGGCGGCGGCTGGGATGCCGGGGCCGGTTGGCCCGCCGTTGCTCCCCGGACCGGTTGGCCCGCCGTTGCCCCCGGGGCCGGTCGACGGCGGCGTCGGCCGGGCGGCGGTCGCTGGCGGAGCGGCCGGCGGTGACGCAGCGGCCGGGTCGGTCGGCGGCGGCCAACTCGGCTGCGCCGGCGCCCAACCAGACCCGACACCGGACGGACCGCTGGCCCCCCATCCCCCAGGTGCCGGGACGGCGCCGGAGAGCGACGGGTAGTCCGACGGCGAGGGCGGCGACTGGGCCGCAGCGCCGGGCTGGCCGGGAACCGGCGGTCGCCCGATCGGCGGCGCGGCCACCGGTGGCGTGACCGGATGTGTGACCGGCGACGGCCCACCCCGCTGCTCGGCGACCGCAGCCCACGGCGGCACCGCGCCCCGGTCGCCCGGATCTGGCGGCCAGAGTGGTTCGACGTCCCGCTCCGGCACCGGCTGCTGGCCGGGCACCTGCGCCCGGTCGGCGTTCTCGTCCATTACGGCCCTCCCCAGTCCTCCTGCGAGGATAGGCCCAATCGCCCAACAGGGCCGATCGGCTCAGGCAGGTCGGCCGGTCACGGCCGAGGTCAGATCGACCAGACCGCCCAGGCGCCCGGCTCGACCCACCAGGAACGCTTACGGGTCAGCTCGCTCTCGACGCCATCGTCGAGGTACGGCACCCTGCCCTCCCTGGGCAGCACCGACACCGCCCGCCCACGGGCCCGCCGAACTTCGAGGCGTACCCGCTTGCGCCCCCACGCCGAGCGGACGACCACCGGCACGGCCACAGCGACCTCGACCTGGCCGTCGGCCGGGTCCGGCGCGGTCAGCAGCGTCACGTCGTTGAGCGTCGCGTACCCGCCGGCGTTCCCCACCGCGCAGGCCAGCAGCGGTTCCGCACCGTCGGTGAGGATGGTGTCGTCGACCTCCACGCGGGCGCGCCAGTGCAGCGGCCGGCCGGCGTCGTCGGCTGCGCCGAGGAGCGCGCCGTCCAGGGTCACCGAGCCACCGTCGTTGCGGAGCAGATCCAACCGGCGCGGCGTGCCGTCCAGCACCGCAGCGGCCACCGCCGCCGGGTCACGGGGCAGCCCGAGCTGCGCGGCCAGGTCCCGGTGGGTGCCGCCACGGGCCGGGTCGAGCGGGAGTACGGCCACCGGCGGCAGGTCGGGCAGGGTCCGGTTGCCGGGCAGGTCCGCCGGGCGCTTGCTCGGCGCCGGGGCGTACCGCTTGACCAGCCGGCGCAGCACGGCGCGCAACTGCCCGTCGCTCGCCGTGGCGATGACCAGCCGGGTCTTGCTGTCCGGGTCCGGCCAGGTGAGGCCGTCCGGGCGGGCTGGGCCGTCGAACCGGGCCAGCACCGCGTCGATCTCGGCGTCGGAGCGGGCGGTGACCGTCTCCACCCGGGCGCCCCGGGCGTTCAGCGCGTCGGCGCACGCCAGCACCGGCACCCGTGGCCGCTCCGTCGCGCACTGCCCGGTGTCGGCCTGGTCGCTGCCGGCCTGGTCGGCGTTCACCTGGCCGGTGGCCTGATCGCTGGTGGCCTGGCCGGTGTCGGTTTGGCTCGTCGGGCCGGTGTCGGCCCCGGTCGCGCCGCCGCAGCAGGCCCCGCCGCTGCCGCAGCCCCCGGGAGCGTCCCGCTCCGAACCAAGGGTGAGCAGCACCACGTCGTACACGGAAGGAGCCTCCTGCCTCTCGACGCGACCCCTGCCGGCCACGCCGTCACTACTTGTTAACCTGACACCCCGGGCTCGCCGAGCGGTCGCCACCTGGCACCCGAGCCTTCTGGAGGCGGAAAAGATGCCAGCGATCGTGCTCATCGGCGCTCAGTGGGGCGACGAGGGCAAGGGCAAGGTTACCGACCTGCTGGGTGAGCGGGTCGACTACGTCGTGCGCTACTCCGGCGGCAACAACGCCGGGCACACGGTGATCACCCCGGACGGCCAGAAGTACGCGCTGCACCTGATGCCGTCCGGCGCGCTCTCACCGAACGCGATGATCGTCATCGGCAACGGTGTGGTGGTCGACCCGAAGGTGCTGCTCGCCGAGATCGACGGCCTGGCGGAGCGCGGCGTCGACGTGTCCCGCCTGCGGATCTCCGGTGACGCTCACCTGATCATGCCGCACCACCGGGCGCTGGACCGGGTCATCGAGCGCTACCTCGGCTCGTCCCGGATCGGCACCACCGGGCGCGGCATCGGCCCGGCGTACGGCGACAAGGTCGCCCGGATCGGCATCCGCCTCCAGGACCTGCTCGACCCGGGCATCCTGCGCAAGAAGCTGGAACTCGCGCTGCGCGAGAAGAACCAGATCCTGTTCAAGGTCTACAACCGCAAGGCGATCGACGTCGACGCGACAGTCGAGGAGTACCTGGCGTACGCGGAGCGGCTCAAGCCGTACATCGCGGAGACCCGGGCGATGCTCTGGGACGCCCTCGACCGGGGCGAGACGGTGCTGCTGGAAGGCGCCCAGGCCACCATGCTCGACATGGACCACGGCACCTACCCCTTCGTGACCTCGTCCAACCCCACCGCCGGTGGCGCCTGCGTGGGCGCGGGCATCCCGCCCACCGCGATCAACAAGGTCATCGCGGTGAGCAAGGCGTACACCACCCGAGTGGGTGCCGGGCCGTTCCCGACCGAGCTGTTCGACGCCAACGGCGACCACCTGCGCAAGATCGGCGCTGAGTACGGCACCACCACCGGGCGGGAGCGCCGGTGCGGCTGGTTCGACGCGGTCGTCGCCCGGTACGCCTGCCGCCTCAACGGCGTCACCGACCTGGTCATCACCAAGCTGGACGTGCTCACCGGCCTGCCCAAGGTGCCGATCTGCGTCGGCTACGAGATCAACGGCGTCCGGGTCGACGACATGCCGATGAGCCAGACGGACTTCCACCACGCAAAGCCCGTCTTCGAGGAACTCGACGGCTGGTGGGAGGACATCACCAAGGCCCGAACCATCGATGACCTCCCGGAGAACGCCCGCCGCTATATCGCGAGGGTCGAAGAACTCTGCAACACGAGGGTGAGCGTCGTAGGCGTAGGCCCAGGCCGAGAAGAAAACGTAGTCCTACACCCCCTCCTCCCCTAACAGCCCCCCCCTTCCCCCCCCCCTTCCCCCCCCTCCCCCCCCGGGCGGTGCCCGTGGCTATCCCGGTTGATCAAGAGGTTTGCGTCAGAATCCGGCCTGGATCTGACGCAAACCTCTTGATCGCCGAGGCGAGGGGCAGGGTTATCCACAGGGCTCCGTGGGTTGTCCACAGGGGCTTCGGTGGGATGGGGTGGGTGGGCAGGGTGCTGGTGTGGGATCACACCAGCTTCTTCGTGACGTCGCGGCCGGGCAGGACGGGATGGTCACCCTCGCTCAGGCGTTGCGTGCCGGCCTGACCAGGGATGAGGTCCGACAGCTCTGCCGGTCCGGCAGGTGGCAGCGGCTTCTGCGCGGCTGCTTCGTGCCGGACACGGAGGTGAGCGAATCGACTCGGCGGCGGGCGCACATCCGCGCTGCTGTCGTCAGCCTCGGGCCCGGCGCCTTCGCCGTGTTGGGCACTGCGCTGGAGTTGCACGGCATTGCAGGCCTCCGGCAGAGTGCGCAGGTCCACGTCTCGGTGCCAGTCGATCGACCGAGGCCTCAACGGATCCCAGTGCCGTGGCTATCCGTGCACCAGATGACGGTTGATCCCGGTGACATCGCCGAGGTTGCGGGCATTCGTGCGACCTCTCCGCTGCGCACTGTCTCGGACGTCGTTCTTCTGGTCGATCGCTACCCGGCGGTCTCGGTCCTCGACTCGGCGCTCAATCGACGCCGCATCGATCCGGCTCAACTGATGGTGATCCCGAGCCTCATCCGAGGGCGGCGGGGTGCGGTCGCCGCACGCGCCTACTTGTCGGAGGCGGACGGGCGGGCGCAGTCGCCGCTGGAGACGCGTAGCCGGCTGCGGTGCGTGGACGGCCGGGTCCCACCGGACACGCTGCAGTTGGAGGTACGCGACGACGATGGCTATCTGCTCGGCGTTGGCGACCTGGGCTGGCGCGGCCCGAGGGTCATCGCGGAGGCCGACGGCCGAGACGCCCATGCTGCGCCGGAGGCCGTCTTCGCCGACCGTCGTCGGCAGAATCGCCTGGTCAACGCGGGCTGGACCATCCTCCGCTTCACCTGGCAGGACACCTTGCACCCGGCATACATCCCGCACACCGTTCGGCAGGCGATCGCAGCCGCCCAGCGCAGGTGATCAAGAGGTTTGCGTCAGAATCCCTCCCCGATCTGACGCAAACCTCTTGATCAACGCCGGTTGGCCGGGGTGGGTTGGTGGGGGTGGGTGGGGGTGGTGGGGGCAGTAGGATCTCGGGCGTGCGGGTTCTTTTGGTGGGTGGCGGCGGGCGCGAGCACGCGCTTGCGCTCGGGCTGGTGGCGGATTCGCGGGTTTCTGCGGTTGTCGCGGCGCCGGGTAATCCGGGGATCGCCAGCGTGGCTGAGCTGCGAGCGGTCACTGCGACAGATCCGGCCGCGGTGGCGGCGTTGGCCGTGGAGGTGGCGGCTGACCTGGTGGTGGTCGGGCCCGAGGCTCCACTGGTCGCCGGGGTCGCCGATGCGGTACGCGCCAAAGGCATCGCTGTGTTCGGTCCATCCGGTGCGGCCGCGCAGCTGGAGGGCTCCAAGGCGTTCGCCAAGGACGTGATGACCGCCGCCGGCGTGCCGACCGCCCGCGCGTACGTCTGCGCGGACGAGGCGAGCACCGCCCGGGCGCTTGACGAGTTCGGCGCGCCGTACGTGGTGAAGGACGACGGGCTCGCCGCCGGCAAGGGCGTGGTGGTGACCGACGACCGGGCCGCCGCGTTGGCGCACGCCAACGAGTGCGGACGTGTCGTGGTCGAGGAGTTCCTCGACGGCCCGGAGGTCAGCCTCTTCGTGGTCACCGACGGCGAGGCGGCGCTGCCGTTGGTGCCGGCACAGGACTTCAAGCGGCTCGGCGACGGCGACACCGGGCCGAACACCGGCGGCATGGGGGCGTACGCGCCGCTGGCCTGGGCGCCGTCCGGTCTGGTCGACGACGTGATGCGCGACGTGGTCCACCCGACGCTCGCGGAGATGCGTCGCCGGGGTACCCCGTTCGCCGGCCTGCTCTACGTGGGGCTCGCGATCACCGCCGCCGGTCCTCGGGTGATCGAGTTCAACGCGCGCTTCGGCGACCCGGAGACGCAGGTGGTGCTCGCGCTGCTGGAGACCCCGCTGGGCGGGCTGCTGCACGCGGCGGCCACCGGCACGTTGGCCGAGCATCCGCCGCTGCGGTGGCGGGACGGCAGCGCCGTGACAGTGGTGCTCGCCTCGGCGGGTTATCCGGCCGCGCCGCGCACCGGCGACGTGATCACCGGTGCGGACCGTCCGGGCATCATCCACGCGGGCACCGCCCGCCGGGCCGACGACGGCGCGTTGCTCTCCGCCGGCGGCCGGGTCCTCTGCGGTACGGCCACCGGCGCCGATCTGGCCGCCGCGCGGGACGCCGCGTACGCGCTGGTGGACGGGGTGGAGCTGGCCGGGTCGCAGCACCGCACCGACATCGCCACCGGCGCGATCGAGGATCGGATCACGATTCCCGGCTGAACTCGGGCAACCCCCGGCAGTGGCATCCAGGCAACCGTCGGCAGCGCCGCCGTCAGCCGTAGTAGCGGCGCAGCTCTCGGGTGAGCACCTTGCCGGTGGCGTTGCGGGGTAGGTACTTCACGAGGATCACGTCCCGGGGGACGCTGAACCGGGCCAGGAAGTGCCGGACGTACTCGCGGACCGCCTCGGGGTCGAGGGTCTCGCCGGGGTGCAGGGCGAGGAACGCGGAGAGGCGCTGGCCGTACTCGGGGTCGGGCACGCCGATCACTGCCGCCTCGCGGACCTGTGGCAGTTGCGCGAGCAGGTCTTCCACCTCGGACGGGAAGACGTTCTCGCCGCCGGAGACGATCATGTCGTCGGCCCGGCCGTCGACGAAGAGCAGCCCGTCGGCGTTGAGCCGGCCGAGGTCGCCGGTGTCGAGCAGCCCGTCGTGGGTTTCCCGGCTGGCACCTGAGGTGTAGCCCTCGAAGAGCATCTCGTTGCCGACGAAGATCCGCCCGACCCGTCCGTCCGGCACGGGTTGGCCGTCGTCGTCGAGCAGCTCCAGTCGGGTGCCGTGCGGGGGACGACCAGCGGTGGTGGGTGCCTGACGCAGGTCCTGCGGGCCGGCGATGGAGGCCCAGGAGACCTCGGTGGACCCGTAGAGGTTGTAGAGGACATCTCCGTAGACGTCCATGAACTTCGGGGCCAGTCCGCCGGGCAGGGCGGAGCCGCTGACCGCGACGACAGTGAGCTGGGGGCGCGGGTCCGGCGGGGGCACCTCCAGCAGCCGTTGCACCATCACCGGTACGGCGAAGAGCGCGTCGCAGCGGTGCGCGGTCAGGGCGGCGAGCGTGGCGGCCGGGTCGAAGCGGCGGTGCAGCACGATGGTGGCCCGTAGTGCCAGGCAGACCTGGAGGGCTGCGAATCCCCAGGTGTGGAAGATCGGTGCGGCGATCATCACCCGGTTCCGGGTGTGCAGGGGGATGCGGTCGATGATGGACACCAGTGGGCCGAAGCCGCTGGGTGTCGGCCGCCGGGCGCCCTTGGGTGTGCCGGTGGTGCCGGAGGTGAGGACGATGATCCGGCCGTCGCGCTCGGGTGGTTGCAGGTCACCGGGCAGTGCCCCGGCCACCAGTTCCTCGCGGGCGCGTTCGTCTAGCCGGTGCAGCTCGGCGGGGAGGCCGAGGACCCGATCGGCGAACTCGTCGTCGTGCACGAGGAGCCGCAGTCGCTGCTCCTCGGCGACGGTGCCCAGCTGGGCGGCGCTGAGCCCGGTGTTGACCAGTACCGCGTCGACGCCGAGCAGGGTGGCGGCGACGATCGTCTCGATCAGTCCGCTGTGGTTGCGGCAGAGCACGCCGATCCGGTCGCCGGCCTGTACGCCGAGCCCGGCCCGCATCGAGCGGGCCATCCGTTCGGCCCGGTCGAGCAGGTCGTGGTAGGTCAGCTCGACGCCGTCCTCGTCGATGACGGCGGGCCGGCCCGGGTCCCGGGCGGCTGCCTGGCGTAGCTCGCCTGCCAGGCTCCACCCCCACGTGCGCAACGCGTTGAGCTGCGAGGCGACCCGGATCGGGCTGCCGGGGGTGAGCAGCCCGCGACGGGTCAGCGTGGTGACGACGAACGGCAGGTCCATGCCGCAGACCTCCTCGGGGTGGTGCGCGGACGGCGGCGGCCCGCCCGTCCATCAGGGCTTCTTTCCTTGATCATGCACTGGGCGCGGCTGAAGGCCCAGTTCGCGTCGGCGTGGGGTGACAAAGACGGCACAGATCGTGGAGTCCGGGCCGCCGTCGGCCCGCCCGTCGAGGAGGGGCTGGGCCGACGGCGGTCAGCGGATCTGCATCCCGGAGATCGCCCGGGAGATGACCAGTCGTTGGATTTCCGAGGTGCCCTCGAAGATGGTGTAGATCTTGGCGTCCCGGTACCAGCGCTCGACCGGGTGGTCACGCAGGAAGCCGGCTCCGCCGAGCAGTTGCACTGCCTTCTCGGTGACCGACACGGCCACCTCGCCGGCCTTGAGCTTGGACATCGATCCTTCGCCCGCTGTGAACGGGCGGTTGTTGCGGCCCATCCACGAGGCCCGCCAGACCAGCAGCCGCGCCGCGTCGATCTCCATCCGCATGTCGGCCAACGCGAACGCGACCGCCTGGTTCTCGATGATCGGGCGCCCGAACTGGACGCGGTCCTTCGCGTAGTCGAGGGAGTATTCGTATGCGGCCCGGGCCACGCCGAGCGCCTGGGCGCCGACTGTGGGTCGGGACAGCTCGAACGTGCGCATCGCTGCCTGCCCGGTGGACCGCTGACCGGAGCGGGCGCGGTCGAGGCGTTGCAGCAGGGCGTCTCGTCCGCCGAGGAGGCAGCGGCCGGGTACGCGTACCCCGTCGAGGAAGACGTCGGCGGTGTGTGACGCGCGGAGGCCGAGTTTGCGCAGCTTGCGGGTGGCGGCCAGGCCGGGGGTGCCGGGCGGTACGACGAACGCCGCCTGACCCCGGGAGCCGAGCGCGGGGTCGACGGAGGCGGTGACCACGTGCACTCCGGCGATGCCGCCGTTCGTGGCGTACGCCTTCTGGCCGGTGAGCACCCACTCGTCGGTGGCCTCGTCGTAGACGGCCCGGGTGCGCATCGCGCCGACGTCGGAGCCGGCTTCCGGCTCACTGGTGCAGAAGGCGGCGACGGTCGGTGAGTCGACGTCGCCGAAGCACTGCGGCACCCACTCGACCATCTGGTCCGGGGTGCCGGCGCCGTAGATGGCGGCGACGGCCAGCGAGGTGCCGAAGATGCTCATGCCGATGCCGGCGTCACCCCAGAAGAGTTCCTCGCTGGCGATCGGAAGGGAGAGCCCGGTCGGGTCGGCCCAGCAGGTGGCGAGGAACTCGAAGCCGTAGAGGCCGACCTTGGCGGCTTCCTGGATCACCGGCCACGGGGTGTCCTCGCGTTCGTCCCACTCGGCGGCGGCCGGGCGCACGACCTCGGCGGCGAAGCCGTGCACCCAGTCGCGTAGATCCCGCTGTTCCTCGTTCAGGTCGAGCGAGAACTCAGCCATGTCAGGCCTTGGGGATGTCGAACAGGTTGGCGATGTTGGCGGCGAGGCCGAGGTCGCCCTTCGCCTTCAACTTGCCGGTCATGAACATCATCACCGGGTTGGCACCACCGGAGACGATCTTCAGGAACTCGACCGGGCCCATGGTGAGGCTCAGCTTCGGGTCGTGCTGCGGGGTCGAGTTCACGACGCAGGTGCCGTCGGCGATGGCCACCTCGTAGGTGTCGCTGCCGCCGTCGGGGCGACCGGTGATGATCCAGTGGATGACCGCGTTGGTGGAGCCGGCCCGGTCCGCGCGGAACAGCGACGGCATCCGGCCGAACACCTCGCCCAGGACCTTGTCGCGCATGTCGCCGGACATCACCTGGGCGATCTTGTCGTCCGGGGTGGACTTGACCAGCTGGGCGAACTCCTTGGGGCCCACGTTGGCGAAGGTGGCCGGGTCGAAGTCAGTCATCAGGTGCGCCTTCCGGAAGATTGGCTACTCGCGCGTAACCCTACGCACGAGTAGGTATGCTCGCAAGGTGTCCAGCGTCCCCGCCTTCAAGCGCCTGCCTCGCGCCGTCCGCGAGCAGCAGATGCTCGACGCGGCCGTCAAGGTCTTCTCCCGACGTGGCTTCCACGCCGCCAGCATGGACGAGATCGCCGAGGACGCCGGCATCTCCAAACCCATGGTGTACGCGTACCTCGGCACCAAGGAGGAACTCTTCGTCGCCTGCCTGCACCGGGAGGGCACCCGGATGATGCAGGCCATCGCCGGGGCGGCGGCCCCCGACCTGCCGGCCGACGAGCGGCTCTGGCGCGGGCTGAGGGCGTTCTTCGGCTTCGTCGGCGCGTACCGGGACGGCTGGGCGGTGCTCTACCGGCAGGCCCGGGGCGAACAGCCGTTCGCTGGCGAGTTGGCCACCATGCGGGCCCGGCTGGTCGAGGTGGTCGCCGGAATGCTCGACCACGCGCTGCGCGCCGAGGGCCGCGAGATCGCCGCCATCGACCTGGAGGTCGTCGCGTACGCCCTGGTCGGCGCGACCGAGTCGTTGGCCGACTGGCTCGCGGACCACCCGGACGCCGACCCGGAGAAGACGGCCACCCGGATGATGAACGTCGCCTGGCTCGGCGCCGCCCAACTGCTGCACGGCGTCACCTGGCGTCCGCCGGCCGTCTGACGGCCCCGGCGGGAAGGGCGTCGGTGCCCGGCTCGCCGGCCCGCGCCGTACGGCGGCGGTTGCGGAGCCAACGGACCACCTCGACGACCACCGTCACCGTCAGGGCGAGGCCCAGACCGAGCAGGAGACCACGCAGCGGGTCCTGCTCGAAGGCGAGCCCGCCGACGTATCCGACCAGCGCGGAGTAGAGCCCCCACGAGCTGGCGGCCAGCGCGTCGAAGGCCAGGAACCGTCGCCGGGGGTAGCGCACGGCACCCATGGTGAGGGTGACGGCGGTCCGGCCGCCGGGGATGTAGCGGGCCACGGTGAGGATCAGGCCGCCCCGGGTGGCGATCCCCCGACGGGCCCGGTCGATGGCGGCCCGGCGTCGACCGTCGGGCGGCAGCCGGTCGAGCAGCCGGGTGCCGCCACCCCGCCCGATGGCGTACGAGATGTGGTCCCCGACCAGCGCCCCGGCGGCGGCCACCAGGATCACCGCCGGCAGGTACGGCGCTCCGGAGGCCGCGAACACCCCCGCGGTGATCACCGCCGTCTCGCTCGGCACCACCGGGAAGAAGCCGTCGAGCACGGCGATCGCGAAGATCGCCAGGTACACCCAGGGCGAGGACATCGTGTCGTGCAGCAGGTCGAGCAGATCCATGATCCTGATGCTGGTCGGGGCGGCGGCCTCCGACATCGGCCAGTGGTCAGGTGGGCGGCACTACTTAGGTAGCGGCCGGCCCGGACTGTGCATCGGGGTCATCCCCCACCTCACCCGGGTACGGCGCTGCGGGGCGGCCCGATGCGTCGGCTGGGCCCTAGGCTCGCTGCGTGGCCTCCAACGCCGTCGCCCTCCGGCGGGTCGTCCATCGGTACGCCCCGCCGCTGCTCGCCGCCCTGGTCGCCGCGGCCGTGTGGGCCAGCGCGACCGGTGACATCGGGGTCCGCTCGCCGCTGCCGAGCGTGGTCGTGCTGCTGATCGCACTGGGCTCGGCGTGGGCCGCCGGCACGGTCCGGACCCGCCGCTGGCCGTTGTTCCTGGCCGCGGCGGTCGGCTGGCTGGTGCTCGCCGCGGCGGCGGCCGGGGTGCTGGCCTCGTACCAGGCGGGTCTGCGGTTGCGAGGTCGCCAACTCGCCGGCTACCTCGCCGGTGCGGCGGGGGTGCTGACCGGCGGGGTGCTGGTTGGGCTGGCGGTGGGTGGCGTACGCCGGATCACCACCGCCAGCACCGGCAACGTGCTGCTGCTCGCCGCCGGCCTGGTGGGGCTTCCGTTGATCTTCGGCCTGTGGGTGCGGGCCCGTCAGGACACGCTCGCCGCTCTGCGGGACCGGGCCGAGCGGCTGGAACGCGAGCAGGAGGCCCGCGCCGACCGGGTCCGTGCCGAGGAGCGGACCCGGATCGCCCGGGAGATGCACGACGTGGTGGCACACCGGGTCTCGTTGATGGTGGTGCATGCCGGGGCGCTGGAGGTGACCGCCGCGGACCCGGCCACCGTCGAGGCCGCCGCGCTGATCCGGACGACCGGCCGGAAGGCGCTCACCGACCTGCGCGAGGTGCTCGGTGTGCTGCGCCAGGCCGACCCGGCCGTGACACCGGAGCGAGGGCTCGACACGTTGGACGAGTTGATCGGGGAGTCCCGTGCCGCCGGGCTGCGGGTGTCCCGGCAGGACGAGGGTGTGCCGAGGGCACTTCCGGCGACGCTGGGGCGTACCGCGTACCGGGTGGTCCGTGAGGCGCTGACCAACGTTCGCAAGCACGCGGCCGACGCCGAGACGACCGTCTGCCTGCGCTACCTGCCCGACGGGCTGGAGGTGCTGGTCCGAAACGGCCCGTCCGAGGGCGGGTCGGCGTTGCCGGGTGCCGGGCAGGGGCTGCTCGGGCTGCGCGAGCGGGTGGAGCTGCTCGGCGGCCGGTTGGAGGCAGCTCCCGTGGACGGCGGCTTCCTGGTCCGGGCCCTGATCCCGCTGGTGGGTGCGGCGTGATCCGGGTCGTGGTGGTCGACGACGAGCAGTTGGTTCGGGCCGGGCTGCGGCTGATCCTTGAGGCGGCGGAGGACATCACTGTCGTCGGTGAGGCAGCGGACGGTGCCGGCGCGCTGGAGCAGGCCCGGCGGTTACGCCCCGACGTGGTGCTGCTCGACGTGCGGATGCCGGGCGTCGACGGGCTGACCGTGGCGCCCGACGTGGTCGCCGTCGGCCCAAAGGTGATCATGTTGACCACCTTCGACCTCGACGAGTACGTGCACCGCGCGCTTCGAGCCGGCGCGGTCGGTTTCCTGCTCAAGGACACCCCGCCCCGCGAGCTGGCCGCCGCCGTTCGTACGGTGGCCGCCGGTAACGCGATGCTCGCCCCGACGGTGACCAGGCGCCTGATCAGCTCGTTCGCCGAGCGTGGTCCGGCCCGCCGGGACGCGGCCCGTGAGCGGCTCGCACCGCTGACCGAGCGGGAGCTGGCGATCGTCCGGGAGGTGGCGCGCGGGCACGGCAACGCGGAGATCGCCCGGCGGCTGACGATGAGCGAGGCCACAGTCAAGGCACACGTCAGCCGGGCGCTGGCGAAACTCCACGCGGGCAACCGGGTGCAGCTGGCCATCCTGGTGTACGACGCCGACCTGCTGTGACGGGTGCGCCCGTCAGCGTCGGGCGGCGGCGCGACGGTGTGCTCGACGGCGCAACCACCGGATCCCCTCCAGCCCGAACGTGACCACCACCGAGAGCCCCACCCCGACCAGCACGCCCTTCACCGGGTCACGTTCGAAGGCCAGCCCGCCGAAGTAGCCGAGCAGCCCGCAGTACAGCGCCCAGGTGATCGTCGCGATGCTGTCGTACAGCAGGAATGACCGGCGGGGATAGCCCACCGCGCCCATGGTGAGGGTGACGGCGGTCCGCCCGCCCGGCACGTACCGGCTGGTGGTCAGGATCATCCCGCCGCGTCTGTCCACCGCCCGCCGGGCCCACTCGGAGCTGGCCCGCCGGCGGCTGCCGTCGGGCAGGCCGGCCAGCCGGCGGGCACCTCCGCCCTTTCCGATGGCGTACGAGATGTGGTCGCCGACCAGCGCGCCCACGGCGGCGCTGACGATCACCAGGGTCAGGCTGGGGTGCCCGCCGCTCGCCGAGAGCACCCCGGCGGTGATCACCGCCGCCTCGCCCGGCACCGCGGGGAAGAACGCGTCGACCGCGGTGAGCCCGAGAATGACCAGGTAGACCCACGGCGACGTGACCGTCCCACGGAGGAGGTCGAGGAGGGCGTCCATTCCCCCATGCTTGCCGGGCGCGACCTGCCCGGTGGGCGAGTCGCCGGATCACAGGCATTCGGCCCCGAGTTGTCAGTTGGCGCGGACCAGGGCCGGTGGGGCCAGCAGTGGGCCGCACGGGATCTTGTCGTCGGCGGTGGGGCCGTGCGAGGTCAGCACCACCGGTGTGCCCAGCTCCGCGCGGACCGCCTCGGCCCAGTCCGCCGGTGGCTCGTCGTACACCGGGCGGGAGCGCAGCAGGCGGGCGGTGAGCGCGGCCTGCCGGTCCAGGTCACCGGCCGGGCCCGGGGTGAGCCGGTCGGTGGTGTCGTAGCGGCGGCAGATCCGCAGGTCGGGGCCGGTCAGGTCGAGGTGGGTCAGGGCCAGGCCGTCGACGCCGCCGGCCGCGGCGAGGGCGTACCGGTGGGCGACCGCGTCGAAGTGGCCGAACCGGAACCGGCCCTGCCACGGGTTCGTGGCGTTGTGCGCGTCGGCGAACGGCAGAGCCGGGTCCTCGGTCACCAACGGGCCGTGCCCGTGCCGGGTGGTGACGACGCGGAGCACCCCGATCCGGGTCACGTCGCCGGGTCGGCCCGCCTCGGCGAGCAGGCTGTCGACGTTGGCGAACGTCGTGGTGCTCCAGGTGGTGTACGGGTGGAAGCCGTGCCACTCGTCGAGCAGCACCCCCTGCGCGCCCTCGAAGACGCAGGTCCCGGTGCTCAGCGCCTCGGCGAGCCAACTGCCGTCGACGATGGCGACCCGGTCGGCGAACCCGGCGTACGCGGGCAGGCAGTCCTCGATCGGTGGCGCCTCCAGCGGGCCCAGCTCGGCGGTCAGCCGGTCCCGCAGGATGGTCAGCCTGCGGCGCAGCAGTGCCGGGTGGTGACAGTCGGCGACCCGGGGCGCGTCGTCGGGGTGGGCGAGACCGTACGCCACGGCCTCGCCCACCCCCAGCCCGCAGGAGCCGTGCCGGTCGGCTCCCCGGGCGATCTCGCGGGCCCGGTTGGCGGCCCGGTGGTACGGGGTGGCGAGCAGTGCTTCCCCGTCGACGGTCAGCCGGTCGAGCGCATCGGGCACCCCGACAGTGGCGAGGTGGTCGGCCTCGGCGGCCATCGCCAGCGGGTCCACCACCACGTGCCGGGACAGGTGCGTACGCACACCGGGATGGAAGGTGCCGGCGCCGAACTGCGCGAACGTGTGGTGCCGCCCGTCGCGCAGCACGACGTTGTGTGCCGCCTGCGCGCCCCCGTTGAAGCGGACCACCGTGTGCACCCGACGGGTGGCGCAGAGCCAGTCCACAACTGTGCCCTTGCCGGCGTCGCCGTAGCCGAGGTCGACCACCGCCACGTGGTTCACAGCCGGGTCACCCCGCTGGCCGTGTCGGTGAACGTCGGAAGCGTCGACACCTCGGCCCGCCGTCCCCGGCCGAGGCGGGCCAGCGCCTTCGACACGGTCCCGGTGGCGCCGGAGCCGGCGCGGTCCAGGTCACGCAGGCCCTCGTCCAGGTCGATGGCCTGCTCGCCGAGGCCGATGGTGAGCGCGATGGTCTCGCAGACCGCGTCGAGGTCGTCGAGCACGACGGCGTTCTGCCCGAGCAGGTCCCGCCAGAAGTCGAGCACCGTGGCGTTGCCGGAGTAGTGGCTGCCGGTGGGGAGCAGGTAGTAGGTGTCCCAGCGGCGGGACACCTCGTCGACGACCTGCCGCAGCGGCACGTCCTCGGAGAGGTCGTCCCCGATCAGGCCGGCCACCTCCCGGGCCTTCACCCGCTGGTACGCCAGCTCGTCGCCGATGATGAACAGGTAGCCGCGTCGGCCGCGCTTCTCCCAGTTGTCGGTGACCGTGTGCCGGGCCATGAAGTACATGGCCAGCTCGTACGACTCGCTCATCTGTCCGCCGCCACCGCCCTCCAGCACGATCCGGCCGAGGTCGTCGTCCATCCGGTTGTCCGACTCGAACTGGCCCACCTGCAACGGCACCCGGTCGCAGGTGGCGTCGCCGATGGCACCGAACATGATCTGCGGGTCGCTGGCGTAGCCCTGCCGTTGCAGCAGCCCGAGCAGTTGCGGCAGCTTGGTCTGCAGGACCCGTGGCACCGTGCGCATCGAGCCGGTCACGTCGAAGAGCACCGCGACGGGGGTCGACCGGGGGTGCTCGGCGGAGTCGCGGCTCTCGCGGGTCGCGTCCCTGGGGTCGAGCGCGGGGTGCACTGTGCGCGCCCCGCTGTCGCTGTAGGAGAAGGCGCTCCTGCCGGTGGACCGGCGGTAGCGGTCGGCTGCGTCGTACACGTCGGTGGACCAGATTCCACTGCCCATGACAGCTCCTTAGGGGGTGAGGGTGAAGGGTCGGAAGGTGCGTGGCCCGTAGAGCCGGTCCAGCACCTGGTCGAGTTCGCGCAGCAGGCGCCAGGCGTCGTCGGGCCGGGCGCCCAGAGACCGTTGCCGGCAGCCCTGCGCGAAGGTGTGCAGCTCGCGGGGCGCGCGCGGGCCCATCAGCCAGCTCATGCAGTGGCTGGCCATCGCGATGTCGGTGCCCGGCCCGCACGGCTGCTTCTTGAGGACTTCCTCCGGGTCCCAGCCGTGGCCGGGGACCACCGCCGGGATGGTGCTGCCGACAGCCGCGGAAAAGCACCAGTCGATCAGCACCACGCCGTGGGCGTCCGGCTCGATCAGCACGTGTCGGGGCACTACCGCGCCGTGCACCACGCCCGCCCTGTGGGCCAGGCCGAGCACGACCAGCAGTCGCCGCCACATCCAGGCCACATCCCTGGCGTCCAGCCCGTCGGGGTACGCGCGCCGCACCTCGTCGAGGTCGTGCAGGCCGGGTGCGGTGGCGAGCACGTTGATCCGCCGTTCCGCGCCGGTGCTGGCGTCGCGGTGCCGGAACTCGTCGACCAGCCGGGGCACGTACGGCAGGTAGCGGGGGTCGCCGCGCTCGGCGATGGTGCGCAGGGCGTGCGCCTCGCGGGCCATCAGGTCGTTGTCGGTGGGCCGTCGGGGGAGCTTCAGCAGCCGGTCGTCGCCGACGTCGTAGAGGTCGGCGAGGTCACCCGAGTGGGCCGGCGCGCCGAGCCGGTAGTCGCCGAGGACCGTGCTCTGCCGTGCCTGCCACCGGGTGGTGACGTGGATGAACGCGTCGGTGGCTTCGGCGCGTACCGCCGGGTCGGTCGGCAGGCGGTCGGGGTGCAGGGCCGCGACCAGCTCGCGGTAGCGGCGGGCCGGCTGGTCGGCGCCGAACAGGTCCGCGTCGGTGCGGGCGGCCGTGACCAGGTGGATTGCCTCGGTGGCCCTCACCGCACCGTCTCCTCGCGGGCGGGGCGCAGCAGCGCCGGGTGCAGCAGGCGGGCGTCGCCGGCCCGGTAGAGGCGGGCGCGCGGGCCGCCCCGGGCACCACCGCGCTCGGTGCTGGCGCCGGTGCTCTCCACGAAGCCCGGCACGGAGAGCACCTTGCGGTG
This sequence comes from Micromonospora sp. NPDC005205, assembly GCF_040608275.1. Classification (NCBI taxonomy): domain Bacteria; kingdom Bacillati; phylum Actinomycetota; class Actinomycetes; order Micromonosporales; family Micromonosporaceae; genus Micromonospora; species Micromonospora sp. NPDC005205. The sequence continues at coordinate 391,813 of NZ_JBEXHV010000001.1, forward strand.
GAAGTTGCCGGCGTGCAGCGGGTGCCCCCAGACCGTCTCGTAGACGGCGCGCAGTTCGCTGATCGTGAACTCGGCGGCGAGGAAGCGGGTGGCGAGCGGGGTGTACTCCAACTTGGAGCGGGCCCGTTCCAACGCGTCGTCGATGATCCGGCCGTGGTCGAAGGCGAGCTGCCGGCTGGTCAAGGCGGTCACCGGCAGCCAGATCGCCTCGTCGGCGTCGCTGCCGGCGGCCGGGTCCGGCAGGTCGGGGGCGAACGCGAGGTGGGCGATCGAGACGACCCGCATGCGCGGGTCGCGGTCGGGAGCGCCGTAGCTGCCCAACTGCTCCAGGTGTACGCGGCGCAGCTCCTCGCCGCCGAGCCCGGTCTCCTCGGCCAGCTCCCGTCCGGCGCCAGTGGTCAGGTCCTCGTCGGGGCGGACGAAGCCCCCGGGCAGCGCCCAGTGCCCGGCGAAGGGTGCCTCGCCGCGCCGGATCAGCAGCAGGTGCAGTGCGCCGTCGCGGATGGTCAGCGCCACCACGTCGACGGTCACGGCGACCGACGGATAGGCCCGGGGGTCGTACGCGGCCAGGAACTCCTGCTCGTTCATCACGTCTCTCTCAGTTTGAGAACATCTCTCTCTGAGAACAACCTAACGCAGAAGTGCACGCCTGCCAAGGGCAGGACCAACTCAGCGCACGGTGCGGTGCGGTGCGCTCAGCGCACGAAGCCCGTCAGGTGGGGTCGGCCCCGCGAGTCGTGCAGGGCGAACCCGCCATCCGGCAGGAGCGCGAAGCTCACAGTGCTCGGCAGCGGCACGGGCAGCTTGAAGGCGACCTCGACGGTGTACGCGTCCGGCAGCCGGGCCTCCAGCGCGGCCAGGCAGCGCGCCTTGCTCCACATGCCGTGCACGATCGGCCGGCGGAAGCCGAACAGCCGCGCACCGAGTCGGGAGGTGTGGATCGGGTTGTGGTCGCCGGAGACCCGCGCGTACTCCGTACCGACGCGCGGTTCCACCCGCCAGCGGGCGGTGGCCGTCGGCGCGGCGGGCCGCTCGCCGGGCTCACGTCCGCCCGGCTCGCGCTCCCGACCGAGGTACGTCGAGACGCCGCGCCACACCTCCGCCCCGTCGACGGAGCCGACCAGCACCACGTCCACCTGCCGCCCCCGGTCGTGGGGGCGCAGGTTCTCCGCATACGTGGTGAAGTCGAGGGTCTCGTCGGCGGTGATCGGGCGGTGCGTGGTGATCCGGTTGCCGACGTGCACCAGGCCGATCAGCGGGAGGGGGAAGTCCGACGCGGTCATCAGGCGCAGGGCCAGTGGAAAGCCCATGACGTGCGGAAACGTCGCGGGTAGCCGATCGGTCAGGCGAAACCCGCAGACCCGGTCGTAGTCGGCCAGCCGCGCCCGGTCGACGCTCACCCCGCCCACCGTCAACTCGACAGCCGGCAGGTCGGGCCCGCGCCGCCCACCGCCCAGGCCCGGTAGCGCACCGAGCAACGCCCGTCGGTGCAGCGCCCCGGCCGCCGGCATCCGGGGCAGCTCGATCCCCGTGCGGCTGCCCGGCTCCGGCCCCGCGCCCATCACGCCCCCAGCAGGCTCTGGCCGCAGACCCGGACCACGTTTCCGCTGACCGCGCCGCTGGCCGGCCAGGCCAGCCAGCTGATCGTCTCGGCCACGTCCACCGGCAACCCGCCCTGGGCCAGGCTGTTCATCCGCCGCCCCGCCTCGCGGACCACCAGCGGGATGCGTGCGGTCAGCCGGGTCTCGATGAAGCCGGGGGCCACCGCGTTGACGCTGATCCCGTGCTGCCGCAGGGCCGGCGCGAGTGAGTCGACCAGCCCGATCACGCCGGCCTTGCTGGTGGCGTAGTTCGTCTGCCCCCGGTTGCCGGCGATCCCGGCGATCGACGAGACCGAGATGATCCGCCCGCCGGCCGGGATCAGCTCCCGCGCCAGCAGTACGTCGTTGATCCGTTCCTGGCTGGAGAGGTTGACGTCGATCACCTGGTCCCACCGGTCGGCGTCCATCCGGCCGAGCGTCTTGTCCCGGGTGATGCCGGCGTTGTGCACCACCACGTCGACCCGGCCGTGCCGGCCGGCCAGGTGCTCGGCGAGTCGGGTCGGCGCGTCCGGCGCGGTCAGGTCGAGCTGGACGGCGGTGCCGCCGATGTCGTTGGCCACCGCGGCGAGCGCGTCACCGGCGGCCGGGACGTCCAGGGCCACCACCTTCGCGCCGTCGCGGGCGAGCACCGTCGCCAGCGCCGCGCCGATGCCCCGTGCGGCGCCGGTGACCAGCACGACCTGCCCGTCCAGCGGGCGGTCCCAGTCGGCGGGGACGCTCGCCGCGCCGGGGCCGACCCGGATGACCTGCCCCGACACGTACGCGGACCGGCCAGACAGCAGGAACCGGAGAGTCGATTCGAGGCTCGTGATGGTGCCAGCCGAGTGGACCGGGTCGTCCGACGCGTCACCGCTCACGTAGACGAGCTGCGCGGTGGTACCCCGGCCGAACTCCTTGCCGATGCTGCGGACCAGCCCTTCGAGGGCGCGTTGGGCGGTCGCCTCGCGGGGTGTCGGGCACTCCTGTGGTGAGGTGCCCAGCACGATCACCCGACCGCTGGGCAGCACGGCCCGGGCCTGCGGGTGAAAGAAGTCGTAGAGCTGGCGCAGGTCGGTCGAGTCGATGAGCCCGGTGGCGTCGAAGAGCAGTGCCCCGTACCGCTGCGGGTTGGCCCCGGCAGGGTCGGCCAGCTCGACCCCGGCGCTGGTGAGGATCTTGGCAACCGGTTCGGCGAGCCGGCCGCCGGTGGCCGCGCCGAGCAGGGCCGGGCCGGCCAGCAGCGGGTCGCCGGGGTGGTGCCGGCGCAGTCGGGGCGGGTCGGGCAGCCCGAGGCGCTTGACCAGCGCGCGGCCGGCGGCCGATTGGACGAAGCTCGCGTACCTGTCGGTCATAGGCGTAGCCTACTGGCGAGTAGGGTTTGAGCAACACATGTCGAGGAGGCGGATCGTGCAGAGCATCCGGCGGGTCGCGGTCATCGGGGGCAACCGCATCCCCTTCGCCCGCTCCAATTCCCGCTACGCGGACGCGTCGAACGCGGACCTGCTCGGCGCGGCGCTCGACGGCCTGATCGCCCGCCACGGGCTGGCCGGGCAGCGCATCGGCGAGGTGGTCACCGGGGCGGTGCTCAAGCACTCCCGCGACTTCAACCTCACCCGTGAGGTGGTCCTCGGCTCCCGACTCGACCCCCACACCCCGGCCTACGACATCCAGCAGGCCTGCGGCACCGGCCTGGAGGCGACCATCCTGGTCGCCAACAAGATCGCCCTCGGTCAGCTCGACGTGGGCATCGCCGGCGGTGTCGACACCACCTCCGACGCCCCGCTCGCCGTCAACGAGGAGATGCGCCGCACGCTGCTCAAGCTCAACTCGGCCCGTACGCTGGGCGAACGGCTCAAGATCGCGGCGAAGCTGCGCCCGTCCCAGCCGTTCAAGCCGGAGATCCCGCGCAACGCCGAGCCGCGTACCGGCCTGTCCATGGGCGACCACGCCGCCCGGACCGCAGTGCGCTGGCAGATCGACCGGCGCTCCCAGGACGAGTTGGCGCTGCGCTCACACCAGCGCCTTGCCGCCGCGTACGACAGGGGTTTCTTCGACGACCTGATGACGCCGTACCTGGGGCTCACCCGGGATGCGAACCTGCGCCCGGACAGCGGCCTGGAGAAGCTCGCCTCGCTGAAGCCGGTCTTCGGCACCCGTGGCCCGGACGCCGAGCACGCCACCATGACGGCCGGCAACTCGTCACCCCTCACCGACGGCGCGTCCACCGTGCTGCTGGCCAGCGAGGAGTGGGCGGCGGCGCACCACCTGCCCGTGCTCGCCTGGTTCAGCTGGTCGGAGACGGCGGCGGTGGACTTCGTGCACGGCGACGAGGGGTTGCTGATGGCACCCGCGTACGCGGTGCCCCGGATGCTGGCCCGCGCCGGGCTGACGTTGCAGGACTTCGACTACTACGAGATCCACGAGGCGTTCGCGTCGCAGGTGCTGGCCACCCTCGCCGCCTGGGAGTCGCCGGAGTTCGCCAAGGACCGGCTCGGCCTGGACGCGCCGCTCGGCGCTGTCGACACCGACCGGCTCAACGTCAACGGTTCGTCGCTGGCCGCCGGGCATCCGTTCGCCGCCACCGGCGGGCGCATCGTGGCGACCCTGGCGAAGCTGCTGGCCGAGCGGGGCAGCGGGCGTGGGCTGATCTCCATCTGCGCCGCCGGTGGTCAGGGCGTGACCGCCATCCTGGAGCGCTGAACGGCGCGTGCACGGCGACGCCCGCCGGACCCGAGGGTCCCGGCGGGCGTCGATCGTGCGGTGGGGCTCAGCCGAGGGTGAACTTCTCCCAGGTGCTGATGGTTGGGCCGTTGGCGATCAGCGGCTTGGATCCTGCGCCGTCGGCGCTGACGTACTTGCTGTTGACAGCGGCCTTGAAGCTGACTGTGCCGTCGCTGCTGCGGACCATTGTGAACCGCTCCCAGGTGCTGGCGGTCGCCGCGCCCGCGATCAGCGGCTTGGCGCCTGCGCCGTCGGCGGACACGAAGCGGCTGTTGATGTGGGCGAAGAGGGTGACCTGCCCGTTGCCGAGATCCACCACGTCGAACCGCTCCCAGAGGCTGACCGCCGGGCCGTTGGCGATTAGTGGCTTGCTGCCCGCGCCGTCGGCGCTGACGTAGCGGCCGTTGACCCGCGCCTTCAACGTCCGGTTGGCGTCGGTGGCCTTGACCTGGTGGAACTTCTCCCAGGTGCCGATCGTCGGTCGGGTGGCGGCGAGCGGCACGGCGCCGCTGGGATCGGCGGTGACGTACAGGCCGTTGTCGGCCTTGAGGCTGACGCTGCCGTCGCTGTTCCGGTTGATGTTGAACCGCTCCGGAGCGTCCACGACCTGGCTCATGGCGTGCAGCGAGTCCGGGCCGCCGCTGTAGGTCCGGCTGACGTACCGCCCCGTGACGTAAGAGAAGAGTGCGACCTGGCCACCGCCTGCGTCGGTGAGGTCGAACTGCGTGGCGAGGCCGAACTCGGGCCTGCTCGGCACGAGACCGGTAGGCGTGCCGTACCCGTCGACGTAGCGGCGGTTGGCGAGAGCGAGGAGACCCACCGTCGCGGTCCGTCGCAGGACGCTGACCCGCTGGGTGCTGGTGCTCGTTTGGCCGTCGGTTCCGGTCACCTCGACGCTGAGGCTGTAGGTGCCCGGTTTGGCGTACGTGTGCGAGGCCACCGGCGTGCTCTGGGTGACCCCGGACCCGTCACCGAACTCGAACCGGTAGGACTTGATCGGATGGAAGCCTGGCTTCGACGCGGAGGCGTCCAGCTTCACCGAGAGCGCTCCGAGATCGATGCTGACGCCGAACGAAGCCGCCGGCGGCCTGATGGTCTCCACCGCGCCACGGTCGGCGTAGGTGGTCGGGCCGGCACCGGTGTTCGCCACGGCCGGGTCGTCCATGCGCGGGGTGCCGATGCGGTCGAGTGCCGGGAACCCGGGGGCCGCGGAGTTCGCCGAGTCGATGTCGTCTCGTGGTTGTCCGGTCTCCCGGTCGTGTGCGGCCTGCCCGGAGGCGGCCCGGAAACCGGCGAGGCTCATCCGGGTGTTCAAGGCGTAAATCTGCGGGGAGTCGCTGTAGTAGTGGTGGGCGTTGTTGTAGTCGACCTTGGTCTTTCCGACGGCCCCGCCGTAGACCCCGATCTCGACACCGTCGAGAAAGGCCGGGTCACAGTAGCCCTGGCTGAAGAAGCCGTTCGTGGTGAGCACGTTGTTCTGCACGGAAACGCTGGACGAAGTTCCGTCGACCCGGATCCCGTCGCGGCAGCGGTTGCGGATCGTGTTGTTGGTGATCGCCGTGTTGGCGGCACCGTTGTTGTGCACGCCGTGGCCGGGGCCACCGTCGATCTGGTTGTTGGCCACCACAGTGTCGACCGCGCCCACCCCGATGGCGACTGCCGCTGCGGTGAAACCGCTGACCTTGCTGTCGAGGATGCTGACTCTCGGCCCGTCGACCCGAACGCCGACGCCGTCGGAGGGTGTCCGGTACCCGGCGCTGCTCAATACGTTCACGGATCTGACCAGCACGTCGCTGCTCGCGGCGTCGATGATGATTCCAGCGTTCAGGGTCGGCCCGCTGGCGTTGATCTGCTTCAAGGTCGACCTGGTGACACCGGCCAACCGGACCGCGGGCGCGGTCGAGGAGGTGTCCATCGCGAAGTTGCCGCCCTGGATGGTGATCCGCGAGGAGTTGCGCAGGTCGAGGCCGGGCAGCACGCTTGTCGACCCAATGGTGCGCAGATTCTTGAGTACGACATCGTGCTGGCCGTCGATCACGAAGCCGGCGGTCGCGCCGATCAGAGTTGCCACGCCACTGGCGAAGAAGGTGACCGGTTGCTCGGGCGTGCCGGACGTGGGGATCGTGACGCGTTCCCGGTAGTTGCCGCTGCCGACGTCCACCGACTGGCCGGCCGTGACCACCGCAGCCGCGGCACCGATGGTGCAGAACGGCTGCGTCAACGTGCCCGGGAACTGGTCGGAGCAGCCGGTGGCGGGGTTCTGCCGGACGTAGAGCGTCGTCGGACCGTCCGCCTGGGCCGGCAGGATGGTGGCCACCAGGGCACCACCGGTCAGCACGACGGTCGCGAGACCGGAAAGGAAGGATTTGCCCATGCTTTGCCTCGGGGATGAGGAGGAGCCGGCGATCGCCGGGAGTCAGATAAAGGTGATCATGCATCACCGGCCGATTGAGGCGCTGACCGCAGTGACAAAACGGCCACTCCGCCGGTGTGTGCAAGGCGACGCCCGCCGGACTTGAGGGTTCCGGCGGGCGTCGACAGTGCGGTAGGGCTCAGCCGAGGGTGAACCTCTCCCAGGAGCTGATGACCGGGCCATTGGCGATCAGTGGCTTGCTGCCCGCGCCGTCCGCGCTGACGTACTTGTTGTTGACAGCGGCCTTGAAGCTGACGGTGCCGTCACTGCTGCGGACCATTGTGAACCGCTCCCAGGTGCTGGCCGTCGGTGCGTTCGCGATCAGCGGCTTGGCGCCAGCGCCGTCGGCGGACACGAAGTGGTTGTTGACCCGGGCGAGAAGGCCGACCTGTCCGTTGCCGAGATCCACCACGTCGAACCGCTCCCAGGTGCTGGCGGTCGCCGCGCTCGCGATCAACGGCTTGGTCCCCGCGCCGTCGGCGCTGACGAAACGACCGTTGACCTGCGCCTTCAGTGACCGGTTCGCGTCCGGTACGACGACCAGGAGGAACTTCTCCCAGGTGCCGATGGAGGGTCGGCTGGCGCTCAGCGGAATGGCGCCGCCGACGTCCGCGGTCACGTACTGGCTGGTGATGGGGGTCTGGAGGCTGACGGTGCCGTCGGCGTTGCGTACCAGCGTGAACGTCTCGCGTACGTTCACGACGGCGCTGTCCGCGGTCAACGTGGCGAGGTCGGACTGGGCGACGGCGACGTAGCGACCGGCCGCCCGGGAGAAGAGGGCGACCTTGCCGTTGCCGGCGTCCGCCAGGTCGAACTGCGCGATCGCGTTCGGTTCGGCCTGGTTCGGTCGAAGCCCGCGGCCTTTCTCGTAGCTCACGTAGCGGCGGTTGGACAGGGCGCGCAGACCCACCGTTCCGGTCGGCCGCAGCATACTGATCGGCCTGTTGTGAGCCGCCGACCGACCGTCGGTGCCGGTGACGGTGACGGTGACGAGGTAGTTGCCCGGGTTCGCGTAGGTGTGCGAGGAGATCGGGCTGGACTGGGTGACGAGGCTGCCGTCGCCGAACGAGAACTTGTAGGACGCGATCGGGTTGGGGCCGGGGGTGGAGGCGGACGCGTCAACTCTCACCGAGCGCGCCTGGATGTTCAGGGCGACGTCGAACGACACAACCGGGGCGCGGACGCCCTCCACGGTTCCACGGTCGGCGTAGGGGACCGGGCCGGCGCCGGTGTCCGGCACGGTCGGGTCGTCGATACGCGGCGAGCCGGCGCGGTCGAGGGTCGGGTAACCGGGGGCGGCCGAGTTCGCCGAGTCGATGTCGTCCCGGGCCTGTCCCGTCTCGCGGTCGTGCGCGGCCTGGCCGGAGGCGGCCCGGAACGCGGCGAGGCCCATCCGGGTGTTCCAGGCGTAGATCTCCGGGGAGTCGTTGTAGGAGTGGTAGGCGTTGTTGTAGTCGACCACCGTCTTCCCGACGGCATCGCCGTAGACGCCGATCTCGACACCGTTGATGAACGACGGCTCGCAGTAGGCCTGGTAGAAGAAGCCGTTCGTGATCAGCACGTTGTTCTGTACGGAAACGCCGGACGAGGCCCCGTCGACGCGGATGCCGTCGCGGCAGCGGTCCCTGACGGTGTTGTTGGTGATCGCCGTGCCGGTGGCCCCGTTGTTGTGCACGCCGTGGCCGCCGCCCCGGGAAATCAGGTTGTTGGCCACCACGGTGCCGGCCGCGGCAGGCCCGAGCGCGAGCGCCGCGCTGGTGAAGCCGTCGATGCGGCCACCGACGTACGAGTTGCCCGGTCCGTCGATCCGGACGCCGACCGTGTCACCGGGAAGGTTTTCGTTGGGATAGCCCTCCACTGTCGTTCCTTGGATGTCCACGTCACTGCTCGCGGCGTCCATGGTGATGCCGGCGCTTGCGGTCAACCCACTGACGGTGATCTTCGAGAGGCTCGAGGAGGTCACGCCGGCGAACCGGATCACCGGTGACGTCGCGGGCTTGTCCAGGGCGTAGGTGCCGCCCCGGATGGTGAGGCCCGAGGAGTTGCGCGAATCCAGGGCCGGCACGTCGCCCGACCCGACGACGCGGAGGTTCTGGAGCACCACATCGTGCTGGCCGTCGATCACGAAGCCGGCCGTCGCACCGACCAGGGTGGCCGCGGAACTGGAGGTGGTGACGAAAGTTACCGGCTGCTCCGGCGTGCCGGACGTGCCGATCGTGACGCGCTCCGGGTAGTTGCCGCCGCCGATGTCGACGGTCTGCCCGCCGGTGACGATCGCTGCTGCGGCTCCGATGGTGCAGAACGGCTGGGCCAAGGTGCCCGGGAACTGGTCCGAGCAGTTGGCGGGGGGATTCTGCCGGACGTAGAGCGTCGTCGGAGCGGCCGCCTGGGCGGGCAGCGCGGTGCCCACCAGGGTGCCGCTGGTCAGTAAGGCGGTCGCGAGACCGGCGAAGAAGGATTTACGCATGCTGGCCTCGAAAAGGAGGAGGATCCGGCGACGCCGGGAGTCAGATAGGGCGATTCTGCTTGATCGACAAGTGGGGTGCTGACCTGGGTGACAAAACGGCCACCCGTCACTCGTACGCGACGACGCCCGCCAGACCGTGCGGCCTGGCGGGCGTCGAGGTGGTGATTCGGCTCAGCCGAGGGTGAACTTCTCCCAGGTGCTGATGGCCGGGCCGTTGGCGATCAGCGGCTTGGTGCCCGCGCCGTCGGCGCTGACGTACTTGCTGTTGATGCCGGCCTTGAAGCTGACCGTGCCGTCGCTGTTGCGGACCATGGTGAACCGTTCCCAGGTGCTGATGGCCGGGCCGTTGGCGATCAGCGGCTTGGTGCCCGCGCCGTCGGCGGAGACGAAGCGGCTGTTGGCGCGGGCGAAGAGGGCGATCTGACCGCTACCGAGGTCGGCGATGTCGAACCGCTCCCAACTGCCGACGGTCGCCGCGCTCGCGATCAGCGGCTTCACACCGGCACCGTCGGCCATCACGAAGCGGCCGTTCACGCTGGCCTTCAGCGACCTGTTCGCGTCCGCGACCGGAACCTGAGCGAACTTCTCCGAGGCGCTGATGGTGGACCGGCTGGCGCTCATCGAGACGGTGCCGCTGGCGTCGGCGGTGACGTACAGGTTGTTGCTGGCCTTGAGGCTGACGGTGCCGTCACTGTTGCGGACGACAGTGAACTTCTCCGGCGTGCCGACCACCTGGCCCGCGGCGTTCAGGGACTCGTTGGCCGACTGCGTCACGTAGCGGCCGTTGGACCGCGCGACGAGGGCCACCTGGCCGTTGCCGGCGTCCCCCAGGTCGTACTGCGCGGCGGCGGTCAACCCGGCCTGGTTCGGCAGGAGAGCCGACGTGGACGTGGCCACGTAGCGACGGTTCGACATCGCGAGCAGGCCCACGGAAGCGGTCCGCCGCAGCACGCTGACCTGCTCGGTGCTGCTGCCGGACAGGCCGTCGGTTCCGATGGGGCTGACGGTGACGTTGTAGGTGCCCGGCTTGGCGTACTTGTGCGTGGCGATCGGACTGGTGTGGCGGGTGGAGATTCCGTCGCCCCAGCTGACGTCGTAATCACGGATCGGGACGAAGCCCGGCGTCGAGGCGGAGGCGTCCACCCTGACCGTGCTCGTGGCGAGGTCCACTGTGGCGTCGAAGGAGGACACCGGGTGTTTGATGGACTCGGCAGCGCCACGGTCGGCGTACGCGATCGGGCCGGTGCCGGTGTTCGCCACTGCCGGATCGTCCCGGCGTGGCTTGCCCTCGGTGTCGAGATCCTGGTAGCCGGGCGCCGTCGAGTTCGCCGAGTCGACATTTTCCCGGACATCCGAGGTGTACCGGTCGTGTGCGGCCTGCCCGGAGACGGTGCGGAACTGGGCGAGGCCCATCCTGGTTCCGTTCCACGAGTAGCCGGTCCCGGACGTGGACTGGTGCCAGGTGTTGTTGTAATCGATCACCGTGCTGCTCAGCGCGGCGTCGTGGACCGCGATCTCAGCGCCCTCGGGAGCCTGCGGGTCGCAGTAGCCCTGGTTGAAGGCGGCGTTGTTGCGGAGCACGCTGTTCTGCACCGAGACCTGCGACGATGCGCCGTCGACCCGGATGCCGCCCAGGCAGCGGTCCTGGATCTCGTTGTTGGCGATGGCAGTGCCCACGGCGCCGCGGTTGTGGATGCCGTATCCGATCCCGCCCTTGATCCGGTTGTTGGCGATCACCGTCCCGGCGGCGGCAGGGCCCACCGAGATGGCAGCTCCGGAGAAGCCGGCGACATCGCCGTCGATGATCGTGCTGCGCGGCCCCTCGACTCGAATGCCCACGCCGCTATCGGCGGCGACGTGGTTCGGGGCGGTCGACACCAGCGTGTTGCTAACGCGCACGTCGCTGGTGGAGGCATCCATCGTCAATCCGTCGGCGAGCGCCGCTCCGGTGGCGATGAGGCCATCCAGCCATGTCCACGTCGCATTGGCGAGTCGGATGGCGGGCGCGGTGGCGACGTTCGCCATGGTGAATCTGCCACCCGCGACCACTACGTTCGAGGCGTTCCGCAGATCGAGGGCGGGCACGTCGGCAGACCCACTGACATTGATTTCCTGGATATAGATGTCGTGCTGGCCGTCGACGACCAGCCCCGCGTTCGGACCGACGAGCGTCACCGGGGTACGAGAATTCCGGGCCTTGAAGGCGATCCCTGCCTCTGGTGTGCCAGAGCTGGTGATGGTGACGCGCTCGGCGTAGGTGCCGCCGTCGATCCAGACCTCCCCGGGGGCGGTCACCACGGCGGCTGCGGCACCGATCGTGCAGAACGGCGTGTCGTCGGAGCCGGGCCCCTGGTCGGAGCAGTTCGCGTCGGCCTGATTGACGTGCAGAAGCATCACAGGGTCGTCTGCCTGGGCGGGTGCGCCGGTGGCCAGAAGGGTGCCGCCGGTCACCGCGATCGCGGTGAGGCCGGCGAGGGATCTTCTACGCATGCATGCCTCTGTCGTGAAGGTGGGATTCGGCTTCGCCGGAGATCAGATGGAGACCATGATCCGATACCGGCTGGTAGCTGTGCCGCCCCGGGCGACAAAACGGCCACTCGGCCCCAGCGGCACCCGCCCTGGCCTGCCGGCCGCACGGGCCGCCGGGTAGGAGAGAATGAGGCACGTGACGACGATCCCCAACGTGCTGGCCAACCGGTACGCCTCGCCCGAACTGGTCGCCCTCTGGTCCCCGGAGGAGAAGGTCCGGATGGAGCGGCGGCTCTGGCTCGCCGTTCTCCGCGCTCAGCGAGACCTGGGAGTGCCGGTGCCGGACGGCGTTGTCGAGGCGTACGAGCGGGTGCTCGACCAGGTCGACCTCGCCTCGATCGCCGAGCGGGAGCGGGTCACCCGGCACGACGTGAAGGCCCGGATCGAGGAGTTCAGCGCGCTCGCCGGGCACGAGCACGTGCACAAGGGGATGACCTCCCGGGACCTCACCGAGAACGTCGAGCAGCTCCAGGTGCGCGCCTCACTGGAGCTGATCCGTGACCGGGTGGTCGCCACCCTGGCCCGGTTGGCCTGGCTGGCCCACGAGCACTCCGAGCTGGTGATGACCGGCCGGTCGCACAACGTGGCGGCGCAGGCCACCACGTTGGGCAAGCGCTTCGCGTCGGCGGCCGAGGAACTGCTGATCGCGTACGAACGGCTGGAGGAGCTGATCGCCCGCTACCCGCTGCGGGGGATCAAGGGACCGGTCGGCACTGCCGCCGACCAGCTCGACCTCTTCGACGGTGACGCCGACAAGGTGGCCGAGTTGGAGCGGCGGGTCGCCGAGCACCTGGGCTTCTCCCGGGTGCTGGACAGCGTCGGGCAGGTCTATCCGCGCTCGCTCGACTTCGACGTGCTGGCCGCGCTGGCCCAGACGGCAGCCGCGCCGTCCTCGCTGGCCACCACGATCCGGTTGATGGTCGGCCAGGAGCTGGCGACCGAGGGCTTCAAGCCGGGTCAGGTGGGTTCCAGCGCGATGCCGCACAAGATGAACACCCGTTCCTCGGAGCGGGTGAACGGCTTCGCCGTGATCATCCGGGGTTACCTGTCGATGGTCGGCGAGCTGGCCGGTGACCAGTGGAACGAGGGGGACGTGTCCTGCTCGGTGGTCCGCCGGGTGGCGCTGCCGGACGCGTTCTTCGCCGCCGACGGGCTGTTCCAGACGTTCCTCACAGTGCTCGACGAGTTCGGGTCGTACCCGGCAGTGATCAACCGGGAGCTGGAGCGGTTCCTGCCGTTCCTGGCCACCACGAAGATCCTGGTCGCGGCGGTCCGGCGAGGCGTCGGCCGGGAGGTCGCCCACGAGGTGATCAAGGAGCACGCGGTGGCGGTGGCCCTGGCGATGCGCGAGAAGGGCTCGCCGGAGAACGACCTCTTCGACCGCCTGGCAGCGGACGGCCGACTCGGCCTGTCCCGCGCTGACATCGACACCCTGGTCGCCGACCGCAACGCCTTCGTGGGCGCCGCCCAGGCCCAGGTGGCAGCGGTGACGAGCCGCATCACCACTGTGGTGACGGCCCACCCGAACGCCGCCACCTACAGCCCACCCCCCATCCTCTAGCTCTAACCCCACCCGGTGGGGTCGGTGGGTGGGCGGGGTCATTCGCCGGTTGGGGTTTCTGCTGCGGTGCGGAGGTTGGGGGCGCTGGCGGGTTCGGCGATGCCGCCGAGGGATTCGGCGAAGGCCGGGTCGGTGGCGGTCTCCGCCGCGACCGCCGGCTGGTCGGCCGGCATGACCTCGGGCATCTTGGGTACGGCGACCACTGCCGTCCCGTAAGCGCAGATCTCCATCCACATCTCGCCGCAGTCCCGGCTGTCGAACCGCATGCCGATCACCGCGTTCGCGCCGATCCGGAGGGCCTCCTCGCCGAGGCGGGTCACCGAGTCGGTGCGCCACCGGGTCAGGTTGTCCGGGGCCATCGGGTCGTACGCGCCACCGCGCAGGTTCTTCACACCCTCGCGGTACGGGTTGCGCGTCCTGGCCATCGATGACACCACCTCACCGAGAATCTGGCGGATCTCGTAGCCGGGCAGTTGCTCTGTCGTCACGACCAGCACGGTTCCGATGCTGTCAGGAGTGGCGCGACGCGATCGGGTGCATTGTTCACCTGATCGGATGCTGCAAAACGACGCGGCGCGGACGGCCGGCACGTGGCCGACCATCCGCGCCGAGCGGGGCGCTAACCGTCAGACACCGGCCACCGAGGTGATCCAGGCCCGGTTGTACGCGACGCTGCCGTAGTTCTGGATGCTCGACCCGTCGGCGGTGGAGGCGACGCCGACCTGCTGACCGTTGTAGAACTGCGGGCCGCCGGAGTCACCGCGCCAGGCGTTGCCGTTGATCCGGGTGCTGCGGATCGCCTGGCCGCCGTACGCGTCGGTGGCGCCGTTGCTGGTCACCCGGACGGTGGCGGTCTTGAGCTGGGTGGACGCCGAGCAGCCGCTGTAGCAGGTCATGCCCCAGCCGTAGATCGAGTTCGTCGAGTTGATCGGCGGGTTGCTGCTGGCCAGGCTGACCGCGGAGGTGCTGACGGTGCTGGAGAGCCGCATGAGCGCGAGGTCGTTGCGGGTGTAGGTGGCGCTGACCGTGCGGGTGACCCCGCCGGAGGTGCGGTTCACGCTTCCGACGCGCACCGACATGGTGCCGCTGATGCAGTGCCGGGCGGTGAGCACCCACTGCGCGGCGATGACGCTGCCGGAGCAGGTGAACGAGCCGTTGCTGAGCACCGCGGCGGCCCAGGGGGCGGACGAGACGGTGCCGCCGCCGATGATGGGTTGCGGGCCGGCGGGAGCGGCGGACGCGGCGGACGTGACGCCGAGGGCGCCGACCAGCGCGGTGCTGAGTACGGCGAGCAGGGGGCGGATGCGCATCGGGTGGACTCCTTGGACGGGGCGGGCCCGGGGTCGCCGGGCGCGGGCGGTGCCGGACGGCGGGGGTTCCCGTCGCCGGCAGATCGACCTACATCGATGTAGAGTAGGGTGCGACGCGATCGTTATCAAGCAGGTCATCGAGGTTGCCCAATGTAACGATTCGGCCACCCGCCGCGCCGTGTATGTCCTGCTAGGGCCACCTGTAGCGCCTGACGTGTCACCCTGAGCGTCAGTAATGTCGATCACTGCCTGAACCGCACCCGGCCGGTGCGTCCGCGGCGATATCTGCCAGGTACGCTGGCTGCGCTCGCCCATTTGTGGGTCGGCACCCAACTGCGTACACAGTCAGGAGTGCCCAGTGCCTCGCGTCGTCGTCGACGTCATGCTCAAGCCCGAGATCCTTGATCCGCAGGGCCAGGCCGTCGCAAACGCGCTGCCCCGGCTCGGCGTCGGTGACGTCGCCTCGGTTCGGATCGGCAGGCGCATCGAGATCGAGTTCACCGGTGAACCGGACCTGGACCGCGCCCGGGAGATTGCCGACAAGCTGCTCGCCAACCCGGTCATCGAGGACTTCACCGTCCGCGTGGTCGAGGCCGACGAGACCGCGGACACCCGCTCGTGACCGCCCGGGTCGGTGTGGTCACCTTCCCCGGCTCGCTGGACGACGGGGACGCGGCCCGGGCCGTCCGGATCGCCGGCGCTGAGCCGGTCCGGCTCTGGCACGGCGATCCGGAACTGCACGGTGTCGACGCGGTCGTCCTGCCCGGCGGTTTCTCCTACGGGGACTACCTGCGGTGCGGCGCCATCGCCCGGTTCGCCCCGGTGATGGAGACGATCGTGGACGCCGCCCGGGGTGGCCTGCCGGTGCTCGGCATCTGCAACGGCTTCCAGATCCTCTGCGAGGCGCACCTGCTGCCCGGCGCGCTCACCCGCAACCAGCACCTGCACTTCCGCAACCGGGACCAGGTCCTGCGCATCGAATCGGCCGGGACGGCGTGGACCAACGCGTTCCAGCCCGGCCAGGAGGTGCTCATCCCGGTCAAGAACGGCGAGGGCTGCTACGTCGCGGACACCGCGACGCTGGACCAGCTCGAAGCCG
This sequence comes from Micromonospora sp. NPDC005205, assembly GCF_040608275.1. Lineage (NCBI taxonomy): Bacteria > Bacillati > Actinomycetota > Actinomycetes > Micromonosporales > Micromonosporaceae > Micromonospora > Micromonospora sp. NPDC005205. Next base: position 407,493 of record NZ_JBEXHV010000001.1, read on the forward strand.
AAGGTCGGGTGGTCGCCCGCTACGTCGGCGGCAACCCCAACGGGTCCCAGCGGGACATCGCCGCGATCACCAACGCCGCCGGCAACGTGGTCGGCATCATGCCGCACCCCGAGCACGCGGTGGAGGCGCTCACCGGCCCTTCGCTGGACGGCCTCGGCTTCTTCACGTCGGTCCTCAAGCACCTGGTCGGGGCGCCGGCATGAGTGCGAGGAGCGGGTTCGGCGGGCACGAGCGCAGCGAGGAGAGGTCATGACCACCCATCCGGATCCGGTACGGGACACGCCGGAGGCGTACTCCGCCCCGGCGCAGCCGTCCCAGCCGAGCCCCGCGCAGCCGGCCGCACCGGCGACCGCTCCCGCCCAGCCGGCCGCCGCCGTCTGGACCGAGGGCGTGGACACCGTTCCGCGCGCCGGTGGCACCCCGGGCGAGCTTCAGCCGTACACCGAGCTGGGCCTGCGCGACGACGAGTACGACCGGATCCGGCAGATCCTCGGTCGCCGGCCCACGCAGTCCGAGCTGGCGATGTATTCGATCATGTGGAGCGAGCACTGCTCCTACAAGTCGAGCAAGGTGCACCTGCGCCAGTTCGGCGAGAAGGCCCCGCACAGCGACCGGCTGCTCGCCGGCATCGGTGAGAACGCCGGTGTCGTGCAGATCTCGGACGAGCTGGCGGTGACCTTCAAGGTCGAGTCGCACAACCACCCGAGCTTCGTCGAGCCGTACCAGGGCGCGGCGACCGGCGTCGGCGGCATCGTCCGGGACATCCTCGCCATGGGCGCCCGCCCGGTCGCGGTGATGGACCCGCTGCGCTTCGGTGCCGCGGACCACCCGGACACCGCCCGGGTGCTCACCGGCGTGGTCGCCGGAGTGGGCGGCTACGGCAACTGCCTGGGCCTGCCCAACATCGGTGGCGAGCTGGTCTTCGACCCCTCCTACCAGGGCAACCCGTTGCTCAACGCGCTCTGCCTGGGCGTGCTGCCGGTCAACCGGCTGCAGAACAAGGCCGCCGCCGGGCCGGGCAACGTTGTCGTCCTGATGGGCGCCAAGACCGGCCGTGACGGCATCGGCGGCGTGTCGGTGCTGGCCAGCGCCACCTTCGACGAGGGCAGCGAGGCGCGCCGACCCGCCGTGCAGGTCGGCGACCCGTTCACCGAGAAGCTGCTGATCGAGGCGTGCCTCGAGCTGTACGACGGCCAACTTGTCGTCGGCATCCAGGACCTCGGCGGCGCCGGCCTGACCTGCGCGCTCACCGAGACCGCCGCCGCTGCCGGCACCGGCATGCGGGTCTGGTTGGAGCGGGTGCCGCTGCGCGAGCCCTCGATGGACCCGCACGAGATCCTGGCCAGCGAGTCGCAGGAGCGGATGCTGCTGGTCGTCGAGCCGGACAAGCTCGACGCGGTGCTCAAGACCTGCGAGAAGTGGGGTGTTCTCGCCACCGCGATCGGTGAGGTCACCGCACCCGAGCCGGACGGCCGCCCGGGTCGCCTGCTGATCACCTGGCAGGACCACCTGGTCGTCGACGTGCCGCCGGGTTCGCTGGTGGACGACGGCCCGGTCTACGCCCGCCCGATGCGCGAGCCGGCCGACCTGATCCTGCTCCAGGCCGACCGGGCCGAGACGCTGCCCCGCCCGGCCGACCCGGACGCGCTGCGGGAGACCGTGCTGCGCATGATCGCGTCGCCGAACCTGGCCGACAAGACCTGGGTCACCGAGCAGTACGACCGCTACGTGCTGGGCAACACGGTGCTCGCGCAGCCGGAGGACGGCGGCGTGATCCGGATCGACGAGCGGACCGGCCTCGGTGTGGCGCTGTCGGTCGACGGCAACGGCCGGTACACCCGACTGGACCCGTACAACGGCACCAAGCTGGCCCTGGCCGAGGCGTACCGGAACGTCGCGGTGACCGGCGCGAAGCCGATCGCCGTGACCAACTGCCTCAACTTCGGCTCCCCGGAGGACCCGGGCGTGATGTGGCAGTTCGCCGAGGCCGTGCGCGGCCTGGCGGACGGCTGCCTGGAGCTGGGCATCCCGGTGACCGGCGGCAACGTCAGCTTCTACAACCAGACCGGCGCGGCGGCCATCCACCCGACCCCGGTTGTCGGCGTGCTGGGCGTGCTGGACAACGTCGCCGACCGGGTGCCGATGGGCTTCGTGCCGCGCGCCGCTGGCGACCACGACCAGCTCTACCTGCTCGGCGAGACGAACGTGGAGCTGTCCGGCTCGGAGTGGGCCTGGGTGACGCACGAGCACCTCGGTGGTATTCCGCCGCAGGTCGACCTTCTCCGCGAGAAGGCGCTCGCCGAGCTGCTGGCCGAGGCAGCCCGCGTCGGTCACCTGGCCTCCGCGCACGACCTCTCCGACGGTGGTCTCGCCCAGAGCCTGGTCGAGTCCTGCCTGCGTCGCGGCGTCGGTGCCCGGGTCGCGGTGCCGGAGCAGTTCGCCGAGGGCTCGATGCCGTTCGTCTACCTGTTCAGCGAGTCCGCCACGCGGGCGCTGGTCTCGGTGCCGCGCGGCCACGACAAAGCGTTCGCGGCGCTCTGCGCCGAGCGGGGCGTGCCGTTCGAGCTGATCGGCGTCACCGACCCGTCCGGTGGGGCGCTCGAGGTGCACGGCCAGTTCCGGATCGGCCTGGACGAGCTGCGTACCGCGCACACCGAGACGTTGCCGCGCCTCTTCGGGGGTTCGGCGTCCGTCGAGGTGCCCGCGCCGGCTGCCGGCGTGGCGGGTGCGGTCGAGGCCGTCCCGTTGCCGGGCGAGCCGGCCGAGCCGGTCGACGCGGCCGAGGTGGTCTCCGAGCCGATCGCATCCTCGGGTCCGTCTCCGGAGACCGGCGCGGTCGAGCCGATCGGGTCAGAGCAGCCGGGCGAGGTGTCCGAGCCTGACTCCGGTGTCACCGAGCCGTCGCCTGACGAGCGCTGAGGCGTTGACGGCCGCCGTCTACGGCCAGCCCGGATCGGGTGCCCGGTTCGACTGGGGGCTGACCGGGGCGGCCGAACTCGGCCGGGTCTGTGCGGCGCTGGTGGTGGTGGACGTTCTCTCGTTCACCACCGCCGTGGAGGTGGCGGTCGCCCGGGGGATGCGGGTGCACCCGTTCCCCTGGGGTGAGCAGGCGGCCGAGTACGCCGTCCGGGTCGGTGCGACCGCTGCGGTCGGGCGACGGCAGACGACCACGGAACATCCGTGGTCGCTCTCGCCCGCCGCGCTGAGCAGCGCACCGGTGGTGGCGGACCTCGTGCTGCCCTCCCCGAACGGCTCGGCCATCAGCGCCGCCGCCAGCGCCACCGGCCTGCCGGTGGTCGCGGCGTGCCTGCGCAACGCGCGCGCCGTCGGGCACTGGCTGCGCCGCCAGGGGTACGGCACGCTGGACGCCCCGATCGGCGTGATCGCCTCGGGGGAACGGTGGCCGGACGGGTCGCTGCGACCGTCGGTGGAGGACCAACTCGGTGCCGCCTCGGTGCTGGACGCCCTCTCCGGTGTGCCCGGTGGGCTCTCGGTGGAGGCGGCCATGGCGCTCGCCGCGCTGGCGAGCACTCCGGATCTGCCCGCTGCGGTGCGCGGCAGCGTCTCCGGACGGGAGTTGACCGAGAGCGGCTTCGCCGCGGACGTGGACGTCGCCGTCCGGATCGGCGTGTCGGACGTCGTGCCGGTGCTCCACCAGGGTGTCTTCTCCGCCGCCTGACCGCGCCTGACTGCGCCTGACCGCGCCTGACCGCATCTGACTGCGCCTGACCGCGCCGCGCGCTCCCTGTGATCAACTCGGCTTTCCGGAAGTCGCGGTGTCCAGGTCTCCGGGATGGCCCGACTTCACCGATCGCGAGTGGGTCTTGCAGCGAAAACGGCCACCCGGATCTCCGGGTGGCCGTTTTCATGTGCTGTGGTGGGGTCAGTCGTCCAGCCAGTCGAGGCGGCGACCGCCGCGCTCGGTCGGCGGCGGGGTGTCCGGTCGGTTCCGCCCGGCGGGCTGGCCGA